>JBFHRO010000118.1:0-10037 GCA_041591635.1 Oleiphilaceae bacterium | reverse complement strand
GAGCGAGCCGCAAGGCTCTGTCACAAGGCCCGTAAGGGCGGATTTCGGGAGATGTGAATGCCCGTATTTGCGTTAGTTACCAAACAGGGCATGGAGAAGCAAACATGACCAATCAGCAGTACCTTATCTGGGTCGATCTTGAAATGACGGGCCTTGACCCGGAAAAAGACCGGATCATTGAAATCGCCACCATAGTGACCAATGCCTCCCTGGAGGTAATCGCCGAAGGCCCGGTATTGGCCATTCATCAAAGCGAGGAAGTATTGGCGGCGATGGACGAGTGGTGCACCCGAACCCACGGCGAGTCCGGCCTGACTGACCGGGTGCGGGCCAGCCAGATCAGTGTGCAGGAGGCCGAGCAGCAAACGCTGGCCTTTGTGCGCCAGTACGTTGCGCCCAACGCATCACCTTTGTGCGGCAACAGCATTTGGCAAGACAGGCGTTTTTTGGCCCGCTACATGCCCGGGTTTGAAGCCTATTGTCACTACCGCAACATTGATGTCAGTACGCTCAAGGAGCTGGCCAAACGCTGGAAGCCTTCGATCATGGCGGGCTTTAAAAAGCGCGAAGTGCATCTGGCACTGGAAGATATCCGGGAATCTATCGAAGAATTGCGCTATTACCGCAGCCACTTCCTGCGTCTGGATTGATGGCCCTGCAGACGTCAGGGTGCCGGCTGTTGTGCTCGCCTTGCATGTTCCTGCAATGCCCAGATAACGTGTTCCTGCACCAGTGCTGAGGGGTAATGCTGGCGGCTTTGCAGGGCGGCGAGAATCTCCGCTGTGGTCGGGGCGTTGCCCAGAGCGACGGCGATGTTACGCAGCCAGCCTTCGTAGCCCGCGCGGCGGATGCTGGAGCCTTCGGTGTGTTGCAGGAATTCCTGTTCGCTCCAGGCAAAGAGTTCAGTCAGGCGGCGATTATCCAGTCGGTGCCGGGGCGAGAAATCACCTTCGCCGGTGTGGCGGGCGAACCGGTTCCAGGGGCATACCAGCTGGCAATCGTCGCAGCCGAAAATCCGGTTGCCCATGCCGCGGCGCAGACTTTCGGGGATCGCCTCCTTCAGCTCGATGGTAAGGTAGGAAATGCAGCGCCGGGCGTCGAGCACATAAGGGCTGACAAAGGCCTGGGTGGGACAAACGTCGAGGCAGGCACGGCAGTTGCCGCAGTGTTCCTGGGTGTGAGGGGCATCCACAGGCAGGGGCAAACTGGTATAAATCTCGGCGATGAAAAAGTAGGAGCCGGCTTTCCTGTTGATCAGCATGGCGTTTTTGCCAATCCAGCCCAGCCCCGCTTTTTGCGCAAACCCGCGCTCAAGCACCGGGGCGCTGTCGACAAAGGCCCGGTAATCGTAGCCGGGCACCTGTTCGTTGATGTAGTCCGCCAGCCGGGTCAGACGTTTTCGCACCAGCTTGTGGTAGTCCCGTCCCAGGGTGTAGCGCGAAATGTAGCCTTTGGTTTTATCCTGCAGCACGTCGCGCATGGCGGTGCCGGTGGTATTGGGTGGCAGGTAGTCCATGCGCACCGAAATGACCCTGACGGTGCCGTCGATCAACTGTTCCGGGGTAAAGCGCTTGGTGCCGTGGGCATTCATGTACGCCATGGTGCCCTGGTAGCCAGCATCGAGCCAGGCCAGAAAGCGTTCTTTGTGGATGCCGGCGTCCACGTCGGTAATGCCGGCTTGCTGAAACCCCAGCGCCAGAGCGTGAGTCTTGATTCTGTCGGTCAGCGCGACCAGATCGAGTGTCGGGATGATGTCGGGCATGAGGCGGGCACAAAAAAGAACAACCAGGCCGGCATGGTACTGTTCGTTGCGCGTGATGGCTAGCGCGGATCCGGACAGGTTTCACGCCACTTGGGTGATAAAGAGGATGAAGCTGATTATAAAATGATCTTTGTATTTCCTTTTGCTATGATTTACAAATAGGTAGCGCCATTTTTTTATCCAGTTTATCACCATGCTTTTTTATCCCTCGCGGAGACGGCAGAATTGACCCGAGCATCAAGGAAAACGCTTTTACCGCCCCAGCGGCTGTATACCGCGGCCCAGGCCAAACGTCTTGATCGACTTGCCATTGAAGCCGGCCCCTTGAGTGGCTTTGAATTGATGCAAAAAGCGGGACGAGAGGCGTTCCGGGTGCTTGTCAATCGCTGGCCGCAGACACAGGGAATAAGTCTTGTGTGCGGTGCAGGCAACAATGGCGGCGATGGGTATGTGGTGGCGCAGCTGGCAAAAAGCCGGGGGCTGGATGTGCAACTGGTGTCACTGGTCGATCCCGCCGGTTTGCGTCACGAGGCCCGCGAAGCCTGGCAGCTGGCCCAGGCCGCAGGGGTAACGGTTGAGCGTTGGGGGCCAGAGACCGTTTTGCGCGGCGAAGTCATTGTTGATGGGGTGTTGGGTATCGGTTTGTCGGGGCAGGTGCGTGATGAGTGTGCCCAAGCCATTGAAAGCATCAACGCACACCACAAGCCGGTACTGGCGCTGGACATCCCGTCGGGACTCTGCAGCGACACCGGTCAGCCCTTGGGGCCGGTGGTCAAGGCCAGTGCGACGGTCAGTTTTATTGGCCTCAAACGGGGGCTGGTGACGGGGCAGGCGGCGAATTACTGCGGTGAGCTGGTAGTTACCGATCTGGGAGTTGCGCCTTCAGTGTTTGCACAAGTTCCTGTTCGCGACTACGTTGCCCGCTGGCAAAACCTGCGTCATGCGTTGGCGGCGCGCCAGCCTGCGGCGCACAAGGGCACCTGTGGCCACTTGCTGATTGTCGGTGGTAATCGCGGCATGGCAGGCGCTACCTTGCTGGCAGGAGAGGCGGGCTTGCGCACCGGGGCCGGACTGGTGAGCCTCGCGACCCTGGCCGAGCACGTCACCGGTTGCCTGGCAAGGCGGCCCGAGCTCATGGTCACAGGGGTGCGTAACGGGGCCGATCTGGAGCCGCTTTTGGCCCGGGCCACTGTGGTGGTTATCGGGCCCGGTCTGGGTAAGGACAGTTGGGCCGAACAAATGCTGCAGAAAGTGCTTGAGGTGTCGCGAATCCGGCGGGTGCCGCTGGTGCTGGATGCCGATGCACTCAATCTTCTGGCCACACGGCAGGTTGAGCCGAGAAATAACTGGGTGTTGACGCCCCACCCGGGTGAAGCCGCCCGGCTGCTGGGGGTGAGCGTGGCTGAGATTGAAGCCGATCGCTATCAGGCTGCGCGTCGTCTGCAACAGAAATATGGCGGGGCGGTGGTGTTGAAGGGGGCCGGCACGCTGGTGGCACAAACCTGTGATGATGCCTCTTTTGCGACGTCGCCGGAGGTGCTATCGCCCGCGGTTGAACAGTCTGAAGCGATTCAGGCAGAAGTCTGGGTAGTAGGGGAGGCCAATCCCGGTATGGCTTCGGCAGGCATGGGCGATGTGTTAAGTGGTATTCTGGGGGCGCTGATTGCACAAAAGGTGGACCATCGCATTCTGGCCCCGCTGGGGGTGGCTTTGCACCAGGAGGCAGGGGTCGTGGCGCGCGGGCACAAAGGGGTTTTTGCCATGCTGGCTACCGACGTGATCGAGGCGCTGGCCCCCGTGTTGATGGCGCAGCATGCCTGACACAACCAATGCAGTGAACGTAGCGGCAGAAATAAATAGCGATCAAGAGCAGGAGACGGGCTTGGCAAGGGTAGAATCGACGGGCAGGCAAGATGAGAATTCACTCCTGCTGGTGCTGGAGGATGAAGCGCAGACGCTGGCACTGGGGCGCGATCTTGCTCCGGCCGTGAGATCGGGTGGGGTGGTGTTTTTGCAAGGCGCGCTGGGGATGGGAAAAACCACTCTGGCCCGGGGCTTGCTGAACGCACTGGGCTATCAGGGCAAGGTCAAAAGCCCGACCTATACCATTGTCGAGCCTTACGAACTGGAGTCCGTGAACCTGTATCACTTCGATCTGTATCGTCTCGAAGACCCGCAGGAAGTCGAGTTAATGGGCGCCCGGGAGTACTTCTGTCCAGAGAATCTCTGCCTGGTGGAATGGCCCTGCCGGGGGCAAGGCTGGATTCCGGCGGCAGATCTGGAACTGGTGTTTGAGCGTCACGGCCATGGCCGCCAGCTGCGCATGCTGGCGGGTACGGAAAAGGGGCGGGAAATGCTCAATCAAGTAAAGGGTAAGGTGCAGCCTTCGCAGGTTCGCGAGTGCACTTCATAAAGGTTGTAGGCAAAATGAAAATGTCGGCGTGTATGAAAGTCTTCATGCAGTATCAATGCAAGGGTTCAGACAGGATGTCGTCGTCAAGGCTTGTCATATTTTGTGCGTGGCTGGGAACCCTGATGGGAAGCGGACTGGCTGCTGGCGCGAGCCTGGATCATGCGCGTCTGTGGTCGGCACCTACCAGCACTCAGCTGGTGATTGATGTGTCCGGGGAGGTGTCGCATCAGTTGCTGAGTCTTACCGGCCCGGACCGGATTGTTGTGGATGTCATGAATGTCAAATCCAAAGTGGATTTCTCGCGCCTGAGCATCAAGGATACGCCCATCCTGCGTGTACGCTCGGCCGTGCGCAACGGCAAGGACATGCGCATCGTGCTTGACCTTGCCAAGCCGCTCAAACCGCGCAGCAGTCTGCTCAAGCCCAACGAGCAATACGGCCATCGTCTGGTCATAGATCTGCTGGATGACGCCGAAGAAAGTGCCGCCAAAGTCAGCCGTTCAGTTGATGAGCACAAAGACAGGCGCGATATTGTGATTGTCGTCGACGCAGGACACGGCGGCGAAGACCCGGGTGCCATTGGCCCGGCCCGGGTGCGCGAAAAGGATGTGGTGCTGACCATTACCAAAGAAGTTCAGGCACAGTTGGGGCAGCAGCGCGGCTTCACGGTAAAGCTTACCCGCAACGGGGATTATTATGTCGACTTGCGCCAGCGTACGCGTCAGGCCCGCAAGTATAATGCCGACCTGTTTGTATCTGTGCATGCCGATGCCTTTAATCGTCCTGATGCTGAAGGTGCTTCTGTGTGGGCGCTCTCGGATCGTGGCGCGGAGAGTGAAATGGGGCGCTGGTTGTCGCGGCGGGAAAACGGCGCCGACCTCATTGGTGGTGCGGGCAGTGTGACCCTGGACGATAAAGATGAAGTTCTGGCCGGGGTATTGCTGGATCTTTCCATGACGGCCAGCCTCAAGGCCAGCCTGGGCGTGGGCGAGCACATACTCAAATCGGTCGGCAAGGTGGCGCGGCTGCACAAGGGGCGCGTTGAACATGCCGGTTTTGTGGTGCTCAAGTCTCCCGATATTCCTTCCGTACTGGTGGAAACCGGGTTCATCTCCAATCCCACCGAATCGGCGCTGCTGAAAACCCAGAAGTACCAGCGGCGCATTGCCGAGAGCATCGCCAGCGGGGTGCAGCAATATTTTGCCAATACGCCGCCACCCGGATCGCTGTTGGCGTGGGAGCAACAGCAACAACGACGCCTTTCCGATGCAGTGCGGCGCTACGAGGTTCGTCGTGGTGATACCCTGTCGCAGATTGCTCGCAGTCACGACGTGAGTGTGGATACCCTGATGTCATTTAACGGGCTGAACTCGCCGACGGTGCGCATTGGTCAGGTTATTCAGATCCCCTCAACCTGATGCCGGGCCGCGGACAGAGCAATTCATGAGTCGAATCCATGTGCTATCACCCCAGCTGGCCAACCAGATTGCGGCGGGTGAAGTGGTCGAACGCCCTTCGTCGGTGGTAAAGGAACTGTTGGAGAATGCGCTGGACGCGGGCGCCCGGCGAATCGAGCTGGATATTGAGGGCGGTGGATTAAAACTTATTCGCCTCAGTGATGATGGCTCGGGTATCGCCCGTGACGATCTCCCGCTGTCACTCAGCCGCCATGCCACCAGCAAGATACAGTCGCTGGATGATCTTGAGGCCGTCGCCACCCTCGGATTCAGGGGCGAGGCCCTTGCCAGTATCAGCTCGGTCTCGCGGCTGGTGCTCACGTCACGGGAAATCAGTGCCGATACCGCCTTTAAAGTGAGTGCCGAAGGCCGTGATATGCTCCCGGCGGTGGCCCCGGCCGCCCACCCGGTCGGGACTTCGGTGGAAGTCAGGGATCTGTTTTTTAACACACCGGCCCGGCGCAAGTTCTTGCGCACCGAAAAAACCGAGTTTGCGCACATAGAAGAAGTCGTCAAGCGGCAGGCATTGTCGCGCTTCGATGTTGGATTCGTGTTGCGTCACAATCAGCGGGTGGTGCATCAGTTGCCTCCTGCGGTCTCACCTGTTGAGCAGGAGCGTCGCATTGGGCAGTTGTGTGGCGCCCAGTTCATGCAAAACGCCATCCTGATCGAGCACGAAGCCTCGGGATTGAAATTGCATGGCTGGGTGGCCTTGCCGGCGTTTTCCCGCAGTCAGGCCGACCTGCAGTACTTTTTCGTCAATCAACGCGTCATTCGCGACAAGCTGGTCGCCCATGCCATCAAGCAGGCCTATAGAGACGTTCTCTACCATGGCCGCCATCCGGCGTTTGTGTTGTATCTGGCGCTCGATCCCGGTGTGGTCGATGTCAATGTGCATCCAACCAAGCATGAGGTGAGGTTTCGTGACGGCCGGCTGGTGCACGATTTCATTTTTCGCAGCCTGCATCGGGCTCTGGCCGAGGTGCGCCCTCAGGACACACTCTCAGGCAGCACGGGGGCGAGCCTGGTGGCGTCGACCGATGCAGGCAGCACTCCTGCCGCCATGGCTCAAAGCCCATTGCAGCTATCGGTTGCCACTGATACGGGTGAGCCGTTTCGTACGCTTGGTCTACCGGTTACGCCCAGCGCCGGAATGATTCGTGACCAGATCCGGGGTTATGGCGCCTTGCATCCGGAGGTTACCGCGGCTTCGGTCGCGTCGCGCGCACCGCAGGATCAGCCTTCTGCCGAAGAGAGTGAGATGCCGCCCTTGGGTTTTGCGATTGCCCAGCTGCACGGCATTTACGTGCTGGCGCAGAATTCGCTTGGATTGGTGCTGGTAGACATGCATGCCGCACATGAACGCATTACGTATGAGCGCTTGAAGAAAGCCTATTACGCCCGTGCAATGAGTGTGCAGCCCTTGCTGGTGCCTCTGAGTCTGACCGTGAGTGCCAGGGAGGCGGCACTGGCTGAAGAGCACAACGAGGCGCTGACGACGTTGGGCTTGCTGGTAGAGCGTATTGGCCCAGAGCTGCTGCTGATTCGCCAGATTCCCGCCATGCTGTCGCAAAGTGATGTCGCGAAACTGGTGCGTGATGTACTGGCCGATCTCTTTGTGCTGGGAAGTAGTGATCGTCTCGAAGCAAGAGTCAATGAATTGCTGGCGACCATGGCGTGCCATGGCTCGGTGCGCGCCAATCGCCAATTGACGCTGGCCGAAATGAACCGCCTGTTGCGTGACATGGAGGTAACCGAGCGCAGCGGACAGTGCAACCACGGCCGTCCCACCTGGACACAGTTGAGTATGGCCGAGCTCGACAAGCTGTTTTTGCGAGGGCGCTGATGGGTGTGACTTCGATTCCTCAGGTGATTTGCCTCATGGGGCCCACCGCCGCAGGAAAAACCGATCTGGCGGTGCAGTTAAGCGAGCGGTTGGCCTGTGATATTGTCAGTGTCGATTCTGCCCTTATCTACCGTGGCATGGATATAGGAACGGCCAAACCGGATCCGGTGTTGCAGGCCCGTTTTCCTCACCGTCTGATCGATATTCTGGATCCGGCGCAAAGCTATTCGGCGGCCCAATTCTGCGCGGATGCCCAGCGGGAAATCGCCACGATTCTCGCCACCGGCCGAACCCCGCTGCTTGTGGGGGGCACCATGATGTATTTCCATGCGCTGCAGGGGGGGTTGGCGAGCTTGCCCCAAGCCGATGCGCAGGTGCGAAAAAGGCTCCTGGACGAAGCCCGCCAATTTGGCTGGCCGCATCTGCATGCCAAGCTGCAAGAGGTTGATCCTGTGTCTGCGGCACGGATTCACCCCAATGATCCCCAACGAATCTCCCGTGCACTTGAGGTCTATCTGGTGTCGGGAGAAACCCTGTCGGCCCACTGGCAACGCCAGTCGGCTGGCAACATCGAGTCTGCCGATTACACTTCGAGTGAGAAGCAGGAGGCAGCGCCGGTATTGCCCTATACTATGCTCAATCTCGCTGTCGCACCGGCGAATCGCAAGTGGCTCCATGAGCGAATCCGCCGGCGTTTCGAAGAAATGCTCCGGCAGGGGCTGGTTGACGAAGTAAAACAGCTGTATGAGCGGGGTGATCTGAATCTGGATATGCCCTCCATGCGTTGTGTGGGCTATCGTCAAGTGTGGGAGTATCTGGAAGGCAAGCTTGACTACACTGAGATGGTCGAACGCGGTGTCGTGGCTACCCGCCAGCTCGCCAAGCGCCAGCTAACCTGGCTGCGAGGATGGAAGGATTTGCATTGGCTCGAAAGTACGGCAGATAACTTGCTTGATCAGGCATTGAAAATCATCAATACTGCCCCAATTTCCGGAACAGATATCCAGAACCCGTTTGCTGACGTGCCGTGATGCACGGTCGCGATGGGCGGGCACCAGGAAACAACTACATTACAAACAGGAGAAGTCACATGTCGAAAGGGCACTCATTACAAGACCCTTACCTTAATGCCTTGCGCAAAGAACGTATTCCGGTGTCCATCTTTCTGGTCAATGGAATTAAATTGCAGGGACAGATCGAGTCTTTTGATCAATTTGTCATCTTGCTGAAGAATACCGTCAGCCAAATGGTATACAAGCATGCTATCTCCACGGTTGTGCCGGCGAGAAACGTTCGCCTGGCGCCACAGCCCGGTGAAGATGGGAATGATGGCGGCATCTAATCCGGGCAGTACCCACCGCTTGTTTATCGGTGGCTTTTTAATCTGGGAGATCAATCCGCTTGTTTGAGCGTCATGAGGCAGGTGAACGGGCGGTCCTTGTTCACCTGGATTTCTCGTCTGACCGTCAGCGGGATGACCCGCAAGAATTTCGGGAACTGGTGAAGTCTGCAGGGGTTGAGCCCGTGGCACTGGTTACCGGGACGCGGCAAACCCCCTATCCCCGTTACTTCGTTGGTGAAGGCAAGCTTGAAGAAATCAGGCAGGTTAAGCTCCTGCATGAAGCCGACGTTGTTCTGTTCAATCACACACTGACACCCAGTCAGGAGCGCAATCTCGAACGTGAGCTTGCCTGTCGCGTCATTGACCGCACTGGGGTGATTCTTGATATTTTTGCCCAGCGCGCCCGAACCCACGAGGGGAAACTGCAGGTCGAACTGGCCCAGCTTGAGCATATGTCGACACGATTGGTGCGTGGCTGGACCCACCTGGAGCGTCAGAAAGGTGGAATCGGCTTGCGCGGCCCAGGTGAAACCCAGCTCGAAACCGATCGTCGTCTGTTGCGGGCCCGCATCCAGTACATTCAGAAGCGACTGGAGAAGGTCCGCAAGCAGCGGGAGCAGGGGCGCCGCGCCCGAAAAAGAGCCGAGATTCCCACTGTGTCGCTGGTGGGCTATACCAATACCGGCAAGTCGACGTTGTTTAATGCCATGACCCGTGCGGGGGTGTATGCCGCTGACCAACTGTTTGCCACGCTCGATCCAACGCTGCGGCGCCTGGAGCTTCCCGATATCGGCCCGGTCATTCTGGCAGATACGGTGGGTTTTATCCGGCACTTGCCTCACAAGCTGGTGGATGCATTTCGCGCGACACTGGAAGAAACCACCAATGCCTCCCTGTTGTTGCATGTGATTGACTGTGCCGATGAGGATCGATTGGAGAACATTGGTCATGTCAATGATGTTCTGGCAGAAATAGATGCGGATGATATCCCTGTGCTGCAGGTGTACAACAAACTCGATCTGCTTGAAAACCGCACACCACGAGTCGATCGAGATGCCGATGGCAAGCCGGAAAGGGTGTGGTTGTCGGCGCAAACCGGTGAGGGCATCTGTGGTTTAATGGAGGCCGTTGCCGAGTTGCTGAGTGATGATGTGATTCATCAGGTGCTTGAACTTGGGGCCGAACATGGCAAATTCCGTTCGCTGTTGCATGCATGT
>JBFHRO010000117.1:0-10199 GCA_041591635.1 Oleiphilaceae bacterium | reverse complement strand
TATTCAAACCAGTCTTCATAGTTGTCTTCGGTGTAGGCTCTGAAGGCGCGGGCGTTGGCCGGGGTAAAGTCTTGGCATATCTCCTCCACCAGCGGGGCCGCCTGTTCCAGAAACACCGGCGTCAGGGCTTCGATTCCTGCCTCGAGCGAGAGGTAGGCCTGCAGTTGCTCTCCCGCCTGCCACTGGGTGCGCACGCTGGCAAGCAGACGACGGGCTTGCACAAACCCGTCACGGCGCAACCATTCGCGCAAGGCAATGGCTTTGGGGCGCAGCCGGTCTTCCTGTGCCTCGCTCAGATCAAAGATGTCGTCAGCACGCCAGACAATGAGCCAGTCGAGCCGTTCAAAGAAGAACCCAAAGGCACTGCAGCCCACCAGTTGCGTGAGCAGCATGGCAAAGCCGAGATTACGCACTGTTTTTTGCATACTTCTGCGCTCCTGCTGCCCCCGTTACAAGGGGCATGGGAATCACAACAGATAGCGCCCGCCGCTGGCCAGCGTCACGGTAGTCAATCCCAGTACCAGGTTAATGCCGACCATCTGCCGTATCCGGTTGAGGTGCCCCGCCGCCACGGGCCAGTCTTGTGCCGCAACCGCCTGTTTCAGGCGTTTGAACGGGGCAAAATAAAGATGCCCGTAAATCAGGAACATCAGATAACCCAGGCCCAGCATCAGATGCACATGTTTGCCAACGGCAGCAAAACCACCGTATAACCCAATCATGGCATGACCGGTGAGCAGGAGCGTGATCACCGCCGCCCACACCCAGGGAAAAAACCGGTTGAAGGTATGCACCCACAACGGCAAACGCTGCGGTGGTTCCAGCAAACTGGCCGCCACCGGGCGCAGACAAACATAGGCGAAAAACATTCCGCCAACCCAGATCACTGCTGCCAGCACATGAAGTGTTAACGCAATTGCCATCATTCTGATCCTTACTCCCATACTCGCCAGCGCACTGAGCACCAAGCCTTGGTTTAACCTGTTTGATCCCGATTCACCGGGCCTATTACCGCCGCCATGGCGCAATATCCAACTACAATGGTCAACTACTTCGCACTTGTCAATCAGGGCTTGCCCCAACCGACGCTATCCAGCCCCGTGCAGCCATCAACCCCCAAGGCTGTATTTAACGGGCCAATGGGTGTTTAATGCGCGGCGCACAGCGGTAAAGGCCGCCACTTTTCATCATTTGTTTCTGCCAAAGGTGCCAATCCATGAGTGACGATATCCACCTGCTGATGACCAGCCTGCAATTGCTTTCGCACGAACAGAGTGAGCAGTGGCAAGCGGCGACCTACGCCCGTTTTTTCGAACAGTGCCCGGAGGGGCCGCACCTGTGGGGCAAGGACGACCCCGCCTCGCGCGCCAAAATGTTCAACGCCGTCATACTGGCCATAATAGATAACCTCGCCCGCCCCGATACCGGTGCCAGGAACCTTCAGGCCGATCTTCATACGCACCAGGGTTATGGCGTAAACCCCGCGATGTACGCGCTGTTTCTCGAAGCACTGCAGGTGACCCTGGCTGACACCCTGGGCGAGGCCATGACGCCCGAAATGACACAGGCCTGGGCACGCCAAACCGGGCGGATGTGTCGAATGATCGACCAGCAACTGGCTGCCTCCGGCGGCGATGCACCCCGCACCAACTGAGTGCTGCGTTTTATGTTTTAGTGCATTGCCATTAGTTAAACATTGTGGTAACAAAAACAACGCCACCCATAAATAGGTAGCATCTCTATGTTTTATAAGCATTTATAAATAGTGGCATGATGCATGCTCTCTCTGAAACAGAGCCAAGCCTTCTAAACTGAAGAGAGACTGTATTTATGGCTTATATAGAACCCGGTGAATTTGCTACCAAAATGGTTGACTCCGGTGAGCAAAAAATATTCATGCCCACCAAAGATACCCTGGTTCGGGCGTTCATGGCCGGCGCCATTCTGGGCCTCGCCGCATTTTCTGCTATCACAGTAATGGTCACCACCGGCAGCCCCCTGGTCGGGGCCTTGCTGTTCCCCCTGGGCTTCATCATGCTGTATCTGATGAAGTTTGACCTCCTGACCGGTGTCTTTACCCTCGTCCCCCTTGCCGTGATCGACAAACGCCCAGGCTGTACCATTAATCAAATGCTGCGCAACTGGGGCCTGGTATTCGTGGGTAACTTTGCCGGCGCCCTCACCGTCGCCTTCTTTGTCTCCTTTATGCTGACCTATGGCTATAACACCGATGGCGGTACATTGGCGGCGAAAGTCAGCGGCATTGGTGAATCCCGTACCCTGGGCTATCAGGCACACGGGCTGGATGGCTGGTTTACCATCTTCATTCGCGGCATGCTCTGTAACTGGATGGTGTCCATGGGGGTTGTGGGTGCCATGATCTCTACCTCGGCCACCAGCAAAATGATGGCCATTTGGATGCCGGTGATGCTCTTCTTCTTCATGGGCTTTGAGCACTCGATTGTGAACATGTTCCTGTTCCCCTTCTCCATGATCATGGGTGGCAACTTCACCGTGATTGATTACTTAGTCTGGAACGAAATCCCGACCGTCCTGGGCAACCTGGTGGGTGGCTTCTTGCTGGTAGGCCTGCCCCTGTACTGGACCCACGTTCGGACCAACCCTGAACGCAAGAAGCCCAAGGCCATGGCGAGCGAAAACCATCTGGCCTGAAGCACAGCAATATCCCCGTCACAGCTGGAGGTCCCCGCACGAAGCGGCGGGGATTTTGCCGATGAAAAAAACATTGCAGATCACGCTTGGTCAGTTCAGCAGCGCGGGCAGAAAAGCCGTCAATCAGGATTTCCACGGTGCCTGCATGCCGGACGAACCTCAGAGAAGTACCAAAGGCATTGTCGTAGCGATTGCCGATGGCATAAGTAGCAGCGATGTGAGTCAGCTTGCCAGCGAAACCGCTATCAAGGGCTTTCTGCACGACTACTACAGCACTTCACCCTCCTGGTCGGTCAAAACCGCCGCCTATCGGGTGCTCAAGGCCACCAATTCCTGGCTGTATTCCCAAACCCGCAACAGCCCCTACCGATTCCACAAAGACAAAGGTTATGTCTGCACCTTCAGTGCCGTTATTTTCAAATCGACCACGGCACATATTTTTCACTGTGGTGATGCCCGCATCCTTCGCCTCAGCGACGGCGCCCTGGAGCGCCTGACCACCGATCACCGCCGTGTTGTCGATGCCCACACCAGCTACCTGACTCGCGCCCTGGGGATTCACGACACCCTCGAACTGGAATACAGCCGCTGGCCCCTGAACCCTGGCGATGTATTTATCCTGGCCACCGACGGCGTGTACGAGTACCTCGAACCCAAGGCCATTATCCGCGCCCTGCACCCCGATGAAGATCTTGATGTGGCTGCCCAGCGTCTGGTGCAGGAAGCCTACGACCGCGGCAGCGATGATAATCTCACGCTGCAGATTGCACGCATCGACGCACTCCCGCCCTGCCAGGCGGATGAAGTGCAGCAGCAAGTGCAGCAGCTGCCGCCACCGCCGAAACTCGAGCCCGGCAGCGACTTCGATGGCTACCGCATTCTGCGGGAACTCTATATCAGCAGCCGCAGTCACGTGTTTCTGGCCGAAACCCTTGAAACCCGGCAAGTCGTGGTCATCAAGACACCGGCACAGGAAACGCGGCACGATCAGCGCTATCTCGAAAGTTTTCTGATGGAAGACTGGATCGCAAAACGGATCAATAACCCGCACGTGCTCAAAGGGATAGCGTCAAACACGCCCCGGCACTATTTATACAGTGTCAGCGAATACATTGAAGGGCAAACCCTGCGCCAGTGGATACTGGACAATCCGACACCCGATCTGGAAACCGTCCGCACCCTGGTGACCCAGATTGCCAGGGGGCTGCAGGCCTTTCACCGGCAAGAGATGGTGCATCGGGATCTGCGGCCCGACAACATCCTGCTCGACACGCGAGGCACGGCAAAAATCATCGACTTTGGCGCCACCCAGGTCGCCGGCCTGGTCGAAGCACATCAGCCGAGTGAAGGCATTGCCGGTACGGCACAATTCACGGCGCCCGAGCTTTTTCTGGGTGAATCTGCGACCGCGCAGGCCGATATTTTTTCCCTGGGGGTCATCACTTACCAGATGCTGTCGGGCAAGCTGCCTTACGGCAACGCCATCGCCAAAACCCGCACCCGGCGAGCGCAGAGTCGCCTCATCTATCAGTCATTACAGGAAATTCGCACGGGAATTCCGGGCTGGGTGGACCATGCGATTCATAAGGCCACCCACCCCGATCCCGCAAAACGCTACACCGAAGTGGCCGAGTTTGTGTACGAGCTGAAAAATCCCAGCCCCCAGTACCTGCGCCTGACCAAACGCCCCCTGATGGAACGCGATCCGGTGCTGTTCTGGCAATGTGTGTCGCTGGCGTTACTCGGCATCATCCTGATTCAGCACAACGATTGAGATCATCGCCGCGCCTGCCAGTCTATGCAGGCCAGCCTTACCCCATCATGGCACGCATCCGGGCCAGATCCGGCTTGAGCACCACCCCCCGCTCGGTGACTATGGCATCGATCAATTGGGCCGGGGTCACATCAAATACCGGGTTATAGGCACTTACCTGCGCCGGCGCCATGGCCACGCCTCCCACGTGGGTGACCTCTTTTTCGGTACGCTCCTCAATGTGGATTTCATCGCCGCTGGCCAGTTGCATATCCACCGTGCTTGAAGGCGCCACCACCATAAAGCCCACGCCGTGATAACGCGCCAGCACGGCCAGACTGTAGGTGCCAATCTTGTTGGCGGTGTCACCGTTGGCGGTAATTCGGTCGGCGCCGACGATCACCCACTTCACCTTTCCCTGACGCAGAATATGCGCGGCGGCCGAGTCGGCGTTAAGCACCACCGGAATCCCTTCTTGCTGCAATTCCCAGGCGGTGAGACGGGCACCTTGCATCCAGGGGCGGGTTTCATCGGCACACACCTGACTCAACAGGCCGCGACGGTGCAGGCTGCGAATGACTCCCAACGCCGTTCCGTGCCCACCGGTTGCCAGCGACCCGGTATTGCAATGGGTCATCACCGCAATGGGCCCATGGCATTGCGCCGCAATCAGGTCGGCACCCGCTTCACCCATGGCCAGATTGGCCTGGTAATCTTCTTCATGTATCTGTTGCGCTTGCGCAAGCAACGCGGCTTGCGGCGACAGCTCGGATGGCAGGCTTTCAATACACCGCTGCATGCGCGCCAGCGCCCAAAACAGATTGACTGCCGTGGGGCGCGATTGTGCCAACACCTCAAGCAATGGCCGGACAGCCTCTTTCCACTTTGCACCATCGGTCGCAAAGGCCTGGGCGGCCGCAAACACCACGCCATAAGCCGCGGTAATTCCTATGGCCGGCGCACCGCGCACCACCATGTCACGAATGGCCTGCGCCACGGCGGTCGCGTCCGTGTAACGGCGCCAGATCTCTTCCTGCGGCAGCAGGCGCTGATCCAGTAACTCCAATCCTGCTTCCACCCAACGTATTGCTTCGACCGGCACTGCCATACTGCGTTTCCTTAAATTAAAAAAAATAAAATTCCACGGGGTGCCGAGAATACCCGACAGGTTACTGCCCCATGTAGGCGTTAATAAGGTCGGCCAGTTTTTCCACCAGATGGGACTCAAACTCATCGAGGTTCTTCTGCAGGGCCGCCGCATAACGTTCGGCCTGCTCGCGGCTGATATTCCTGCTGCCTATGCTGTACTGCATCTCGGGGAGGGATTTGTTATGGCGGGGGGTAATGGTCCAGAGCACATAGGCGGCATCGAGCTGCTCTATCTCTTTTTGTGCAAAATCGCAAAAACCTTCAATGTGGCTGGCGCCATTGGGCCCCAGGCAGCCCGGCTCCACACGATAAATCAGTGCAAGTTTTTTTTCATCAGCTAAGGCAACAGCATTTTTCATAAGATAACTTCGTGTGTAATACGCCTGTATCGGGTGTCAAAAAGTGTATCGAAACCGCCAAACGGCCTCATTGTCGCTTAATAATAGGCCAGTATCCATGATCATGGGACTTTCTGTCTTCGACCGCCCAGGCTGAAATCTGCTGGCGCCCCGCCAGGCCACCGTCACACCGCATTCATCGGTTACAATGGCACTTTTGGCCCATCTTGCGGATTTCATCATGCCTGTCAATTCGGTTTCAGTCCTGCGCGAACAGGCGCTCGCCCGCGCCACCAAGCCTTTTGTCGCCCGCGGCAGCCGTGCCATTCGCTGCCCGGTATGCCTGCTGGCGCAGGTGCATTGCATTTGCGCGGCACGGCCTTACCCCACCCAAAGCTGCGCCCTGTGCTTGCTCATGTATACGGGTGAGATGTTCAAACCCAGCAACACCGGTCGCTTGCTGGCCGATGTGATCAGCGACAACCATGCCTTTCAATGGGAGCGAACCCGGCATGATCCGCAACTGCTGGCGCTGCTGCAAGACCCGCGCTACCTGCCCCTTTTGATCTTTCCCCATGAATACTGCGCGCCACAGCGGCGCATTTCTGATCCCACCCCGTTGCTGGCCAGCCACCCCGAGCGCCTGCCGCTGTTCGTAATCCTGGATGGCACCTGGCGCGAAGCCCGCAAGATGTTCAACAGCCCCTACCTCGCCTCACTCCCCGTGCTGGCGGTGCCGCCGGCGTCTGGCAGCGACTATCAATTGCGCGCAGCAGCCCATTCACACCAGCTGTGCACGGTCGAAGTGGGCATTGCGTTGCTGCAACTCATTAATGATCTGCCTGCGAGCCGGGCACTGGATACCTATTTTGCGCACTTTCGCGACCGCTATCTGGCCGGGCGCGCCAATCTTCGCGCAGCGCCTGCGGGAACACCGGCAAGCACTGATTTATTCAGCTGATCTGGTTATAATCGCCCACCGCTACCTTTTCAGGCCCGTGCCGAGCGCACGGACCACGAGACTTGCCCAAGGAATCTCGCATGAGTGCTCCGATCCCGGCCGATCTGGCCATTTTTGCCCGCTGGGTACTCCCCGTACGCCCGGCCCGTACCCTGCTACAAAACCAGTGCGTGATCATTCACCAGCAACGCATTCTCGCCATTGTTCCCGAGCAGGAGGCCGACCGCTATCAGCCAGCCACCTGTATCCGCCTCGACAACCACCTGCTGATGCCGGGGCTCATCAATGCCCACGGCCACAGCGCCATGAGTCTGTTTCGCGGCCTCGCCGATGATCTGCCGCTGATGGACTGGCTGTCGAACCACATTTGGCCTGCCGAGGGCAAATGGGTGAATGATGCCTTTGTGGCCGACGGCACCTTGCTCGCCATTGCCGAAATGCTGCGCTCGGGCACCACCTGTTTCAGCGACATGTACTTTTTTCCCGAGGTGACCGCCAGGGTTGCCCTGACGCACGGCATTCGTACCCAGATCTGCTTTCCGGTGCTGGATTTTCCGACCGCCTGGGGCAACGGGCCCGAAGACTACCTGCATAAGGGGCTGGCACTGATTGACCAGTACCGGGGCAACGATTTTGTTTCCGTCGCCTTTGGCCCCCATGCGCCTTACACAGTGTCCGATGAACCGCTGCAAAAAATCGCCATGCTCAGCGCACAGCTTGATGTACCGGTTCAGATTCATCTGCATGAAACCGCCTTTGAAGTTAACGAGGCACACAGCAAAACCGGCAAACGTCCCATTGAGCGTCTGGCCGATCTGGGACTCCTGGGCCCGACCCTGCAATGCGTGCACATGACCCAGATCAGCGCCAACGACATAGCCCTGCTGCAGTCAGCCGGTGCCAGCGTGATTCACTGCCCGGAATCCAACCTCAAACTGGCCAGCGGCTTCTGCCCGGTCGACCAGCTGCAACAGGCAGGCATCAACGTGGCCCTGGGGACCGATGGTGCCGCCAGCAATAACGATCTCGACTTGCTGGGCGAAATGCGCACAGCGGCCTTGCTCGGCAAAGCGGTGGCCGGTGATGCCGGTGCCGTCGACGCCTTTACGGCGGTGGAAATGGCCACCATCAACGGCGCCAAAGCCTTGGGACTCGAGCGCCAGATCGGATCGCTCGAAGCGGGCAAGTTCGCCGACATCATCGCCATCGACCTGAGCGACATCGAAAGCCTGCCGTTGTATGATCCGGTATCGCACCTGGTGTACGCCACCAGCAGCCGCCAGGTGACCCATAGCTGGATCGGCGGCGCGTTGCGGATGAACAACCGGCAACTGACCATGATAGACACACAAGGTCTGCAAGCAAGCGCGCAGGCCTGGGGCGAAAAAATCGCCAATTCTCGCAAACCGACCTGATACGGACGCTGACATGCACGCAAATGTAGACCAGAACGAAATCGCCAAATTCGAGGCGCTGGCCGCTCGCTGGTGGGATAAGGAAAGCGAGTTCAAGCCATTGCATGACATCAACCCGCTGCGTCTGAATTACATCGACTCACGTGCACCCCTTCCGGGCAAAAAGGTGCTGGATGTCGGCTGTGGCGGTGGCATCCTGTCAGAAGGCTTATGTCAGCGCGGCGCCCACGTTACCGGCATCGATATGGGCGAAGCGCCGCTGGCCGTGGCCCGGCTGCATGGCCTGGAATCCGGCATCAAGGTGGACTACCGGCGCATGACCGTTGAGACACTTGCCGAACAGGAGCCGGGGCAATACGACGTCATCACCTGCCTCGAAATGCTCGAACACGTACCCCAGCCCGCCTCG
The DNA here is from genome assembly GCA_041591635.1 of Oleiphilaceae bacterium. Lineage (GTDB taxonomy): Bacteria > Pseudomonadota > Gammaproteobacteria > Pseudomonadales > Oleiphilaceae > JACKOD01. The sequence continues at coordinate 1,501 of JBFHRO010000117.1, read as the reverse complement.
GTGCTGCAAGCCTGTGCGGTCTTGCTAAAGCCCGGCGGGCACCTGTTTCTGTCGACCATCAATCGCAACCCCAAGGCCTGGCTGTTTGCCATTGTGGGCGCGGAACACATTCTCAAGATGCTGCCCAAGGGTACCCACGAATTCAAAAAATTCATTCGCCCCTCGGAACTGGCAAACTATCTGCGTCAAGCCAATCTCGACATTCAGGACATTACCGGCATGAGCTACAACCCCATCACCCGGCATTACAGCCTGGGCCGCGATGTCGATGTCAATTACCTGATGCACGCGATCAAACCCACTCCTGCGGAAGTTGCCTGAGATGAAAACCCCAGGCACTCGCCCCCGTGCCGTATTTTTTGACCTGGATGGCACTCTGCTCGACACAGCCCCCGACTTTATTCGCGTGGTGAACCTGCAGCGCACCCGGCACGGCCTTGCCCCCTTGCCAACCGAACAGATTCGCAACACGGTTTCCAACGGTGCACGCGCCTTGATTCTGCTGTCATTTGGTCTGAAGGAAGGCGATGCCGACTTCAAGGTGCTTCACCAGGAGCTGCTGGATCTTTACCTCGATAACCTCGCCGTCGAAACCTGTCTGTTTCCGGGCATGTCTGCCCTGCTTGAACAGCTGGAAACCCATGGCCTGCCCTGGGGGATTGTCACCAACAAGCCCCGGCGCTACACCGATCCGCTCCTGCAACAGCTGGGGCTGGATACGAGGACAGCCGTCACCCTGTGTCCCGATGATGTCAAAAACACCAAGCCCCACCCCGAACCCTTGCTGAAGGCCGCCGGGGTGGTCAATTGCCCTCCCGCCACCTGCTGGTATGTGGGTGATCACGAGCGCGACATCCTTTCAGGCAAGGCCGCCGGCATGACCACCATCGCTGCACGCTACGGCTATCTTGAATCGCCTGCCGCGGCGCAAGACTGGCTGGCCGATTACATCATTGATCATCCCTCTGAACTCCTGGATCTGTTCCAGTCCTGATTACTGCGGAATTTCTACCATGCATGACTACAAGCCTCCCGCTGACCTGCTGCAAAACCGCGTGATTCTGGTGACCGGCGCCGGTGCCGGCATCGGACGCGCGGCCGCAAAAAGCTTTGCCGCCCACGGTGCCAGTGTTTTGCTGGTAGGTCGTACCATCAGCAAACTCGAGCAGGTTTACGATGAAATTGAAGCGGCGGGACACCCGCTGCCGGCCATCTGCCCCATCAACCTTGAAGGCGCTACCGGCAAGGATTACGAGGATCTGGCCGAAAAGATTCAGGAAGCCTTTGGCCGCCTTGACGGATTACTCCACAACGCTGGCTTGCTGGGCACCCTGCGCCCGATCGAGCAGTATGATCCGGACACCTGGAACAAGCTTCTGCAGGTTCATCTGACCGCGCCCTTCCTCATGACCCAGGCGCTCATTCCCCTGCTGCGGGCCTCGGACGATGCTTCAGTCCTCTTTACCTCGTCCAGTGTTGGTCGCAAGGGCCGCGCCTACTG
>JBFHRO010000116.1:0-10201 GCA_041591635.1 Oleiphilaceae bacterium | reverse complement strand
GTGCGCCTGAAGCCTTGGGCTTGCCTACTGATCTGGTCATGAATCTGGCGGCGGGTCTGTTCATCTTGCCGTTTTTTCTCTTCTCAGCCATGGCGGGCCAGATGGCCGACAAGTACGAGAAATCGGCCATCATGCGTAAGGTGAAGCTGGCCGAAGTGCTGATCATGTCATGCGCGGCTATCGCCTTTGCGACTGAAAGCTACTGGACCTTGCTGATTCTGTTATTCGTCATGGGGGCGCAGTCGACGTTTTTTGGGCCGGCCAAGTACGCCATTTTGCCGCAGCACGTGAGCACCAATGAACTGGTAGGCGCCAACGCTTTGGTTGAAATGGGCACCTTTGTAGCCATTCTCGTGGGTACCCTTGGTGCCGCGTTGATTGTAGACCAGGAAAACGCCCGTCTGATTACCTCCGTGGCGATTATTGGCGTAGCGGTCATGGGTTATTTGTCGAGTCTGGCGATCCCTGCCGCACCTTCTGCCAATCCTGATCTGAAGCTGGATTTCAATCCCTTGCGAACCACCTGGCAGATACTGCGCCAGGCCCGTGCCCAGCGGGGTATTTATCTGGCCATTATGGCCATTTCCTGGTTCTGGTTTTTGGGTGCCAGTTATCTGACCCAATTCCCCAATTTTGCCAAAACCGTGCTGCATGCCGATGCCACCGTGGTGAGTTTGTTACTCGCCATGTTTACCATTGGCATTGCCGTCGGATCCCTGCTGTGTGATCACCTGTCGGGGCACCGGATTGAACTGGGTATCGTACCTATAGGATCGCTCGGCGTGACCTTGTTCGGGATCGACTTTTATCTGGCCATCCCATCGGTAATGCCAGCGGCGGTTCTCGGATGGACGGATTTTGTGAGCCGCCCCGAACTAATGCGACTGTTGCTGGATCTGGGAGGCATAGGGCTGTTTGGCGGCTTTTTCATTGTGCCTTTGTACGCCTTCATCCAGCAGCGATCTGCGATCGAAGAACGGGCACAAATCATTGCCGCCAACAATATCCTCAATGCCTTGTTTATGGTGGGCAGCGCCATCGCTGGCATGTTGGTGCTCGGGCCGTTGAATCTGGGTATTGCCGAACTCTTTTTGCTGATTGCCGTAGCCAATCTCCTGGTGACCTTTTACGTCTATTCCCAGATTCCCGAATTCGCTTTGCGTTTTGTTATCTGGATTCTGGCCCACATCATGTATCGCATCCGCTCCCAGGGGCTGGAGCGCATTCCCGAAGAAGGTGCAGCGGTTCTGGTCTGCAATCACGTGAGTTTTGTGGATGCCATGCTGATTGCCGCTGCGGTAAAGCGCCCGATTCGTTTTGTCATGGATTATCAGATTTTCAAGTCACCCTTTTTGGGCTGGTTCTTTCGTACCGCAAAAGCCATACCCATAGCACCGCGTCACAAAGACGAACGTATTTATGAACAGGCATTCAACGCTATTTCTGAAGAACTGCGTGCGGGTAATCTGGTGTGCATCTTCCCGGAAGGAAAGCTTACTCGCAGCGGCGAAATAAACACTTTCCGAGGCGGCATTGAAATCATTTTGGCAAATGATCCCGTGCCCGTAATCCCCATGGCACTGCAAGGCCTGTGGGGAAGTTTTTTCAGCCATAAGGACGGCGCCGCTTTTACCAAGGTACCACGGCGGTTTTGGTCACGGGTGCGCTTGCTCGTGGGTGAACCGGTAGCGGCCGATGCGGCTTCCGCGGCGCATCTGGAGTTACAGGTCAGGGGTCTGCGTGGAGAGTTGGCATAAGGCGATGAGGTTTAAGCTCGAATGTGCATAACTCTGCAGGCCGCCGCCAGCATGTGGATAACTTTTACCGCTGCCTGTTTTATGATCAGTGGTTCATAAATTTTATCTTTATAAAACAAATAATTACGTCGATATATCAGGATTTGATCATTCCTTGTCTATGTGGATAAGTGTTTTAATAACTCTGACAAACTTTCTTTCCTAACTCGCTGAATCCAGAGAAAATTAGGCAAAACATTCTAATTTTTTGTCTTTGCACGGCGAGCATGCCGCCCCCTGTCTGTTTTAGTTTTCAGTGTTGATTGTTTTTTAATCAATATGAGCTGAAAACTCGGGCGAGAATCATTATACTGGCCAGCGTTTTTGCCGGGGCATCTGTCAGCGTTTGACTTGATCCCCTGGTTGTGATTTTTGTGAGGGTGGGCCTGTGGATTATACCAAGCGTTATGATGTCATTGTGGTGGGTGGGGGACATGCGGGTACTGAGGCAGCGCTGGCCGCGGCCAGAATGGGATGCCAGACCCTGCTGTTGACCCATAGCATTGAAACCCTCGGGCTCATGTCGTGCAATCCGGCGATTGGTGGCATTGGAAAGAGCCACCTGGTCAAAGAGATCGATGCCCTGGGTGGGGCCATGGCCCGCGCTACCGATCTGGCCGGCATTCAATTTCGCGTTCTCAATGCGAGCAAAGGGCCAGCGGTGCGTGCCACACGCGCTCAGGCTGACCGGGCGCTGTACCGCTCGGCCATACGTACCTTGCTCGAAAACCAGCCCAATCTGGATATCTTCCAGCAACCGGCGGACGATCTCATCATGCAGGGCGATACCGTGTGCGGTGTGGTCACCAGCATGGGAGTGCGCTTTTTATCCACCACGGTGGTTTTAACTACGGGCACTTTTCTGGGTGGGATTATTCATATCGGGCTTGAGCGTACCCAAGGCGGGCGCGCCGGCGAGTTACCTTCCAATGCCTTGGCCAAGCGTCTGCGCGAACTGCCGTTACGGGTCGGCCGGCTTAAAACCGGCACGCCACCGCGGATTGACGCGCGCAGCGTCGACTTCAGTGTCATGGAAGTACAGCCGGGCGATACACCCACCCCTGTGATGTCGTTTCTTGGCCGGGTCGACCAGCATCCGCGCCAAATTGACTGTTATATTACCAAAACCAACCAACGTACCCACGACATCATTCGCACGGGCTTTGATCGGTCGCCCATGTTTACCGGCGTGATTGAGGGGGTTGGGCCGCGCTATTGTCCTTCCATTGAAGACAAGATCAATCGTTTCGCCGACAAGGATTCACACCAGATATTCATTGAGCCGGAAGGACTGACAACCCATGAACTCTACCCCAACGGAATCTCGACCAGTCTGCCGTTTGATGTACAGTTGGCGGCGGTACGTTCGATTCAGGGGCTGGAGCAGGCGCATATTACCCGCCCGGGCTATGCCATCGAATATGACTACTTCAATCCGCAAGACCTATGCGCTTCGCTTGAAACCAAGTATGTGAAAAACCTGTTTTTTGCGGGACAGATCAATGGCACAACGGGTTATGAAGAAGCCGGTGCCCAAGGCTTGCTGGCGGGCATTAATGCCGCCTTGCGGGTGCAGGAAAAAGCACCCTGGTGCCCCACCCGAGACGAAGCTTACATTGGTGTGCTGGTGGATGACCTCATTACCCTGGGAACGACCGAACCTTATCGAATGTTTACCAGCCGGGCCGAATATCGCTTGATATTGCGTGAGGACAACGCCGATTTGCGTCTGACCGAGCAGGGGCGTAACCTCGGGCTGGTAGACGATGACCGTTGGGAGCGTTTTTGCACCAAGCGCGAAGCGATTGAGCGGGAGCGCCAGCGGCTCGACAAGACCTTTGTTCATCCTGGCAGTGAACAGGCCGAACGTGCCATGCCTTACCTTGATAAAGCCCTGTCGCGGGAGTACTCCCTGACCGATTTGTTACGCCGTCCGGGCATTTCGTACGATCAGATCGCGCATATTTCGGGATCAGCTGTTGATGCGCCGCAAGTAGCAGAACAGGTCGAGATTCAGGTCAAGTACGAAGGCTATATCAACCGGCAGCTGGAGGATATCGAGCGCCTGCGGCGCCACGAAGCCACGAGACTGCCCGATAACCTCGACTACGATGCTATTTCCGGCCTGTCAAACGAAGTGCGGCAAAAGTTGAAAAACGTACTGCCGGAAACACTGGCGCAAGCTTCGCGGATTCCGGGCGTCACGCCAGCCGCCATATCGCTGCTGTTGATTCATCTGAAAAAACGCGCTCCCGGTATTTTTAAATCAGCGCAAACCGCCTGATCCGTGTCTGCATTAAACGGGTATCGGCGCAAAGCTGCCGAACCCGGTTTCACTAACCTCCATTATCAGGTAAGCGCCTGTGAGTGAACGGCTCGAGTCACTGTTAATTTCTGGAATAACCCGGTGTGGTGTTGATATTGATCCGCTAACCCGGCGCAAGTTGCTGGATTACCTTGCCCTGCTGGTCAAGTGGAACCAGACCTACAACCTTACCGCGGTGCGTGACCCTGAAAGCATGCTGACGCGTCATCTGCTCGATTCCCTGAGTATCGTGCCCTATATCCATGGCCCCAGGGTGTTGGATGCAGGCACCGGCCCTGGGTTGCCGGGCATACCCCTCGCGCTCTGCGCACCCTCGCTTCGCGTTGTACTTCTTGACAGCAATGGCAAAAAGGTACGGTTTCTGACACAGGCAAAAATGGCATTGGGGCTTGACAATGTCGAGGTATATTACGGCCGTGCCGAGCATTGTCCTTTGTCTGGATTTGATCAGATTGTGTCGCGGGCGTTTTCATCCCTGACCAACATGGTGACCTGGACGGGTCACCTGCTGCAACCGCAAGGCGAGTTCGTCGCCATGAAAGGCCAGTATCCTCAGGCTGAAATCGACGAGTTGCCCCAAGGTTATGAAGTAAAAGCAACTCACAGACTTGATGTGCCAGGTTGTGAAGGCGAGCGGCATTTAATTATCATCTCGCCTTCACAGTGACAAACCATTGCTGTTTTCCCATAGACAGTAATCATGAGACAAGACGTCAATATTTTCAGGAGAGCAACGCATGGCACGTATTTTTGCCGTTACCAATCAAAAAGGTGGAGTGGGAAAGACCACAACATGCGTTAATCTGGCGGCATCGCTGGCCGCAATGAAACGCCGGGTACTGCTGGTGGATATTGATCCGCAAGGGAACGCCACCATGGGTTCCGGTGTTGATAAAAATGCCTTGTCTCGCTCCATTTACGACGTACTGACCAAAAAAGCCCCCATTGAAAATGTGATAGTTACGGCGCAGGCCGCTGGCTACGATGTGCTGCCATCCAATGGCGATGTCACCGCCGCAGAGGTTGAGCTGCTGAACGAAATTGGCCGGGAACATCGTATGCGTCTGGCCCTTAATCGCGTTCGCGACAACTACGACTACATTCTTATTGATTGTCCGCCCTCGCTTAACATGCTCACGGTAAATGCCTTGTCGGCGGCCGATTCGGTGTTTATTCCCATGCAGTGTGAGTACTACGCCCTCGAAGGCCTGGCGGCATTGATGAATACCATCGATCAAATCAGAGAAACCATCAATCCGGCGCTGGAGGTCGAAGGTATTCTCAGAACCATGTACGACCCCCGCAACAGCCTGACCATGGATGTTTCCGCACAGTTGCAGGAGTATTTCCCCGACAAGGTTTATGGATCGGTCATTCCCCGCAATGTCAGGCTGGCGGAAGCACCCAGTCACGGTGTGCCGGTTTTGAAGTACGACAAGACCTCCAAAGGCGCCATTTCATATCTTGCACTGGCAGGTGAAATCGTGCGTAAAAACAAAACGGGCAGAAAGAAGACGCCGGCAACAGCATAAGCTGTCAGGCCTGTTTAACGAGGGTCAACGACCTGTCTAAAGATCAATGAGAGACAAGGAAATACCAAGGTGAAAAAGCGTGGATTGGGCGAAAGAGGCTTGGGCGCGTTGCTGGCAGGCTCCAGAGCCAGCATGCAGTCGTCTGAAAAAACGCAGGATGGCGAAATGCGTGATTTGCCGGTGGAGGTGATCCAGCGCGGTAAATACCAGCCAAGGCGCGACATGGACCCCCAGGCACTGGAAGATCTCGCCAACTCGATTCGCCAGCAAGGCATCATGCAGCCCATAGTGGTGCGACCCATCGGTGAGGGCAAATATGAAATCATTGCCGGCGAGCGGCGCTGGCGAGCGGCCCAGCTCGCGATGCTGGATCGAGTACCGGCCATTATTCGCGAGGTCGCCGATGAGGCCGCCGTTGCGATGGCGCTGATCGAAAACATCCAGCGCGAAGACCTCAATGCCATGGAGGAAGCGCTCGCGCTCAATCGGTTGAAAGACGATTTTTCCCTGACCCACGAAGAAGTTGCCAATGCGGTGGGTAAATCGCGAACCACCATCACCAACCTTTTGCGCCTGATAAGCTTGAGCGACGAGGTTAAAACCATGCTGGAACACGGCGATCTGGAAATGGGCCATGGCCGGGCCATGCTGACGCTCAGTGCGGCACAGCAGCTTGAGGTTGCCCGGCAAGTCGTAAGCAAGCAGCTTTCGGTGCGCCAGACAGAAGCCTTGGTGCGCAAGCTACAGGAACACCCGCCTGAGCCAATGGCAAAACCCAGAACGCTGGATCCTGATATCCGAAGCCTGCAAGAAACACTGGCCGAACGCATTGGTGCGAAAGTAAGCATCAATCACGGCAGCAAAGGCAAAGGTACGCTGGTTATTCAGTACAACGATCTCGACGAACTCGAAGGCATTCTTTCCCACATTCAATAGCACTGGACGCTGGCCGCCTGTGCTGTATCGCAGTCGAGCTATGCATGGATTACAGGGGCAGGCACGAATTAGTTTGAACCGGGTCCATTATTGATTACAAAAAGATCTAACAAATGTTTAAAACGATTGTTTTACTATATCTAGATGCCGATAACATTTGTTGACACAAGTTGTGTAAATTCTGGCCTGCCAAGAGCGCACATCGACTTCTCATGGGTAATATTGATCCCCTATCTGGCGCGGTTTTGGTTGAACGCCAGGGATTAAATCCCTATAATTTGCCGCGCTTGATGTGGCGCCCAGAGGGCCCTCAGCAAATTGTAAAGGCTCAGCTAAGCCGGTTTTCCTGTTTTTGGCAGATCATGTTCGGTTACCGAATACTGGCGTACGCGAATGATTTACCTCGTTTGAAGATTGCAGTTTTGGATGTCGTTTACCGCAGTACCAAAAACGACAAGCACGAACAAAAACGCAGTAATCTAAGGCAATGGGTTATTTCACAGGTAAATGACAAGTACGCGCAGAGCATCAACCATCAAAGGTCCACCGCTAGCTCGCTTGATAGCGTTGCAAGTGGGAGCTGCATTGTTATTAAGTGGTTTGTCACTGGCAATAGATTGGATTGCAGCCTATTCTGCAGCCTTGGGTTCATTGGTTTTTATCATTCCAAACACCTACTTTGCCATCAAAGCTTTTACTTTTAGCGGAGCTCGTGCGGCACATCAAATTGTAAACTCCCTGTACAAGGGCGAAGCAGTCAAACTGGTAATGACCGCTGTACTTTTCAGCCTGGTCTTTGTCATGGTAAAGCCGCTGAATATACTGGTTTTTTTCGGTGCATACATGGTTTTGCAAATGACGAACTGGTCGGCACATTTGCTTTTGAATCGGCGATCCTTGCGGAAATAGAGTTTGAGAATTGAACATGGCAGGCGAAACCCTCACCGCATCATCCTATATACAGCATCATCTTCAGAATCTCACCTTTGGTAACCATCCCGAGCATGGCTGGATGATTGCGAATTCAGCCAAAGAAGCTCAGGAAATGGGATTTTGGGCCATTCACCTCGACACCATGGGCTGGTCAATCGCATTGGGCACCCTGTTCATTTGGCTGTTCAGCAAGGCTGCCAAAAAAGCAACCACAGGTGTACCTGGCGGATTGCAGAACTTCGTTGAAGTCATGGTCGAATTCGTGGACAACAGCGTAAAAGAAACCTTTCACGGAAAAAACGCAGTCATTGCGCCACTGGCACTTACCATTTTCTGCTGGGTATTCCTGATGAATACCATGGACTTGATCCCCGTCGATTTTCTTCCAAGACTGGCACAGATCATCACCGGCAATGACCACCTGAATTTCAAGGTGGTGCCGACTACCGATGTTAATGCGACCTTGGGTATGTCGCTGTCGGTATTCGCCCTCATTATCTACTACAGTATCAAAGTCAAGGGTGTTGGCGGATTTGTAGGCGAACTCACGCTGCAGCCTTTTGGAAAATGGATGATTCCATTTAACTTGTTGCTGGAAGGCGTAGGCCTGATCGCCAAGCCAATTTCTCTCGCACTGCGTTTGTTTGGAAACTTGTATGCTGGTGAACTGATTTTCATTCTGATCGCACTGCTGCCGTTATGGGCACAATGGACGCTGTCGGTGCCCTGGGCGATCTTCCACATTCTGGTTATCACGCTGCAGGCATTTATTTTCATGATGCTGACGATCGTGTACCTGAGCATGGCGCATGAAGATCACTAAATAGAAAACAGAGCAATAAACCAAACCTTAACCTAAACCTTAACTTAACTGTAATCTTGGGAGTAAAGATGGAAACTGTAGTTGGTATGACCGCAATTGCTGTGTCTCTGCTGATTGGTATGGGTGCCCTGGGTACCGCGATTGGCTTTGGTTTGCTTGGTGGTAAATTTCTTGAAGGTGCCGCCCGTCAACCAGAGATGGTTCCTATGTTGCAGGTAAAAATGTTCATCGTGGCAGGTCTGCTTGACGCCGTAACCATGATCGGTGTTGGTATCGCCCTGTTCTTCACCTTTGCAAACCCGTTCCTGAGCCAGGTTCCGGTTGCTGGTTAATTCGCTGTTATCTAAGTAAGTCATAGCTATCGGTTTTTACTTAATAATGGGCGAGAGGTGTAGACGTGAACATTAATTTGACAATGATTGGTCAAGCCATCGCGTTCTTCATTTTTGTCGTTTTCTGTATGAAATACGTATGGCCGCCGATTATGGAAGCCCTGCGTGAGCGACAAAAGAAAATTGCAGATGGACTGGATGCCGCTGATCGTGCGTCACGTGACCTTGAGCTGGCTCAGGAAAAGGTGGCTCAGGAATTGCGCCAGGCAAAACAACAGGCTGCAGAATTGATCGAGCAGGCAAACAAACGCTCCAACCAAATCATTGAAGAGGCCAAAGAACTGGCGATCAAGGAAGGTGAGCGTCTCAAAACGGCCGCACAAGCAGATATTGAGCAGGAAGCCAATCGAGCGCGCGAGGCATTGCGTGCCCAGGTGGCCGTACTTGCTATCGCGGGTGCCGAGAAGATTCTGGAAGCCTCTATCGATGCGAGTGCGCACAGCGAGATGCTGAACAAGTTCGCGGCTGAACTTTAAGAGGTTTTTATGGCAGAGTTGACAACGGTGGCCAGGCCATATGCCAAGGCGGCCTTCGAAGCAGCGCAGGGTCTGAATCAACTGACGCAGTGGTCAGAGATGTTGGGGTTTTGTGCAGCGGTGGCCGCCGATGAAAGAATGAAAGTGATGCTGGACAATCCTGCATTGACCAGTGTGCAAAAGGCCGACGCGTTCGTTTCCGTCTGTGACGATAAGCTCAGTGAAGAAGGCCAACGCTTTATTCAAGCGCTAGCTTCTCATAAACGCTTGAATGTGATCGCAGAGATTGCACGGTTGTTCGAGCAATTTAAGGCCCAGCTGGAGCGTTCAGTCGATGTCGCCGTTGAAAGCGCGTTTGAACTGACTGCCGAGCAGCAGGAGAAACTGGCAACTGCGCTGAGCAAGAAGCTTGAGCGTCAGGTCAACGTATCGGCAACAACCAACAAAGCCTTGTTGGGTGGTGTGATCGTGCGTACGGAGGACCTGATTATTGACGCGTCAGTACGTGGCAAGCTCGCAAAGTTAGCCGAGTCAATGAAATCCTAGGCAGCAGATTTTTGGGTTAGAGGATTATAGGCATGCAGCAACTGAATCCATCTGAGATCAGTGACATCATCAAGAAGCGCATCGAAAAACTGGATGTGTCTTCAGAGGCACGTAACGAAGGAACTATCGTTAGCGTGTCAGATGGTATCGTACTGGTACACGGTCTCGCCGATGTTATGTACGGCGAGATGGTCGAGTTCGAAACAGGCGTGTACGGAATGGCGCTCAACCTTGAGCGTGATTCTGTTGGTCTGGTGGTATTGGGCGAGTACAACGGTCTGGCCGAAGGTCAGAAAGTGCGTTGTACCGGCCGTATTCTTGAAGTTCCCGTTGGGGAACAACTTCTGGGTCGCGTGGTCGATGCACTGGGAAATCCTATTGATGGCAAAGGTCCTATCGACACACCGCTGACATCCCCCATCGAAAAGGTTGCCCCAGGTG
>JBFHRO010000115.1:0-10304 GCA_041591635.1 Oleiphilaceae bacterium | reverse complement strand
TCGGCGCCGGATGTTTAGTTAGCGGCGCCAGCGAAAATTCCAGATATCGCATCATGTCCAAGCGCCCGTCGAGGTAGTCTTGGTAAAACTGATCGTTTGCACGTTTGTAGGCGGCGCTGTCAACTATTCCTTGTTCAACCAGAAATTGGCCCCATGCATGGTCGCTATCACCTGCAATGAGTGTGTTATCCAGATCAAAAATGGCCAGGGTCAACGGAAGCTCTCCTGAAATAAGTTGGCGGATGGGGGAGGCTGAGCTCAGCATGCATCGGTTTGTTCGTAAAACCTGAGCTATGCTCAATTAATCTGCGGATTATACGCCAGCGTCATGGGTTTATTATGCATTGATTGCCCCTACTGACGTTTTCTGGAAAAATGGTTCTAAATCTAAGTTAAAAGGTACTCTCAAGTGATTGATGCAGATGGTTTTAGACCTAACGTCGGAATCATTTTGACCAATCACAACAGTGAGGTGTTGTGGGCGAGACGAATCGGTCAGGAATCTTGGCAGTTTCCGCAAGGAGGCATTAAAAAAGATGAAACGCCAGAAGAAGCCTTGTTCCGGGAGCTTCGAGAAGAAGTTGGTTTAACCCGAAGTGATGTTGAGGTCATTGCCTGCACGCGGGGCTGGCTCCGTTATCGGTTGCCGCGCAAAATGATCCGATATCACTCTCACCCCGTTTGTGTTGGTCAAAAGCAAAAATGGTTTTTGTTGCGGATGTTAAGTCCCGACTCTGTAGTAAGTATGAGTCAGACAGATTCGCCTGAGTTTGATGGTTGGGCATGGGTAAGTTACTGGTACCCCTTGGGTCAGGTGGTGTCTTTTAAACGGGAGGTTTACCGCCGGGCAATGAAGGAGTTGGCGCCACGGCTGTTCAAGCGCAATTCCGGTTAGTCAATCGAACAGATCACCAACGGGAAGATCTTCATGCTGAGCGTGTTACGCACCATAGTGCAAGAGGTAAACTCCGCACGCAACCTGAGGGAGGCGCTGGAGATTATTGTTGTGCGCGTGAGTGACGCCATGCAAACCGAGGTGTGTTCGGTCTATCTGGTTGAGCCGGAAACCGACCGCTACATCTTGATGGCTACGCAGGGGCTGAACAAATCGTCGATTGGCATGGTCACCCTGGCGCATTCCGAGGGGCTGGTCGGTCTTGTCGGCGTGAGAGAAGAGCCCATCAATCTCGAAGATGCACCTTCACACCCGCGCTACCGGTATTTTCCCGAAACAGGAGAAGAAAAATACAAATCCTTCCTGGGTGTGCCTATCATTCACCATCGCAAATTGCTCGGGGTTCTGGTGGTGCAGCAGCGCGACAGTTCCCGGCGTTTCGACGAGGGTGAGGAAGCTTTTCTTGTCACCATTTCGGCCCAGTTGGCAGGCGTAATTGCCCATGGAGAAGCGGCCGGATTCATTGCCAATGCCACCCGCTCAGGAAACAGCCCCAAGGATCTGGTTTTTCGCGGGATTGCGGGCGCCCCTGGTGTGGCCATTGGCCAAAGCGTGGTGATTTATCCGCCGGCTGATCTTGATTCGGTTCCCGACAAGCCCTGCGAAAACAAACCCCTCGAAATCAGCCAGTTTGTGGCCGCCATTTCAGCGGTTCGTGCCGACATTCAGAAGGTCGGAGAGCGACTGGCTTCTCAGCTTCGACCAGAGGAGCAGGCGCTGTTTGATGTCTACCTGCGAATGCTGGACGACAACGCCTTGACGGGTGAGGTGATCAGTCGCATCAATCAGGGTATCTGGTCACAAACGGCCTTAAAGCAAGTGATTCAGCAGTACGTTCGTCACTTTGAAATGATGGGTGATATCTATCTGAGCGAGCGGGCTCTGGATATCAAGGATCTTGGACGCAGGATCCTGTCTTATCTGCAAGAGAACGATCAGTCCGAGCGCGTGTATCCCGACAAGGCCATTCTGGTAAGTGAAGAGCTGACTCCGGCGATGCTGGGCGAGATTCCTCGCAGCAAGCTGGTCGGGTTGGTATCGGTGAAGGGGTCGGGCAATTCCCACGTGGCGATTCTGGCCCGTGCGATGGGCGTCCCTACCATTATGGGGCTGGCGGATATACCGGCCAGTCAGCTCGACAACCGGCGCTTGATTGTCGACGGTTACAACGGGCAGATTTTTGCCAATCCCTCGACCGAGTTGCGGCGCTACTACGAGGCCATTGTCAAAGAGGAGCAGGCCCTTACGCGGGGGCTTGAGGCCCTTAGAAAAAAGCCGTGCATCACCAAGGACGGCCACCGCTTGAGCCTGTGGGTGAACACCGGGCTGATGACCGATGTCATGCGTTCGTTAAGCCATGGGGCAGAGGGGGTCGGGCTGTATCGTACCGAAGTCCCCTTTATGATTAACGAGCGCTTTCCCAGTGAGCAGGAACAACGCAATTGTTATCGGGAGCAGCTCGAAGCCTTTCACCCCAACTATGTCACCATGCGAACCCTCGACATTGGTGGTGACAAGTCGCTGACTTATTTCCCCATCAGTGAAGAGAATCCGTTTTTGGGCTGGCGCGGTATTCGCGTCACGCTTGATCATCCCGAGATTTTTCTGGTGCAGGTGCGTGCCATGCTGCGTGCCAGCGACGGCCTGAACAACCTGCGGATTATGCTCCCCATGGTGTCTTGCGTGTCAGAGGTCGAGGAGGCGCTTCACCTGATTTATCGTGTCTACCATGAGGTGCGTCAAGAAGGGGCGGATATTGTTATGCCCAAGGTGGGCGTGATGATAGAGGTGCCTTGTGCTGTCTATCAGGTGAAGGAATTGGCCGAGCGGGTCGATTTTCTTTCCGTGGGTTCCAATGATCTGACCCAGTACTTGTTGGCGGTGGATCGCAATAATCCCCGTGTTGCGGGGCTTTATCATTCGTTTCATCCCTCGGTATTGCAGGCGCTAAAGAAAATTGCCGATGATGCCCACTGCGTGGGCTGTCAGGTGAGTATTTGTGGCGAACTGGCGGGGGATCTGGCCGGTGCTGTGCTGTTGATGGCGATGGGGTACGATGCGCTTTCAATGAATGCCGCGAGTCTGCCGCGGGTAAAGTCGGTGGTGCGAAGCATTACCCTGACGTGGGCACAAGAGCTGCTGGCCCAGGTAATGGCGCTGGATTCGCCTACTGTGATCAAGAGTACATTGGAGCTGGCACTTAAAAAAGCCGGCTTCGGTCCTTTGATGCGGCCGGGTCGTATAAGTGAAAACACCTAGTGCTGAAGTGGTATACAGGGGCTAGTCTGTAGTTCTGGGCTATCAGGTTGAGGTGCGTGCAGCAGATATCGGCATTAGAGCCTGTTATTCTGTAGCTGTGTACTAGTATGAATGTTCTAGATTACTTGGGTATCGTCCGGCAGGATAAGTCAAGTGTAGAGAGTCGAGGAGTTCACCGGCTCGAATGGGGTTGCAGGAGACCGAATGGCAAGCGCAAAGAAGACTTCTCAGACTGATCGGCCCAAGATTGGCATTACCTTGGGAGGCGGTGGTGCGTTGGGCGGCATCTATGAGATAGGCGCGCTACGGGCCCTTGATGAAGCAATGGAAGGGTTGGATTTCAATGACCTTTTTGTTTACGTTGGTGTCAATGCCGGCTCGTTTATTGCTGCAAACCTTGCCAACCAAATGACCACGGCTCAGATGTGTCGCATCTTTGTCAAAAACGAAGCCGATGTACATCCTTTTCATCCCGAAGTTTTTTATCGTCCGGCGATTCGTGAGTATGTCAAACGCCTTCTTTCTGTACCTGGGCTGTTTGTTGAGACCTTTGCCCGCTTTATCAACAACCCCCATGACCAGAGCCTGCTGGAGGCTATGACCGTGTTATCACAAACGGTGCCTGCGGGGCTGTTTGATAACTCGAAACTCGCCGACTACCTGCAGCGTTCGTACAGCATGCTTGGACGAACCAACGACTTCAGGCAGCTCAACCGGCGTTTGTATCTGATTGCGGCGGACCTTGAAAGCAGTGAGGCCGTGTGTTTCGGCGCGCCGGGATTTGATCATGTCCCCATATCCCGCGCGGTTCAGGCCAGTACGGCTTCGCCCGGATTGTATCTTCCAGTCGAGATAGATGGGCGCTACTACATGGACGGTACCTTGCGTAAGGGCATGCATGCTTCTGTTGCTCTGGATGAAGGCGCGGAGCTGGTCATTGCAATTAACCCGGTGGTACCCATTGATGTCAGTCAGGCTGTCAGTGCGGGCACCATGAAGCCGGGAACGCTGAGCAACTCCGGCATGCCGAATGTGTTGGGTCAGACCTATCGAACCATGGTGTACTCGCGCATGAAGGCCGGTATGGCAATGTACGAACGGGAATACCCCAATGCGTCTATTCTTCTCTTTGAGCCGACGCGAGATGATGCAAAACTGTTTTTCTCGAACGTCTTTAGTTTCCAGGCACGGCGTATGGTGTGTGAGCACGCCTACCAGATGACCAGAAAGGATCTGAAGCGTCGCGCCAATGAACTGGAGTCTGTGCTCAAACCCTATGGAATCACTTTGCGTCGGGATATTCTCAACGACGATCAGCGCACCATCAGTACAAGCCTGTACGGTGAGATGTTGCCCATTTATGTAGCCAAACGCAAAGAAAGCGAGACGGGCTACCTGGGCAAATTGGGGCAAAACGTTGGGCATGGGCTCGAAAACGTGGCCACGTTGCTTCAAAGTGCTCGCCACATTCTCTAGCCCGTAAGGGCTTTTCCTGTTCCTGCTTTTTTAATTGCAACGAGCCCGGTTATGAATTGCCGTGCGATTTGAAAAACGGCGGTTCGCGTGTGGCATTGGCGGCTTTGAGTTTGTCGAGATAGGCGTGCCAGCGTTCATGCTGTTCAGTGGCCAGTGTTTCCAGGTAACCCCAGTCATATAACCCGGAGTCGTGGCCGTCATCAAAAACGAGCTTTAAGGCATAGTTGCCCACCGTTTCAATCCTGGTGATACCAACATCGCGTTTGCCGGTTTGCAGTTTTTCGTTACCCACACCATGCCCTCTCACTTCGGCAGATGGCGAGTAGACCCGCAGGTACTCACTGGAAAGCCGATGGCTTTCCGGTCCGTAGTGAAGTATCAGCTCCTTTGTGGCACGGCTGTATTCGACTTTTGAGGGGATACGGCTGCTCATGACTAGAGGATATACCGGCTGAGATCTTCGTTTTCGGACAACTCGCCCAAAATCTCGTTAACATAGCTTTCCGAAATGGCAAACTCGCCATTGACCGCATCCCCGGCCGAAAAGGAAACCTGTTCAAGTAACCGCTCAAGTACCGTATGCAGGCGGCGCGCACCAATGTTTTCGGTGCTCTCGTTGACTTTCCAGGCAATCTCGGCGATTTTTTCCAGTGCCGTGTCGGAAAAATGCAGGTCAACGCCTTCGGTCTTCATCAGGGCTTGGTATTGCTGCGTCAGGGAGGCATCGGGTTCGGTCAGGATACGCTTGAAGTCGGCCGGTGAGAGCGGCTTGAGTTCCACCCGTATCGGCAGTCGTCCCTGCAGTTCCGGAATGAGGTCAGATGGCTTGGCCAAGTGGAAGGCACCTGAGGCAATAAAGAGAATATGGTCGGTTTTGATCATGCCGAATTTGGTCGTCACGGTGCTGCCTTCGATCAGGGGCAGCAGATCGCGCTGAACACCTTCGCGGGAAACGTCGGCCCCGGAGGTTTCGGCACGCTTGGCGACCTTGTCAATCTCATCGATAAAGACGATGCCGTTTTGCTCTACCGCCTGAATGGCTTTTTGTTTGATTTCTTCATCGTTGACCAGTCTGGCGGCTTCGTCTTCCTGCACTTTTTTGAGTGCGTCTGAAACCTTCATCTTCTTGGTTTTCTTTTTGTCGCCCGAAATGCTTGAAAACATGTTCTGCAGCTGACTGGTCATTTCTTCCATGCCCGGAGGTGCCATGATTTCAACGCCAATCGGGGTTGTGCGCACCTCTATTTCGATCTCTTTGTCGTCCAGATCGCCTTCACGGAGCTTTTTTCTGAACAGCTGGCGTGTCGCCGAGTCTACCGGGGTGCTGGCATCCTGGGAAAAGGATCTGGGCGGCGGGAGCAGGGCATCAAGAATGCGATCTTCGGCGATGTCTTTCGCCCGGTGCGAAACCCGTTGCATTTCTTTTTCGCGAAACATCTTGATGGAAAGTTCTGCCAGATCCCGAATGATGGATTCGACATCGCGCCCTACATAGCCCACTTCAGTAAACTTGGTTGCTTCCACCTTGATAAAAGGCGCGTCGGCCAGGCGTGCCAGGCGGCGGGCAATTTCAGTCTTTCCAACGCCTGTGGGGCCGATCATCAGAATGTTCTTTGGGGTGATTTCATCACGCAGGTCTGTGTCAACGTGCATGCGGCGCCAGCGATTTCGCAGCGCAATCGCCACGGCGCGCTTGGCATCGTTTTGACCAATGATGTGTTTGTCCAGTTCGTGAACGATTTCTCGGGGAGTCATGGCAGACATAGTCAATTTCTCAGCGGATTCGTGTGGTTAACCAACGGTGAGTTCAGGTTTTCCGGCGTGGGATGACGCCGGAGGAGGCGGCAGTGGCAGCGCTACTCACACGTTAGACTTTCAATGGTCTTGTTCTGGTTGGTATAGATGCAGATGTCAGCCGCGATCTCCAGGCCTTTTTCAACGATGTCCCGGGCGCCAAGATCGGTATTTTCCAGCAGTGCGCGTGCTGCAGCCTGAGCAAACGGGCCGCCGGAGCCAATCGCGATAAGGCTGTTTTCCGGCTCAATAACATCGCCGTTACCGGTGATGATCAGCGAGGTTTCCTTGTCGGCCACCGCAAGCAGTGCTTCGAGGCGGCGCAATGCCCGATCGGTGCGCCAGTCTTTTGCCAGTTCGACCGCGGCCCGCACCAGTTGCCCCTGATGTTTTTCAAGCTTTGCCTCAAAGCGCTCGAACAGGGTGAAGGCGTCAGCGGTGCCACCCGCAAAGCCCGCCAGTACCTTGCCGTGGTACAGACGCCGTACTTTTTTGGCATTCCCTTTCATCACTGTGTTGCCCAATGAAACCTGCCCATCACCGCCGAGCGATACTTCATTGTTTCGACGCACTGATAGTATGGTGGTCATCCACGTGCTCCTTGAAAAATGTGTTATGCGTAGTTGAGCGATATGGTGGCACTGTCAGTGAATTCAAGCTCTCACAGGCACGAATTATTTTTCCCGGGGGATCTTTTTTTGTAAGGGTTGTATATTCAGCTTCACCAGTCGATCAGTGGCGCTGTTCATCTTGCTGCGCGAGCTGAACGGGCCCACCATGACCCGATACCAGTTGCCATCGGACGTTTGTGATATGTAGGGTTTCAATCCCTGCATGGCGATCAGGCCCATTTGTCGGTGTGCGTCTTCGTAACGTCTGAATGACCCGGCCTGAAGCAAATAATCGTACTGCGGGCGATTACCTTTTTGCGGTGTGTAGGGGTTTTCATCGGGTGTTTCTATTTCGCGCTGAGGCAGTTCACCATAAAAGGTGAATCGCGGTGCTTGGTTTGGTTTGGCTGCAGTTGATTCGGTTTTCGCGGCAGTAGAAGCCGCAGGTTTGGGGGCGTTCGTCGCCTTGGCAGTTTTGGCGGGTGTCTCTGGGGCGGCTTTGGATGATGGCTCGGCTTTTGTGGCTGAATTCTGGTTCAGCAGGTATAAGCCATATCCAAATCCGATCAGAATGGTAATGACAACCGCGAAGGTAATAATTTTTTTATTGCGCTTTGGCTCCGGCGCACTCTTTTTTTGCCGGCTTCTGGGGGCTGGTTTTTTGGCGGAGGTTCCGGTTTTACGGGAATTCAGCGGTTTGGCAAAATCGCGAGTCATGGGGATCCGATGGTTGCTCGTAATGATGGTTGCGCGCAAGGTGCCGCGCAACCCGGTCTTTTTCTGCTACATCTCGGTGGCCGCAGTCACTCCCAGCAGTGACAGGCCATTGCTGAGTATCTGCTTGATTGCCAGACACAGTACGATGCGTGCATTTCGAAGTGGTATGTCGTCAATCAGCACCTTGTTGGCGTTATAGTAGGTGTGGAAGTCGCTGGCAAGCTCCCTCAGGTAGTGTGTCAGCGTGTGGGGTTCGTAATTGAGTGCGCAGCCCAGCAGTGTCTCGCTGTAACGCCCGAGTCGAGCGATCAGGTCTTGCTCGGCTTCCTGTGTCAGCAGGCTCAAGTCGGCCTCTCTGGCCAGGTTGTCGGTATCGTCTTGAAGCTTTCGCAGCATGCTGCAAATGCGGGCGTGGGCGTATTGTATGTAATACACAGGGTTGTCTTTGCTTTGGGATTTTGCGAGATCAAGATCAAAATCCATATGCTGTTCTGACTTGCGGGTAACGTAGAAGAATCGGGCGGCATCATTGCCCACTTCTTCACGCAACTCTCGCAGAGTGACAAACGAGCCGCTACGGGTTGACATCTGTACCCGCTCGGTGCCGCGATAAAGAATGGCGAATTGCACCAGCCGGACCGTCAGAGCGTCGGCGTCCAGACCAAGTGCGGTGAGTGCTGCCTTAACCCGGGGGATGTATCCGTGGTGATCGGCACCCCAAATATTGATTACTTTGCCAAAACCCCGCTCAAACTTGTTCAGGTGGTAGGCAATATCTGAGGCAAAGTAGGTGGTTTCGCCATTGTCGCGTTTGACGACCCTGTCCTTGTCGTCGCCGAAATCGGTCGATCGGAACCAGAGGGCGCCTTCTTTTTCGTACAGATGCCCGTTGCGCTGCAGTTTCTCGATGGCCTTGTCGACATCGCCCTGGAGCGACTTTTCGGAGAACCAGTTGTCGTAATGCACACCAAAGGCGGACAGGTCATCGCGAATATCATCAAGGATCGAATCCAGCCCCGCGTTGAATACGATCTGATACTGTTCTTCACCGAGCAATGTGCGGCAGCGGTCAATCAGGGCATCAATGTGCGCTTCCTTGTCGCCGCCGTCAGGCTCATCGGCCACAATGGCATTGAATACTTCTTGTGCGCTGTGCTGCAGCTTGTTGCCGGTGCGTTCATAAAGTGCCTTTGAAATGTCAAGAACATAGGCACCTTTGTAACCGTTACTCGGGAATTTGAAGGTTTCACCGCACAGTTCCAGATATCTGAGCCACACGCTGGCGGCCAGAATATTCATTTGCCGGCCTGCATCGTTGACGTAATACTCCCGCTGCACCTCAAATCCCACGGCTTCGAGGAGATTTGCCACCGTGGCACCGTAGGCGGCACCACGTCCGTGCCCGACGTGAAGCGGCCCGGTCGGGTTGGCGGAAACAAATTCAACCTGAATACGCTGGTTGACTCCGGCGTTACACCGGCCAAAGGCATCCCCTTGTTCGAGGATTCGGTGCAGCACTTCGAGCTGCCCCTGTTTGCAGACAAAGAAGTTGATAAATCCGGGCCCGGCAATTTCCAGTTTTTCTATGTGCGCGGGGGCGTTCATCCTGGCGCAGATCAGCTCGGCCAGTTTACGAGGTGGCATTGCTGCGGACTTGGCAAGGGTCAGGGCAATATTGCTGGCAAAGTCGCCATGGCTTTTGTCGCGCGTGTTTTCCACGGTGATGGTGGGAGGGACATCTGGCGAAAGGATGCCGTCATTCTGAAGTTCAGACACAGCAGCGGATATCAAGCGGGTAATGATGTCTTTCATTGTAGGGTGTCTGCAGGCTAGGTTGGGAGCGGTTGGTCGGTGGCATTGACGAATGTGGCGCATTATCGTTGATTTGGCGCAGGATGTAAAAACGGTCTTGTGACAGCGATTGCGCGTTTTGTGATGGGATGTTTAGCTAAACGATGACTTATTGGCTAAAGTGGTGGCTGTTATTGGCGACTTTCATGGCAGACACAAAACGCGCTTGTGACCGGTTTGTGAGAAAGTGATGAAGTTCGCGGCGTTTCTGATTTTTGTATTAGAATTAACAGCAATTTTGATCTACGCTCAGGTGTGGATGAAACCAATTTGACCCGCCCCCTCAGTTTTAAGGGAATCTAGCAATGCTGATACGTACATACATAAGATGTTTTATGGCGCTTTTAATGCTGCAGTTTTTAACAGCCTGCGGTGGAGGGGATAGTGTCGGCGGGTTTAATACCTCGACCACAACGACTACTGACCCCGGAACAACCACGACTGTCACCGTAGGCAGTATTGCGCTGGTGGCGGACAGTCTTGTTCTGGGAACCGGCAGTGCGTCCAAGGTCAATCTTACGGCGTTTGTCAGAGATACCGGAAATGTGCTGCTGAAGGATGTCCCGGTGACATTCAAGGCCTCTTCCGGCGAGCTTGCGGTAGCAGGCGAAACAACGGGAACGGATGGTGCAGCGAAAGCC
>JBFHRO010000114.1:0-10362 GCA_041591635.1 Oleiphilaceae bacterium | reverse complement strand
GGGTCGAGCAGCTGGCGAATGCGCTCCCGCGGCAGCAGTTTGCCTCGGGCCAGATGCCGTTGGCAGGCGACCTCACCCCCCCCTTGGGAAATAGTGCCTGCCAGCTGTTCAAGGTCTTGTACCAGCTTGTCCATGGCGGCCTTGCGTGATTGAAACAGCTCGGACTGGGGGCTGATTTTACTGGTTATCACTGGCATGAAGATCTCCCAAGGCTCAGGGGGGCACGGGTTGCTACACGCAGACTAGCGGCTTTCATTAAAGAGCTCCCGGCCAATCAGCATGCGGCGGATTTCCGAGGTGCCGGCGCCAATTTCGTAGAGCTTGGCATCACGCAGCAACCGGCCGGTGGCGTAATCATTGATGTAGCCATTGCCGCCCAGTATTTGAATGGCGTCCAGCGCCATTTGGGTCGCCGCCTCGGCGCAATAGAGAATGACGCCGGCAGCGTCCTTGCGCGTGGCTTCGCCCCGGTCGCAGGCCTGCGCCACCGTATAGAGATAGGCCCGACATGCATTGAGTGTAGTGTACATGTCGGCAACCTTGCCCTGGATCAGCTGGAATTCGCCGATGGGCTGGCCAAACTGGGTGCGCTCGTGAATATAGGGCAGCACTATGTCGAGGCAGGCCTGCATGATGCCGACCGGGCCGGCCGCCAGCACCACGCGCTCGTAGTCGAGGCCACTCATCAATACCCGCACGCCCTGGTTTTCACCGCCCAGAATCTGCTCTGCCGGCACCTTGCAATCCTGAAAGACCAGTTCGCAGGTGTTCGATCCGCGCATGCCCAGCTTGTCGAGCTTGGGCGAGCGGGAAAACCCGGGCGTGTCGCGTTCGACAATAAAGGCGGTGATGCCATGGGCGCCAGCGTTAACGTCGGTTTTGGCGTAGATGACATAGGTACTGGCATCGGGCCCGTTGGTGATCCACATCTTGGTGCCATTGAGGATGAAATGATGCCCCTTTTTATCGGCTCTCAGCTTCATGCTCACCACATCGCTGCCGGCATTGGGCTCGCTCATCGCCAGCGCGCCAATGTGTTCGCCGCGAATCAGGGGGGGGAGGTATTTTTCCTGCTGGGCGGTGGTGCCGTTGCGGTAGATCTGGTTGACGCACAGGTTGGAATGGGCGCCATAACTCAATCCGATGGATGCCGAAGCGCGGCTGATTTCTTCCATGGCAATCACGTGGGCCAGATAGCCCATGGCCGATCCTCCCAGTGTTTCTGATACCGTTGGCCCCAGCAGCCCCATGGCGCCAAAGCGCGGCCATAACTCGTTGGGAAAGCTGTTGTTTTTGTCGGTAGCCTCGGCCAGGGGGGCAATTTCCCGGCGAGCAAACTGGGCCACCTGATCGCGTAACAGGTCGATGGTTTCACCAAGGCCGAAATTCAGTGGCTGGTAGCGGGCGGGCATGGGCATTCTCCTGGGTTCGGGCGTTCGTTAGGCACCGGTGCTCATGGCATCGAGGCAGCGCTGTTCCGCCTCGTCCAGTTCGTGCTGCATCAACTTGATGTCCTCCAGTTGCTGTTGCAGCAGGCGCCGGCGTTCATGAATCTTGTTCAGCAAGGCTTGTAATTGTTTGTGGTTATTGGTTTGCGGGTCGTACATGGCTATCAGCTCGCGGGATTCCGCCAGACTGAATCCCAGGCGCTTGCCACGCAGAATCAGTTTAAGGGTGACTCTATCCTGATCGGTGTAAACGCGTGTCTGACCTTGCCGATCGGGGCTGAGCATGCCTTCGGCTTCGTAAAAGCGAATGGTTCGGGTGGTGATGTCGAATTCCTTTGCCAGCTCGCTGATGGAGTAGCTGTCTTGGGCTGTCATAACGGCGGTTGTCTCATCAGGTGGTGATGAAAGAATTGTGTCTTACGTTGACGTAAACGTCAATCAGCAATAATCGCACAAAGAACACGAAGGTATGCAGGGGGAGGCAAGGACTGTTGTAAGTGCGGATTACTGCAACTGGCGCAGCAGCCGGCTGTTAAGATCGGCCCAGCGATTGAGCTTGTCGGCATTGCCGATGCGTTTGGCATCGCCACGAATTTTGGCCAGCCAAAGTCCTTCACCGTTGAAGCTGTAAACCGGCTCAAGATCAGTGCGCACCGAGGCGGGAAGAATATCGTTGATCAGATTGTCGAGAATCAGGGGTTCTGCCTCGGGGGTATCGTAGTAGGCAAGGATCATGTGGGCCTGGTTCAGCTTGAGGGCCTTGACGTAGGTGATGCGCAACTTGTCGACCGGGACCCCGAGGTGTTTGAGCGTAAAATACTTGGCAATGGAATAGTCTTCGCAGTCACCGCCGTTGGTGGCGAGCAACTCGATGGGGGTGGCCCAGTAGTCTTCCTGGCCCCAGTGCTTGTGATCGGAAATGAACCGCACCTGATTAAAAAACTGGTTTACCAGTTCCAGCTTGCGCGGCTCAGGCTCATCCTTGTAGCTGTTGGCCAGGTGTTGCCATTGCTCCATGCGCGCAACGGCATCCGGGCCGTAATTGTCCCGAATGTAGCGCAACAGTTCTTGCCCCAACTCCAGTGCAAAGGCTGTCGATGTACACAGGATCAACAGGGGCCCAAGCCACCTTTTGCAACCTCGTTGCCAAAGCGAAATGCCGATGATGTGATAGCCTCATAGTGACGTTGTACGAGCTTGTACTGAGTATAGTAGTGCGCCCGGCCTTGCAATTGTACTCATTCGCCTTGCGGTGGTTGCAATCGAACTCGAATCGGCTTGATCAGGTGCGCGCATTGAGGCATGGGGCGTGCGCCAGAGCGCAGTTTCTCAGGATACCTTTTGAATTCCGCGGCGCTTTATTATAGCGTTACGCTTCTTTTTTCTGTTTAACGCGGCCTGTATTGAACAGGCGAATATCGAGGGCATCACCTTGACCGTTACCGATCCAATTGAAACCGCGCTTGATACCACGGGGCAACAGGGTATGAGCCGCTTTCCGTTTGCCTTTGCCAAACGCAACGGGGTGATATTGGTGCCGAACCCGGGCGGGGAAACCATCGTCCAGTTCAAGGCGCCCTTGTCGGCGTCGGTATTTGCCGAAGTTAACCGGGTGCTGGGGGGCGACTTCATTCTCGATGAAGTGGACAGCGATAATTTTGATGAACTGCTGACCCGCGCCTATCAGAATGATTCGGCCGAGGCGATGCAGATGGTCGAGGGGCTGGGGGATGATATGGATCTTGCCAGCCTCGCTGATTCAGTGCCCGAGAGCGAAGATTTGCTCGAAACCGAAGATGATGCCCCTATCATCCGGCTCATCAACGCCATTCTCACCGAAGCCGTCAAGAGCAACGCGTCGGACGTACATATCGAAACCTACGAAAAACAGCTGGTAGTGCGGTTTCGTATCGACGGCGTACTGCGTGAAATTGTTCAACCCAAAAGAGCGCTCGCACCCTTGCTGGTATCGCGCATCAAGGTCATGTCGCGCCTTGATATCGCCGAAAAGCGTATTCCCCAGGATGGACGGATTTCATTGCGCGTGGGGGGCAAAGAGGTGGATATTCGGGTGTCGACCATGCCCTCGGCCAACGGCGAGCGTATCGTACTGCGTTTGCTCGACAAGCAAGCGGGGCGGTTGCGACTTGATTACATTGGCCTTGGCGAACAGGATCTCAAGGCAGTAAAGCAGCTGATTTACCGGCCCCACGGCATTATTCTGGTGACCGGACCCACGGGTTCGGGAAAGACCACCACCCTGTACGGCTGCCTGTCTCAGATCAACGACCGTTCGCGCAACATTCTCACCGTCGAAGATCCGATTGAATACAACCTGCCGGGAATAGGTCAGACGCAGGTCAACACCAAGGTGGACATGACCTTTGCCCGCGGCTTGCGGGCGATTTTGCGCCAGGACCCCGATGTGGTGATGATTGGTGAGATCCGCGATGTGGAGACCGCCGAAATCGCGGTGCAGGCCAGCTTGACGGGCCACATGGTGCTGTCAACGCTCCACACCAACAGTGCCGTCGGCGCCATTACCCGGCTCGTGGATATGGGGGTGGAGCCATTCCTGATTGCCTCGAGTCTTACCGGTATCATCGCCCAGCGCCTGGTGCGGGTGCTGTGCAAGCATTGCCGTGAACCCTTTGTGGCTGATGAAGACTACTGCGAGTTTCTGGGGGTGGACACGGCCAATCCGCCTACTATCTATAAGCATGCCGGTTGTGCGGAATGTAATCATCTGGGTTACAAGGGACGCCTGGGGATTTACGAAGTCATTGCTGTGGATGAACACATGCGCCATCTGATTCACAAACAGGTGGGCGAGATGGAAATGGAAAACTACGCCCGCAAGTCGTCACCCAGTATTCATTCCGACGGTGTTGCCAAGATACTGCAGGGGTTGACCACGGTCGAAGAAGTACTGCGCGTGACGCACCGGAGCTGATGCATGGCCGCATTTGAATATAAGGCACTGGATCGCGCGGGGCGCAGCCAAAAGGGCGTAATGGAAGCCGACAGTGCGCGCCAGATTCGCCAGATGTTGCGCGACAAGGGCTGGATGCCGCTGGAAGTCGAAGCCACCGTTGCCAGGCAGAAGAAGGCCGGGGGCTCCTGGTTTGAACGCCGTCCCGGATTATCCGTAAAGCAACAGGCACTGATCACCCGCCAGATTGCCACCCTGATCCAGGCCGGTATTCCGGTTGAAGAGGCATTGCGCGCCTGCGCCGAGCAAACCGACAAGGCCGCCATCAAGAGCATGTTGATGGCAATCCGGGCCAAGGTCCTGGAAGGTTATACCCTGGCAGACAGTCTGGGGGAGTTTCCGGCTGCCTTCTCGAAGCTGTATCGCTCAACGGTGGCGGCCGGGGAGCATGCGGGCCACCTTGAGCTGGTTCTCAACCGCCTTGCCGACTACACCGAGAGCCGGCAGCAATCGCGCCAAAAGATCCAGCTGGCGGCGATTTACCCTGTCATACTGACGCTGGTGGCGATCAGTATTGTTGTGTTTCTGCTCACCTACGTGGTGCCAGACATCATTACCGTATTTGTGCGTAACGGGCAGGAGTTACCCGCCCTGACGCAAGGGCTCTTGTCGGCCAGTGATTTTCTGTCCGCCTGGGGCATCTATATCGCCGGCGCCCTGGTGGCCCTGGGGACGGGGTTTAAGCTGATGCTGCGCAAAGAGGGCTTTCGGCTTCAGGTACACAAGCGCCTGTTGCACACGCCTTTTATTTCGCGGCTTTCCCGTGGCATGAATACCGCGCGTTTTTCCAGCACCCTGAGCATACTAAACAGCAGCGGCGTTCCGCTGGTGGATGCCATGCGCATCTCCGGTGAGGTGCTTTCCAATGAATACCTGAAGGTGCATATTCTCGAGGCGGCGAAAAAAGTGCGTGAAGGCTCGAGCCTTAAAAAAGCCCTGGAGCAGACCGGCTATTTTCCTCCCATGATGCTGCACATGATTGCCAGCGGCGAGGCAAGCGGTGAGCTGGATAACATGCTTGAGCGCACCTCGAAGAACCAGGAAAATGAGCTGGAAGGCCTGATGGCAACCATGGTTGGCCTGTTCGAGCCACTCATGCTGCTGTTTATGGGGGGGGTGGTGCTGGTCATAGTGCTGGCCATCATGCTGCCCATTCTGAATATGAGCAATCTGGTCAAATAGTTGCGAATCCACATCAACACCTGTGAGCAACAGCCTATACTGCTGCCTGTTCACGCTACTGTCATTAAACAGGATAAAAAGTTAGTTATGAAAAAGATTGCACCCGCTCAAAAGGGTTTTACGCTGATTGAAATCATGGTGGTCATGGTTATTCTTGGTTTGCTGGTGGCGGTAGTTGCCCCCAATATTCTGGGTCGCGGTGAAGAGGCGCGAATTCAGGTTGCAAAAACCCAGATTTCTCAAATCAGCAGTGCGCTGGATTTATACAAGCTCGATAATTTTGCCTATCCGGCCACCGAGCAAGGGCTTGAAGCCCTGGTCACCAAACCCAGTGGTTTTCCCGAACCCAAAAACTGGAACAAAAACGGCTATATGAAGAATGTGCCGGTCGATCCCTGGAATAACCCTTACCAGTACATCAGCCCGGGCGTAAACGGGCCCTTTGATCTGTATTCCTTTGGGCCGGATGGTCGCGAGGGCGGCGAAGGTGATGATGCCGATATCGGCAACTGGATTACCGAAAAATAGCGGACGCTTATGTGGATGCACGCCTTGCTCTGCCGCCGAACCCTGCCAACATGAGCACCGGGTACCTGATGCGCGGCGCCCGCTCAGCGCCGGCCAACGGCTTCACGCTCATCGAGATATTGCTGGTGCTGGTGATTTTGTCGCTGGTCACCGGCATTGCCGTGTTCTACGTGGGCGGGGGCAATCTGGAGCGGGAGCTTGAAAGCGAAGCCAAACGGTTACACGGCTTGATCCGCATGGCGGCCGAAGAATCCATCCTCAATAACCAGGAAATCGGTTTTTACTACGACGACAAAGGCTATCAGTTTCTCGGCTATGACGAAAAAGAGGCACAGTGGCTGCCGCTGATGAGTGATCTGCTGCGGCCTCGGTCTTTTCCTTCCTGGTTGAGCCCCGAGTTTCAGGGCGAAGCAAAGACCGTACGGCAGTTGGCGGTGACCGAGCGCGATGAAAGTCCGATACCGGTGTTTGTCATGCTTTCCAGTGGTGAAACCACGCCCTTCAAACTGCTGCTGTCGCTGGCAAGTGATCCTCAGAATGGTTATCAGATTTACTCCGATGGATTGGAGCCAATCAGCCTTTCCCGCATGGGTGCCGAGAGTGAGTGAATCGTGAGCGCTTTTTCACCCCTATTGGTGATTCCCCGCCAACCTCGCCGGCGTGCCAACGGCTTTACACTGCTTGAAGTCATGGTGGCCATGATCATTTTTGTGCTGGTGGCCGGGGTGTTGCAGCGTGTGACCGCTGGTGTGACCGATCAGTACCGCTGGCTGGAAAAAAAGACGCTGGCAACCTGGGTGGCCCAAAACAAGCTCACCGAGTTACGACTTCAGGATGGCCTTCCGCCGGCACGCGAAACCAAAGAAGAGGTCGAGTTCTCCCACTATCGCTGGCAGATTCTCAGCCGCATAGCGCGCACCGAAGACCTGTATGTGAACCGGGTGGAACTCGTGATCAGCCAGTGGGAGCCTCGCGCCGATGAACCGACCCAGGTTCTGGTCTACGAAGGCTTTGTGGGGTTGCACTGATGCGCCGTCAACAGGGCTTTACCATGCTGGAAGTACTGATTGCCATTGGCTTGACGGCAATGATTGGCGTGGGCGTATGGCAATTGCTTAACACCGCGCTGAGTACCCAGGAAGTCACCTTTGGTCACATGGATGAACTCGAGTCCTTGCAACGGGCCATGGTCATCATGTCGCGAGATTTTACCCAATTGACAACACGCCCCACGCGCGATGAGTTTGGTGATTCGGTGCCGGCACTTTCCAACCGCAATCAGTTGTACCTGCTGGAATTGACCCGTGCGGGTTGGCGCAACCCGCTCAAGGCAGCGCGCAGCGATCTGCAGCGGGTTCGCTATGAATTGGTTGAATCTGAACTTCGGCGCGGTTATTGGCCCGTGCTTGATATAGGAAATGAGGCGGAGCCGCGCTTGCAGACGCTCGTCTCTGGCATTGAGTCAATGGCGGTGCGTTTTTTGGACAGTCAAAAGGAGTGGCAGACGCAGTGGCCAACGGATGCGTTGCTGACCAAAAACGAACTGGCCGCATTTCCGGTAGCACTGGAAATCACACTGGTACATCAACGCTATGGCAGCTTGCGGCGACTCTACGATTTGCCGCAATGGATTCCACCAACCATCACGGCCGCTGGCGGCGGCGGTAACGGCAGTGGCAATGGAGGCACCGGCGAAAACGAGGGGACGACGGATACATCCGATACGGAGGGCGGGCAAGTGCCAACCGAGGGAGAGGGTCAGCCTGATAATTTTGGTCACGATAGCTCGCGCGAGGAAATCCAGCCCATGCCGGAGCCGGACTTCAGCCAGATGCCTGACGAGGTTCAGGAATGAAGGCGCCAATCGTCACAGCGTTCTTGGCCTCCCGTTCTGGCAGGAACCAGCGGGGCGTTGCCCTGCTCATGGTGCTCTTTGCTTTTGCGCTTGCCAGTATTCTGGCCGCCGCCATTCTTTCGCGCCAAAACCTGTTTCTGAAAAAAACCGCTGTGATTGTGCAGCAGGCACAGGCACAGGAATACGCGCTGGCCGTTGAAGCATTCGCGCGTCAGATTCTTTATCGCGACTATGAGGAAGATCGTAGTCGCAATGTCCTGACCGATGACGAAAAGGAATACTGGGCCGGCAACTCCCTGATCATCCCTTTTGGCAATGCCATTCTGGAAAGCCAGATCGATGATCTGCAGGGGCGCCTTAACCTTAATGACCTGGTCAAACCCGATGGCACGCCAAACCCCCTGGTTACAAAAAGGGTTAAAAATCTTTTTCAGGTGCTTGAAATAAATGAAGTAAGCGTCGAAAAGCTGCAAGACTGGATTGACAGCAACACCGACACCATCAGCGGAGACGGTGGGGAGGACAACCTCTACCTGATCAAGAATCCTGGCTATCGCACGGCCAACACCGACATGAGTGACATTTCCGAGCTCCGGCTGATTGACGGTGTTACCGAGGAGGTCTATCAAAAACTGCTTCCTCACGTGACCGCCTTGCCCAAGGGGGCGGGCGGCGTCAATGTGAATACCTGCTCCCGCGAGGTGATGCGCAGCCTTGCCAATCAGCCGCTGGATGAGTCCCAGGCCGATGAGTTGATGGAAACGCGCAAAAACGACCCGGTGAAAAATCTGGCCGACTTTCTTGCACTGCCCCAGTGGGCGGCATCCGGCGTTGTTAATCAGGATTTGCGGGTCAACAGTGAATTTTTTCAGGTTTCGACACGGGTCACGCTAGCCGATCGGGTGTCGCGGCTTGTGTCGGTGTTTAAGCGTGCCAAAGATGGTAAGCTTACGCTCATGTCGCGCAATCTTGGACAAAAAAACATAATCACCAAACAGGCTTTTACGCTTTCGGAGTAGCCACTTCGGTGCCGGTTCCTCTAAAAGTCAGCCAAGTATTATCAGTGTGAGCAGTTCATGGCAGCTAAAGTATTCGTTTCAATTCGACACGAAGTGAATGGCGTTTTTGCCCTGCATTGGGCCGTGTTTAACTCGCCGGATGCGCCGGCGGCGGCCGGGGTCTGTGCAGATGCGGCCGAACTTGGCCTGATTCTGGCACAGAACAGTATCAATGATGCACAGTTGATTGGTGTGATTCCTGCCGCTCAGGTACTCTCAACGCAGGTCGATATTCCTGCCCGGCAGGCACGCCACGTATTGCAAGCCTTGCCGTTCGCGATTGAAGAACAGGTCACTCAGGACATTGATAGCCTGCATCTGGTGCTTGGCCCCAAAACGACCAATACCTCCTACTCGGTTCTGGCCGTGCCGCATTCATTGATGAATACCTATGCCGATCTTGCTGCCCAGACGGGACTGGCGCTATCCGGCATTTTTGTGGATGCGCAGTTATTGCCTGCCCAAGTGGACAGCGATGCAATCAAGCTGGCGATTTTCATTGAAAATGACTGGTTCACTCTGGTCAGGTCATCCGGTTCATTCTTTCAAAGTCGCACCGCGAATCTGCCGTTTTTGTTTGACACCTTGTTTTTGCCAGAGAGCGATGCCCAGAATAAAGAAAACGATACCAGCGGCCTTGGCGCGATCAAGATTGCCTGTTTTGTTAAAGACGATCAAAAAGCCCGTAACGAGTTGCTTCTGGCGCAACTCGCACAGGAACCCGGCGTTGATCTGAGCCTGAGACCCTGTGACAGCGGCGTGTTTATGCTTGCTTGCAACGGCTGGTTCAGTCGGCCAAAAAGCGCGCTCAATCTGTGTCAGGGAAGCTATCGCAGTCTGGTGGTGCAGAAGTCGCCGCTGAAACGCTGGTATGCACTGGCGGCCGTCATCATGGCCGGGCTTCTGTTGCAGGTGAGCGTGAATATCGGGCAGGGGCTGTACTACAAAAAACTGGCGCAGAGTGAGCAGCAACGTGCTTTGGCCACCTACAAAACGATTTTCCCGAATTCACGCAATGTCACCGTGGGCAACCTTGGCAGCGTCATCAAAGGCAAACTGCTGGAATTCCAGTCTCAGGGGGGCAAGGTCGCCTTTCTTGATCTTTTGGGTCAGACCGCAGAGCAGTACAGGAAGCAGCCGGGTGCTACTACCATTTTGTTTCGTAACCTTCAGTTCAGTGAGCAACGGGGGGAACTGGTCATTGATCTCAATACCGATACCTTTGAGCAACTGGATATGTTCAAAAACGCGCTGGCGGCCGCTGGCCTGGGCGTAAAAATCAGTTCAGCCGTGAAGGAG
>JBFHRO010000113.1:0-10555 GCA_041591635.1 Oleiphilaceae bacterium | reverse complement strand
GTAGTGAACGCACTTATCTTTCGCCCCAACCGCACGTTGACGGGCTCGGGCAATTGGCCGGCAAACTGTTTGACCATTGCCAGAATGACCTCAAGCGTAAAGGTCCTGAAGTTCATGGAGGCAAGTCGGTAGCAGAGCTGGCGCTGGAGGATCGGGATGTACTCATCTATGGCGTGCGGCGCAATAACCAAATGCTGCCGCCTGAAGCCTGGTCGGCATTGCAGCCGATGGATGTACTGATCCTCAACGGCACCGCCAGTGCGCTCGAATCGGCCGAAGCCTATGTGCTTGTGGGTGCCTGATCCGGGGCCGGGCGAAGGCGCAACCGGATCAGCTGATTGGCAAAAGGCGTCAGATCAAATCCCAGCTGCCGCGACAGCTCTGGCGCCTTTGCCGCCAGGGCTTCGCGATCCTGTTCCAGAGGGTGTTTGCCGGCATAGAGCAGGCAATTGCCTCGCGCCAGCGGGCAGATCTGGATTTGTGCAAACAGCTGGTTGAGCGTGCTGAAAAACGGCGAATCCAGTGCCGGCAACTGATGGTAGTTGATCACCAGCCAGCCGTCGGCATCCAGTATCCGGTGGCACTCCTGCAAAAAGGCAAGTTCCTGTTGCAGCGGGTTCATGCCCCAGGCCGCAAACATATCGGCAAGAATCAGATTTGTGCTTTGCGCGGGCACCTTGGGCAGTGCGCTTTGTGCATCTTCGAGGGTAATTTTCAGACCGGCGTGTTCTTGCAGACCAAAATAGGTGCGAGCAATCCGGGCCACCTGCTCGCGCAACTCGATGACATGAATAAAGGTGTCGGGACAGACGTGATGCAGACCGCGCACAACGCAGCCGCCCCCCAGCCCCAGCAGGGTGACGTGGGCCGGGCGCCGGAACAGCAGTGCCAGCATCATGGCCCGGGTGTATTCATGCTGCAGGATGTGCGGATTGGCCAGGTCGGTACGGCTTTGTTCGTGGATACAATCGAAGGTCAAAACGCGGGTGTCGGGATAATCCACGACCAGCATCTCGCCCCATTCGTCCCTTGTCTGGTACACAAGATCGCCGCCAAAGAGCTTGGAGAGCTTCTGCCATAGGCCGGTTTTTATGTTCATGCGGTTACAAGACTGAGGACTGCGCCCTGATAATGTATGCAGAGCAGCCACTGAGATGAGGTTGATAACAACGCAAGAAGTGGTGGAGCCGGGAAGATTTGCACGTCCGACCTCCTACTTTAAAAAAGTAAGCGCTCTCCTAACTGAGCTACGGCCCCACAAGCGTATTACTGCCAAGGATAGGCGGTGGTAATGAAATGTCCAGGGTTAGCCCGATATTTTTTCCTGTGCAGCCAGCCCCATGACTTGCAGTGACTCGGTGATCTGGCGGGTGAAGCCGACGATATACCGATCCAGAACCTGTCGTTTTCGGTTCAGATCCAGCGCCGGGTTGATCCAGGGATCAATTGCGACATTCAGGTAGTGATCGGTTCCTACCGGGTAAACGTAGTAATCACTGTACCGCCCGTCCTGCAACTGGTAACTGAGCCACAGCTGCTTGTTGATGGGAATGGCGGTGAACATTTCGCTGTGCAGTTGGGGAAGCACACCGGCATAAGCATCGTCCCCGGCAGGATAGCGCTCCCTGGTCAGATAGCGCAGCAACTCCGTTTTACAGTCCTGCAGCCGGATCAGCGGCGTTTCGCTGGAGAAAAGGCTGACCGACAGGGTCAGTCTGGCCAGATCTTCCTGCCAGAAACCGAACCACTTCTGCTCGTGAAATGCCCAGCTTTGGCGCGCCAGATTTACATAGCGTAATTGCGGTTGCCAGTGTGCCAAATCAATCGGGCGTGTTGGCGGCGCCAAAAACTGGGCTGACGGATCATGGAATTCGATTGGCAATCTCATGAAAAAGGCGCTGCCATTGGAGAAGCGCAGCCTGACGGCCTGGGTCTGCGCTTGCACGGGATGCGAAATGACAGAGGGGTGAGCGGCGAAGTACATGGCCCTGCCTCCTGAAAAGCCGCTTATTGCGGCTTGATGGTCAGAGAAATCAGCGCGTCCTTGCAACTGGAGGCACCACTGCCACCGGTGCGCTTGCTGCCGGTGTCTCCCGAGGTGCCGAGAATGCCGCCGAAGAGGAAACCGGCCTCATCGCTCTTGCTCACGTAGCCAAAGGTATTGGTACCGGAAGGCGCGGTGAATTTGGACTGAGCCACCGCATCATCAAAGGATTGTGACAGCAGCAACATATCCCCCTTGATGCCGTAAACCGACGGGAACTTGCTGGCAACATCCTTGTCACAACCGGTATGCGCCCAATCCCGCACCGGGCTGCTGGTGTTGGCGCCGCGCAGTGCCGTCATGATGCCCCAGCCGGGGTGGCCGCTGCTGTCCATGTTCAGGTTGAAACGGTAAGAGCCGGGTTCGTTGCTGCTGGCCTTTTTGTAAAAAATCACCTGGGCAAGGTCGCGTCCGCCCGCGTATTTGGAGCCGAAGGAGGCGCAGAACTTGTCATTGGCCCAGCGGTCGCAGTCTTTAATGGTGGCGCAGTCGTAGCCGTTATCGCGTTTGTAGCACTCGGCGGCCCGGGTCCAGCCGTCTACTGCCAGCGGCAGGTAGTCATCGGTGCGATGCAGGGCCAGAATCAGCAGGTCGCCGGCCCGGGTGTTGGCCGGGCGGGCAAGGGTCATGCCCTGGCCATCGGAATCGTAGGTGACGGTGGTGCCTATGTGGGTGATCTGGCCGGTTGTGCTGCCGTCACCGCCACCGGTATTGCCGCCGGTATTTCCACCGGTATTAGCCCCTGTGCCTGTGCCGGTTGACCACACGACCGCACCGCTTTGGGTAACGAGCACCAGGTTGCCGTCATCCTGCAGTACCAGACGGGTGCCGCCCTTGCCGTGGGTCGCCGAGGACCAGACCGCCTTGCCGGCGGAAGTGTAGAGAACGAAATTGCCATCACTTTGCAAGGTGGCACGATTGGCGCCCTTGCCATTGGTTTTGGTTGACCACAGGGCCTTGCCCTCGCGGGTGTAAAGCACCAGATTGCCGTCGCTTTGCATGGTCAGGCGGAAGTTGGTGTTGGCGGAATACAGGCGTTGATTGATCGCCAGGGTGCCACCGGCCGGCAAACTGCTGCTGTCGCTCACCGCCTGAGCTGTGGTGGTGCTGGTGCCCGCCCAGGGAACCAGTTTGAATTTTTCGTTGGCCAGAAGGCCGGTGCTGGACGTATCGGCGAGCGAGAACATCTCACCGCTGTCTACCGACAGCCGCAGCCCGGTGAATTTGGCCGAGACAATGGCAAAGCTGCCATCGCGCTGTTTTTCGAGATAGAACTTGCCGCTGTTGCCGGCATAGGTGCGGTTGCTGAGAATTTCGTATTCGCTGCTGGCCCAGACATAGCGCTGACCGCTGCTGCCGGTGTGGGACAGGGTGAAAATGGAGCCGCCATAATCGCAGCCAAGCGTAAACACCGCGCGGCGGGTGCTGGTGCCGGTCAGATCAAGGCCATCACCGGCCAGCGCAATATACTGGCCATTGAGTTGTGCCTGAATCTGAAAGCTTTGTCCGCACAGCTGGTTGCTGTGCGCCTGGTAGGCGGCGTGGGTCGCAGGCATGACGCTCATGAGCGCCAGAGCAGGAATGAGTTTGGCAGTGAAGTGCATAGAGTAATGGCTCCCGGTTCTGAGCGTGAACGCTGAACAGCTGATCGCAACGTGAAATATCTGCGTCAAGAATACTGAGCCGGGTGCGATAACACATGAACGATCTGATGATAACGCCAGAAATAATGAGTGAGTAGTCACAGATTGGAACGGTCGACTTTGCTGCCACCCGCTTCAGGGCGCCCGCAGGGCTTCCACCGGATCCAGTTGGGCCGCGCGGTGGGCCGGCCACACCCCTGCCAGCAAGCCGATAACGGCACAGAGCAGCAGGGCTAACCCCAGATAAAGCAGATTCAGTTGCAGCGGAAAATCCGGCGCTATCTGGTGCGTGATGGCCATTAACAGCAGCAGGGCCAGCAGACCGCCCACGCCGCCCAAGCCAGCCAGTACCACGGCTTCGCCCAGAAACAGCCAGCGGATTTGTTGGCGACTGGCACCCATAGCCCGCAGCAGACCGATTTCACCCGTGCGCTCCCGTACCGTGGTGGTAAGAATGGTGAGGATGCCCACGCCGCCAACGACCAGGGAAATGGCCCCCAGGGCCGCCACCGAGAGTGTCAGCACCGAGAGAATATTGTCCAGGCTGGCCAGCATTTCGTCCTGGGTGGTGATGGTGAAATCCTCGGCACCGTGGCGTTTTTCGAGCAGCGCATTGATGCGTTGACGCATGGCCTGAGAGTCGGTGGCGGCGGAAAACACCAGATCGATTTCCATCAGTCCTTCGCGATTAAAAATCTGCATGGCGTGCACCACGGGCAGATACACAATGTCATCCATATCAAAGCCCAGCATCTGACCCTTGGGCGCCAGTACCCCGATCACCCGAAATCGCTGCCCGCCCACGCGGATGAACTCGCCCAGCGGGTTGGTCGAGGCAAAGAGTTCCCGCCACAGGGTATGGCCAAGCACGGCGTACGGCTGGCTGGCAATGGCGTCGCTGGCGGGCAGAAAACGGCCCATGGCCAGTTCGAACTTCCATGCCAGCGGCATATCGCTGGTTACGCCAAGGACTTCTGTCTTACGCTGGCGTTTGCCAAACTCGACCCGGGCGCTGCCCTGAACCACGGGGACTACCGCGTCCACATAGGGCAGGGTGCGCAGGGCTTGTGCATCCTCCAGGGTTAGCGGACGCGTGTTGCTCAGTATGGCCCCCAGGCCCGTGGTAATGTTTTTGCCGGGGTTGACGGCAATAATGCGCGTGCCGAACTGACTAAAACTGTCCATAACATAGGTTTTTACGCCTTCGCCCAGGGATGTCAGCAAGGCGACGGCAAGAATGCCTATGCCAATGCCCAGTGCGGTCAGACCGCTGCGCAACCGGCTGCTGATAATCGCCCGCCAGGTCCAGCGCAAGCTGTCGCTTATGCGCATCATGGTTCGGCCCGGGTTTGATTGAGCGCTGTCAGGGGATCCAGCCGGGCGGCCTTGCTGGCGGGCAGCCAGGAAAACAGCGTGGCCGACGCCAGCGCCACCCCCAGCGCCGACCATAACGCCCACGGCGGCGGCTGAAGCGGCAGCGATGGCCACTGGTGCTGTGCCAGCGCCAGCAGCCCGCTGGCCAGCGCCATTCCGATCAGCGCGGCCATCAGGGTAATGAGCACCGCTTCGGTCACAAAGAGGCGGCGGATTTCTTGCCGGTGTGCGCCCAGGGCTTTGAGCAGGCCGATTTCTTCAGTGCGCTGGGAGATCGAAATCAGCGTCACGTTCATGATCAGAATGCCCGATACCAGCAAGCTGATGCTGGCGATTGCCATCAGGGCCCAGGTGAGTACGTCGAAAATCTGGTTGAAGGCGCCCATGATGCTGTCCTGGGTGATCAGGGTGACATCCAGTTCGCCCTGATGCCGGGCTTTCATGAGCGTTTCCACCCGGTGCTGCAGGTTTGGCATGTCGACCCCTGCCCGTGCCTCGACAAAGATCCGGAACAAGCCTTCCTGGTTGAACAGCTTCTGGCTGCTGGCCACCGGAATAATCACGGCATCGCTCATGTCCATCCCCATGGCTTGGCCTTTGTCTTCCAGAATGCCCACCACACGAAAGCGCATGCCGCCCGAACGTATCCATTCACCCAGCGCCGCCTGGCTACCAAACAGCTCCTGCTTGAGCTTGCTGCCCAGGATACACACAGGCACCGCCTGATCCGGTGCGCCTGCCGGCAGCACAGTGCCGCGGCGCACCGTGAGCTGGCGAATGCGAAAAAAGGCCTCGGTGGTCCCCAGGGTGAAGCTCTCCCGGTGCCGCGCCCCGGCGCTCCAGGTGGTAAGGCCGGCAATCAGCGGCGCGGTGTCGGCGACGCCTGGCAGGCGCTGGATGGCTCTGGCGTCCTCCAGCGTCAGGGGGCGGGCAGATTCCCCATGAAAATTGGGCAGGCCGCCCGAGGTTTCCTTGCGCCCAGGCAGCACAATCAGCACCTTGCTTCCAAGCTGGCGGAACTCGTCCAGCACATACTGGCGCGCGCCCTCGCCCAGGCTGGTGAGCATGACCACGGCACAAATGCCGATAATCACCGAAAGCATCAGCATGGCCGAGCGAAAGCCGTGCCGTACAATGGCATCAAAGCAATATTGCAGGGTGTCGCTGAATTTCATGCCAGTTCCATCGTGTCTGGCGGCGTGTCTGGCGCAGTACCTGATGCGCTGCCGCTTTCAACGGCCATGCGTTGATCCAGGATGATTTTGCCGTCGAGCATCTCCAGCCGTCGTTGGGCGCGTAGTCCGAGTTTTTTGTCGTGAGTGACCACCAGCAGGGTAATGCCTTCCTGGTTAAGGTTTTCCAGCAGGGCGACCACCTCGTCGCCGGCATGGCTGTCGAGGTTGCCGGTGGGCTCGTCGGCCAGCAGAAGCCGGGGGCGGGTAACGAGGGCGCGGGCAATGGCAACCCGCTGGCGCTGACCGCCCGAGAGCTGGTTGGGCAAATGCCGGGCACGGTCGGTGAGCGACAGCCGCTGCAGCAACTCGTCACAACGGGCCCGCCGCTCCTTGCGCCCCACGCCGGTCAGCATCAGCGGCAGTTCAATGTTCTCCTGTGCCGACAAGCGTGACACAAGGTGGTAAGACTGAAACACAAAGCCAATATGTTCACGCCGCAGCCGATCCCGTTCACTCTCGCTGGCCCGGGTGGTTTCCTGATCCAGCAGGCGGTAGGTGCCGCTGCTGGGCGTGTCGAGCAGGCCGAGTATATTCAGCAAGGTCGATTTGCCCGACCCGGAAGCGCCCATGACGCTGATGTACTCGCCCTGATCAATGTGCAGATCAATCTCGTTGAGCCCAAACACCGGCTGATCGCCCACCTGAAATATCCGGCTAAGCTTATGTAGCCTGATCATGGCGCCGCTCCGGTTTCGGCTTGCTGAGGCTTTAGGGTAACCGGAACCGAGGCCTTGGCAGCCGGGTTATCAAAGGTGGCCAGAATCTGATCGCCAGCCTCAAGTCCGCTGAGCACCTCGGTAAAATGCCAGTTGCTCATGCCCGTGACCAGCGTCTGGTATTCGAGGGTTTGAGTCGAAGCCTGATAGCGCAATACCCGATTGCCTTCGAGCAGATTTTCAGTCGGAATGCGCAGCGCCTCGGGTTGTCGCGCCAGCACAATCTCGATGTCGGCACTGTATCCCACCAGCAAGGTCAGGTCGGTGGGCAGTTCGTCAAAGGCCACATCAATATCTACCGTCCGTGCCTGCTTTTCGTAGTCCTGTACGTAGGGGGCGATACGGCTGACCTTGCCTACAAAGATGCGGTTGCGAAACGCATCCAGAGTAATACGTGCGGTTTGTCCCAGGCGGATGGCGGCGGCATCCACCTCATCAATCGGGGCCTGGACGTACAGGCAATTGTCAGCGATCAAATCGATTGCCGGCGGCGTGATTATGCCCGGCGGTGAGGGCATTACATACTCCCCCAGTTCGCCGTTGATTTCTGCAATCACACCGGCAAAGGGCGCCTTGAGCAAGGTTTGATCGAATGTCGCCTTGGCGAAAGCAAGGTGGGCTTCGGCTTCCTGAATGCGCGCCTTGGCCGTGTCGCAAGCCAGCGCGCTTATGCGGGCGACGGTGTTGGCGATTTCCACGGCTTCCTCGGCCGCCAGCTTGCGCCGTGCCAGGCTGTTCTGGCGTTCCGCATCCCGGGCGCTTTGTTCGGCCTGAAAGCAGGTTTGCTGCACTTCGAACCGGCTGGCGCTCAGCGCGGCCTGTGCCTGCTGCACCCGGGCCTTGAGATCCTCATTCCAGAATTGCAGCAGCGGTTGGCCCGCGATGACCTTGTCACCCTTTTTGACATGCACCTGCGCGACTCGCCCGCCCATAGGCATCGACAGGCCGGCGCGTCGACAGGATTTAACAGTACCGGCACGGGTGTTGGCGACGACGGATTCCACCGGACCGCGGGTCACCTGCAAAACCTCAATCGCCACCGGCGCGGGCTGGCGAAAATACCAGAAAACACTGCCGCCAAGCAGTGCAGCAGGAAGGATGAGCAGCCATTTTTTCATTCGGGATCCCTGGCGTGAGGCCTGTGCCAGCGCTGCCTGACACAGGGTGCGATAATTTTGCGCAGGCTTTGTCAATGACGCTAGACTAACAGCCCCCGATTCGTCGGTCGACCTATAAAGAGAACCTTAGCCATGATGCCAAGCCCCGCTAAAAAACATATTTTGCAGAAGGTAAGCCGTGTGTTCGTCTATCTGTGTGCGCTTGGCGTGCTGGTGTGCATGGGGTGGTTGCTGATGTATCGCGAAACCCTCGATACCGTTTACCGGGCGAGCCTGGGCGCCTCGGCCTTCTTCTTTTTTTCGGTGGGAATTGTTTTGCACGTTATGGCTTCGGCCAACCTGCCCGATTTGTCGACACCGAAAAAATAAGTCAGGGCGCCCGCCCCGATCGCAGCTCAGGGGGCGGGCATC
Organism: Oleiphilaceae bacterium; assembly: GCA_041591635.1. Taxonomy (GTDB): domain Bacteria; phylum Pseudomonadota; class Gammaproteobacteria; order Pseudomonadales; family Oleiphilaceae; genus JACKOD01. Next base: position 2,014 of record JBFHRO010000113.1, on the reverse strand, counting down.
CGGTTACCAGACAATCAGGGCGTGGTAAAACCCGATCCCGATCATGACGTTGAGCGGGAAGGTCAGCCCCAGTGATGCCAGCATCGCCAGGCCAATATCAGCTTTGGGAATGGCGCCCTTGATGGCGACAGGTGCTGCGATGTACGAGGCACTGGCGCTAAGGCTGGCGACGATGATCGAGGTGCCTGTGTCCATGCCCAGGGCCTTGGCCGCAGCGATGCCCAGCAGGGACAGCAGGGGCGGGGCAATCAGGGCAAAGCACAGCAGGCGCCAGTGGTGCCAGGGAAAGGGGCGCAGGTTGGTCGCAGCCACCAGGCCCATCTCCAGCAGAAAGAGGGCCAGCACGGCCTTGAAGGCGCCGGTGTAAAGATCGGTCACCGCGGCGCCCTGGGTGGGGCCGTAGACAATCCCGATAATGACCCCGCCCATCAGCAGCATCACACCCTGGTTGGTAAAGGCTTCATGCCAGAGCTTGGCCAGCGACGGCTGAACCGGGCCGCTTTTCTGGTTTCTGCGATAGATCAGCAGGCTGACGATGATCGCCGGCAACTCCATCGCCACCAGATAAAGGGTGACTTCGGGGGCATAGGTCAGGTTGCGGGCTTCGACGTAAGCCAGGGCCACCGCAAAGGTGCCTGCGCTGACTGAACCGTAGTGAGCGGCGATACTGGCGCTGTCTTCCAGATTCAAGCCTACCACCCGGCGCAGCAGGGGGAAGAGCATCAGGGGAATGACCGCACCCAGCAGCATCATGACCATCAGTTCGGGTACCAGCGACCAGGTGAGGTTGCCGTACAGCGCCATCCCCCCCTTGAGGCCGATCGTGAGCATCAACAGCAAGCTGAAAGTTTCGTAGGCGGCTTTGGGAACCGTCAGGTCGGAGCGAATCAAGCCTGCGAAAAGGCCCAGGGCAAAAAACATGACGACGATATCGGGCATAGGGCAGCTTCCTCGGGCAGAAAAAGAGCGGAGTTGAAGGCATTCTACGGGCTATTAATTGTTGACGCACGTCAAATAAATGCGGTTTGGCCGCTTGAGCAATTACGGATTGGTCATCTACCCTCAGGCAGGTGATGACATCAGGCAGCGGGGTTTGATTCTCTTCCATGAAGGCAAAACTACGATTGGCGGGCGGGATACTGGCGATCATTCTGGTCGCTGGATGGCTGGTGCCAGAGCGAATCACGGTGCCGGTGCAGGGCGCAACGACCCTGGACTGGAACGCAAACAGCTTTTGGTATGAACCCTGGGGATCCTCAGGCGTTCACAAGGGTATTGATATCTTCGCCGCCACAGGTACGAAGGTGGTGAGTGCGGTGGACGGATTGGTGCTATATCGGGGCCATCTGTCAAAGGGCGGCAATGTGATCCTGGTGTTGGGGCCCAAATGGCGTTTGCATTATTACGCCCATTTAGAACGCATTGAAGCGGGGAGGTTTACTATGATCCGATCCGCTGAAGTGATTGGCACTGTGGGGGATACCGGTAATGCAAAAGGCAAACCGCCGCATTTGCATTATTCGATCCAGAGCCTGATACCCCGTTTATGGGCGATGGATGGCGCGACCCAAGGCTACAAAAAGGCCATCTTCATCAATCCAGACAGGTTTTTGCGCGGGGATCTGATCTACTGATCTGCACTTGCCGCGATCGAACGGGCTGACATTCTGGTTGTGTGTGGTGGCTCAGGATGTTGAAGCCGGAGTGCTGGTTGGTGCTTGCAGGGTTACCTGGTTGCGGCCCTTCTCCTTTGACTGATACAGCCCCAGGTCGGCCCGTTTGATCAAGGATGCATAATCGTCGTTCAGTTGCAGTTCGCTCAGACCGAAGCTGGCGGTGATGGGCCGGTCAATGGCGGTATAGGTCTGGCTTTCAAACACCTGGCGCAACCGGTTCACGATCACCCAGGCCTGATCGGCGCTGGTTTCGGCGAGAATCAGCATAAATTCTTCGCCGCCAATTCGGGCCACAAAGTCGGAAGACCGCTTGTGGTCTCGAAGGGTGTGTGCAAAGC
>JBFHRO010000112.1:0-10698 GCA_041591635.1 Oleiphilaceae bacterium | reverse complement strand
CTTCCCCCGACGTACCACGGGAAACAGGATAAAAGCCCCCGCCAGCAGCGCCAGCAAAATCGTTGCACCCCAGAACGCCATCATGATGGTTTCTCATCTTGAGTCAGAATGGATTTGAGCCGGTCGCGCTCTTCCTGCGAAATCACCGGCGCTTGTGATACCGATTTCGGGCGAGCCATGCGAACGACCACAACCAGCCCCAATAGCGCCAGAAAACCCGGCCCCAGCCATAACAGCCAGGTTGTGAGATCAAAGCGCGGTGTATAGGTCACAAACTCACCAAAACGCTCAATCATGTAATCGACAATTTCGGTTTGAGATTTACCCTCCAGCGTCAAGCGGTACACTTGCTCCCGCATATCCTGCGCAATGGGCGCGTTGGAATCGGCAATGTTCTGATTCTGGCACTTGGGACAGCGCAACTCTTGAGCCAGAATTTGATACTGGCGCAGTTGCCCTTCATCCTGGAACTCGTAAGTATCAATGGATGCCTTTACCCCCGCAGGTACCGCCAGCATCAGGATCAACGCCAGTCTGGCTCCGGTGGTACGCCAAGCGTCCGTTGTTTGTACTACTGCCTCAATTACCCGTTTCATCGTTCGCATTCGCTCTGTCATTGTCTGCCAAGTCTCATGCCTTTCCCGCCCGCAGGCGTTCAATCACCGGTAGCAGCTCGGTTTTCCAGACCTTCTCATCCACCACCCCGACATGCCGGTACCGAACTACCCCTTGCGCATCGATCAGGTAGGTTTCCGGTGCACCATAGACCCCCAGATCAAAGCCCAGCTGTCCCTTGGGATCAAACAATGTAAAACGGTAGGGATCACCCAGTTGCTGCAGCCATTTGATGGCTGCCACCCGGTCATCCTTGTAGTTATGGCCGACCACGACCACCTGATTTTCAGCCGCAATCTTCAGCAGGTAGGGATGTTCCGTTTTGCACGAAGGGCACCAGGTCGCCCAGACGTTCAGAAGAAACAGGTCACCTTTTAAATCCTGCTCTGTAAAGGTTTTGTCCGCATTTTGTAGCGATTGCAGGGAAAACGCAGGAAAGGCTTTACCAATCCTGGCCGAATCCAGTTTGGTAGGATCATTCCCAAGGCCTGACCCCAGCACCAGCAACAGTGCTATCACCAGCAGCAAGGGTATCAACAGCAATAATCGATTCATTCCACTCCCCGTCCGTATTGAGCCGTTCTCTCTGTCTGCGATCTATGCCGGCAAGGATTCACGCCGGTGAACCATCGCTGCGCGCACCCGCAACCACGCCTGTTTTGCTGTCAGGCAGCGCCTGGCGGATGCGATAGCGCCGATCCGAAATGGCAACAAACCCGCCCAGCGCCATCAGCAAAGCTCCCAGCCACATCCAGCGCACAAAGGGCTTGTAGTGAATGCGAATAGCCCAGGCATCACCCTCCAGCGCCTCGCCCATGGCAATGTACAGATCACGCCACAGGCCGGGATCTATGGCGGCCTCGGTCATCATATTGCGCTGGGCGTGGTACACGCGCTTTTCAGGCGCCAGTGCTGCCACTTGTTTACCGTTTTTCCACACAGTGAAGTCGGCCCGATTGGCAAGATAGTTGGCACCGGTGACGGAGGAAAGGCGCTCAAACCGGAATTCGTAACCAGAAAGCACGACATGATCCCCCGGCTGCATGCGCAGGTCCCGCTCTATGGCGTAATTGGACACCAGACAGATGCCCAGAATGGCACAGGCCAGGCCCAGGTGTCCAAGTACCATGCCGGTATAGGAACGCCCCAGGTGAGAAAGGCCGTAAAGGCGACCACGTGAGTGATCGGCACGCCGCCAAAGATCACGGGCGGTGACAAATACCAGCCACAGGGTCAGCCAAACGCCCAGAAACACCGCACCATTAAAAGCGCCATCAAACAAAAAGGGAAACAGCAGCGCCAATACCAGGCTTGCCAGGGCACTGCTCCAGAGACGACCAATCAGATAACGGGTATCGTTTTTCTTCCAGCGACTTACAATACCCACCCCCATGACGGCAGTAAGCACGGCCACCACCGGCACGAACAGCAGATTAAAGTAACTGGGCCCGACCGAAAGCTTGGGCGCCCCCATGAAATCAACAATCAGGGGAAACAGGGTACCCAACAACACGATCACCGTTGCGACAATCAACAGCAGGTTATTCAGCAGCAAAAAAGTCTCTCGCGACAGCAGCGCATGGGTAATACGGCTGCGAACCGCCGGCGCACGCAACGCATAGAGTGTGAAGGAGCCAATCAGCGTAATGGTCAGCAGCGCCAGCACAAAGCGCCCGCGGGCCGGGTCGGCGGCGAACGCATGAACCGACGTCAGCACACCGGAGCGAACCAAAAAAGTTCCCAGCAGGCTCAGGGAAAACGCCGTAATGGCCAGGGCGACCGTCCAGCTTTTGAACACGCCACGCTTTTCGGTAGCCGCCAGCGAGTGCATCAGTGCCGTACCCACCAGCCAGGGCATAAAAGAGGCATTCTCGACCGGATCCCAGAACCACCAGCCGCCCCAGCCCAGCTCGTAATAGGCCCACCAGCTTCCCAGGGCGATACCAAGGGTGAGAAAGGCCCAGGCTACCGTCGTCCATGGTCGCGACCAGCGTGCCCAGGCCGCATCAAGGCGACCGCTCATCAAGGCCGCCAGCGCAAAGGCAAAGGCCACCGAAAAGCCGACATACCCCATATACAGCATCGGCGGATGAAAAATCAGGCCAATATCCTGCAACAAGGGGTTGAGATCCGCGCCATCCTGCGGGATCTCCGGCAACAGACGGTCAAACGGATTGGAGGTGGCCAGAATGAACAACAGAAAGCCAATGCTGATCATCCCCATAATGGATATGACCCGGGCCAGCATATCCAGCGGCAACTGCTTGCTGAAAAGTGCCACGGCGAATGTCCAGCCAGCCAGCATCAGGGCCCACAACAGCAGGGAGCCTTCATGGCCACCCCACACGGCGCTGAGCTTGTAGTAGACAGGCAACAATGAGTTTGAATGGGACGCAACGTATTTGACCGAAAAATCATCGTAATAGAAGCACAGGCTCAGAATAACGAATGACACAGAGACAAATACAAACTGACCACTGGCCAGCGGGCGCGCAAACGCCATGAGGGAACGGTTGGCGAGCAAGGTGCCTGCAAGTGGCACAATGGCCTGGGCCAGTGAAAGCATCAGGGCAAGAATCAGGGCAAAGTGTCCGAGTTCCGCAGTCATCATATCAAGTGATCCCAGCTGGGCCTGTCGGTTTCTGGCCCGATAAAGGTTAAGCAGTCGCTGTGTGTAGAACGGGCAGTATCAGGGTTCAACCCTGTCACTGCCATCGGCCATTTTTCCGGCTTTTTTGAGTGAATCTGTCACTTCGGGTGGCATGTATTTTTCGTCGTGTTTCGCCAATACCTCATCTGCTTCAAGCACACCCGGTTTGCTGACCCGGCCCATGGCGACAATGCCCTGACCCTCCCGGAAGAGATCAGGCAATATCCCCTGGTATTCAACGGTCACGACCGATTTGTAATCCGTCAGCCCAAAGGTCACCAGCAAGCTTTCATTGTCGCGTGAAACGCTTCCCTCAACCACCATACCCCCGACCCGGATCCGGGCGTCGGCCGGTGCCTCCCCCGACTGAATCTGGGAAGGACTGTAAAAGAGATTGATGTTGTCTTTAAGGGCGACCAGGATCAAAGCCACGACCGCCCCAAAACCAAACACCAGAAAAAGAACCAGAATGAGACGCTGTTTACGCTGACGGTTCACGACGCAGTCTCCTCACGCTTAAGGCGCTGCGCCAGCTGACGTACCCGCTGCTTGCCCTGCACCACAGGCACCACCAGATTGGCACACATAATCACGGCAAACACCGCGTATGCCAACCACACATAGACACCATGGCCTCCCATGGCGACAAACTCGGCAAGACTGGAAAAATACATCAGCGGCCTCCGGACATCAGAATATCTTTGACCCAACGGGTGCGGCGCTCCCGTTCGAGAATTTCGTTGCGCGTACGAATCAACATCACCAGCGCAAAAAAGCTGTAAAACCCGATCACCATCACCAGTAAAGGCATCCACATTTCTGCGGGCATGGCGGGCTTTTCGGTAAGTTTGAACGTCGCCGGCTGATGCAGGGTGTTCCACCAGTCTACGGAGTACTTGATAATCGGAATATTGACCAGGCCCACCAACGCCAGCACCGCCGAGGCCTTGGCCGCGACCGTGGCATCCTCAATGGCCGCCTGCAAGGCAATGATGCCGAAGTACAAAAACAGCAGGATCAGCATGGCAGTAAGGCGTGCATCCCACACCCACCAGCTGCCCCAGGTGGGTTTACCCCACACGGCGCCGGTAAAGAGCGCCAGAAAGGTAAAAGAGGCTCCCACCGGGGCGGCGGCCTTAAGGAACATGTCGGCCAGCTTCATTTTCCAGATCAGCCCGATGGCACCGGCCACAGCCATCATCATGAAGCAGGACTGGGCCAGAATCGCCGCCGGCACATGAATGTAGATAATCCGAAAGCTGTTGCCCTGCTGGTAATCCGCCGGAGCAAACAACAGCGCCCACAACAGGCCGCTGCCAAGGGCCAGCACAGCCAGGGCACCGAACCAGGGGATCCATTTGCCGGCTATGTCATAGAACCACTTTGGCGAACCCAACTTGTGAAAAAACGCCCACATTGAAAACATCTCGCTTGTTCTGTCTGGTCTGGCTTGCATCTTTGCCTTCACCTTCAAGGTGCCATGATCGAAGTCAGTCAAGGCGCGTTAGTGTACTGCAATTCGCGCCAGCGGAACCCAATTCCTAACGGACTGTAATGGAATCATTCTACCCCCTCGACCCACTGGCATATTAGCTCAAGTCAATTCGAGAAACTGATCCGCAAGGCGGCGCCAGAGGCAATGGGCGCCAACGTGAGCGCCAGCGCGAGCATGGCCCCAAGAATGGCGAGATATCCGGTCACCGGCAATCCGTTGATGGCCGCCTGTACCGTACCTGTGCCAAAGATCAGCACAGGAATGTACAAGGGCAATACGAGCAAAGAAATGAGCACACCACCAGACCTGAGTCCTACGGTAAGTGCAGCGCCAATGGCCCCGATCAGGCTCAGCACCGGCGTACCTATGAGCAAGGTCAGCATCAGAATGCCAATGGCGTCACCCTGCAGATGCATCATCACACCCAGCACCGGCGACAGAATAATCAAAGGCACCCCGGTCACCAGCCAGTGGGCGGTCACCTTGGCCAGCACCAACAGGTACAGGGGCTGGGGTGACAATACCATCTGCTCCAGCGCGCCGTCGTCATAATCGGCCCGGTACAGGCCATCCAGCGACAGCAAGGTTGCCAATAGTGCGGCCACCCAGACCACGCCAGCGCCCGCCATCTGCAGAAAGCTCTTTTCGGGGCTGACGCCCAGCGGAAACAGGGTCACCACAATGACAAAGAACAACAGCGGATTAAACAGGTCCTGCCGACGGCGGAATGCCAGCAGCAGATCACGCTTTAGCGTGGCCAGCATGGCCGCCGGAATGGCCGCGATGGCCCCCTCAATCGGTTTGCTTTCACTCGACCCATTCACAACAGAACCCCCTGCGCCTTGCGTCGCTCTGCCGTGGTCACCGCCCCCAGACGCACTTTACGCAAACTCCGGTGCTGGCCAAATTCGTGGTGCGTGGTAAGCACAATGGCCCCACCCTCTGCGGCACGGCGCAGCATGAGTGTCTCCAGATTGATTACCCCTTCGCGATCAATGGCGGTAAAGGCCTCATCCAGTATCCACACGCTTTCGGTGGACAGGAATAACCGGGCCAAGGCCACCCGGCGATTTTGTCCCGCCGAAAGGCTGTGACAAGGCACTTCTTCATAACCATAAAGACCCACTTTTTTCAGCGCCCCCAGAATGCATTCGTCGCTCGCGCCTCGGCGCACACCCAGCCAGGCGCGCAGGTTTTCAAGCGGCGACAAGATCGCCTTGACGCCAGGCTTGTGGCCAAGATACAGCAACTGCGAGAAATACTCTGCCCGCTGCTGCTCCAGCGGCCTGGATTTCCAGTAGATTTCTCCCTCAAACGCTTGCGACAGGCCCGCCAGAATACGTAACAAGGTGGTTTTTCCGGCCCCGTTGGGGCCTTCGATTTGTACTATCTCACCGCCAGTCAGCGTGAAATCGAGTTGCTCAAACAGCACACGGTCATCGCGCTCACAAAACAGGTTCTTGGCTTGCAACAGTGGAGCAGACACTCGGATCTCCTGTGGATGAACAATCACGGAATTCGCGCGAAATAATGCACCAAGCGGGTGTGTGGGTCAAAAACGCTCGCTATTATATAGAAACGGGCCTTGCGCCCCTTGATCTTGTGCAGCCCGTCGAGGATTAACGGCCGACCTCACTTGGTCTGCGTCAACACCTGAAGGATTCCCGCTATCGACCCGATCAAACCCACCTCAACGCCAGGCGCAACCGAGTCAGCCCGATCCCGGTCAACCATCGGCGCCAGTGAGCCGGCCGGCGGCGCACGGCCAACTCCCGCGCCTGCGCCATCAGAGCCGGCCGTATCCGCTCGCACCACTCGGGAGGCAGCCGCACCGATCGCACCAGACAAGGCCGCCCAGGGAGCAGCCTTGTCTGGCGCTCCCCCGACGGCGGACGCGGGTAAAACCCGGCTCGACAACCTGGCCCTGGCCGGGCTGATCGATCAGCGTGTCTATACCGCCAAGGTGCTGGCAGTCAAAGTGAATCTGGCGCTGCAGCAAAGCCAGCTGATATTGCAGCTGGGTAACACGAAAATATCCCTGCCCACCCAGTTACCAGTGAAAGCGGGCGATGTGCTTCAGGTGCGGTTTCTGGCCCCCGACACAGTGACACTTTTATCGGCCCCGCCGCAGCCAACAGCATCGGATCAGCCGCGTCAAATCAACAACCACCTGGTATCTATCATTGGCCGCCAGTGGCCACTGAATCAACTGCTCTCCTTACTGGCGTCACAGGCTCTGTCGTCCTCAAGCGACCCGCTCCTGTCCCACGCCGACCAGCGGCTTGCCCAGCAACTGCATACCGGGCTGCAGCGGCTGTTTGAACAGCTGATTCCCGCCCGGCTATTTGCCCCCCAGGCGCGCCCTCCCGCTTTGGCACCCACCGGCACGCCCGCTGTGCCTGAATTGGCGCCGACACCGGAATCCCAAAAGCAGCTTCAGGCGCAAGCCGTGCAGACCCTCATAAAAAACTCAGGACTGTTTACCGAAGCCACCCTCGCCCAACTTGCGCGAGCAACGGCAAATGAAGCGCAAAGCGCAAAAATGCCATCGCCCGCCATGCTTCAGGCGCTGGCAAAAGGGCAGATACCGGATCAAAGCGGTCAACCCGCAACAACGGCTGCACAAATCCTGCCCGAGGATCTCAAAACACAGCTCTTGCGCGTCGAACTGCTCCTCAAAACCCTGGCTCGCGCCACGCACAGCCCTGTGACGACAGACCCTCATCTCAACCTTGGAGCGGCCGCGACCCAGTTAAACCCGTTGCACTTTCCGTTTGTCGCGCCCAGTGGCCCCATGCCCGCCAAGGCGCCCGAGTACTCCACAGGGGAGTTGCTCAAGCTGGTGGCACTTACCTTGCAGCGCATTCAGTTTCACCAGCTCAGCTCCTTGCTGCAAAGCCAGTCGCCTCAGGGTGACACCCCGCAACTCACGACCTGGGTCATGGAGATCCCCCTGTTTGTGAGCCATAACCATTGGATAGACAACATCCAGTTGCGCCTTGAACGGGAAAAACAGCGTGAGTCCGATGAGAAAGACGACCAGGAACCCGGGAAGGATACACGCTGGCGCATCACTCTGGCCTTTAATTTCGAAACGACCGGGCCTTTTTACGTTCAGGCCAGCCTGACCCAGCACCAGGTCACCCCGACCTTGTGGGCAGAAAAACCCGAGACAGTAAAGCTCATGGATCGGGAGATTCCCCATTTTCGGGATCAGTTACTGGCACTGGGGCTGACGGTCGGCGACATTTGCTGCCGGCAGGGGCAGCCGCAGCAAACCAAAACCAAACTGGAACGACAACTGGTGGACATCAAGGCATGACTGAACGAATGTTCCAAACGGCAGTGGCGCTGAAGTACGACGAGGAAACGGCACCCAAAGTGACCGCCAAAGGTGAAGGTGATCTGGCAAGCGAAATCATTCGTATCGCGCGCGAATCGAACGTACCGCTCTACGAAAACCCGGAACTGGTTGGCCTGTTGGCCAAAATCGAGCTGGGCGACGAAATTCCCGAAACCCTGTACCGGGTCATCGCCGAAATCATTGCTTTCGCGTATTACCTGCAAGGCAAGACGCCGCGCGGCTTCGATCCGAACTCAGGCTGAATCGCGACAGATCATGTCTTTTTGTCTTCAGGGCCGACCCAGAAAAAGGGATTATGGGCCACCTCCCACAGATGCCCATCCGGATCCTTGAAATAGCCGCTGTAGCCGCCCCAAAAAACCTTCTGCGGTTTCTTGACCAAGGTGGCACCGGCCTCGATGGCCTGAGCAACCACTGCGTCAACTTCCTTTTCGGATTCAAGGTTGTGGGCAAGCGCAAAGGCTTCAAACCCTTCCCCGTGAGCGCAAACCTGTGCATCCTCGGCCAATGCTTCGCGGCCATACAGGCCAAGCCAGGTGCCGTTTAACGTGAAGAACGCAACGGTTGGGGGGGACGCCATGCGCGGAAATCCCAACCCCTTTTCATAAAAATCAATGGCGACGGCCAGATCACGAACGCCCAGGGTAATCATGCTGATTCTTGGTTTCACTGTTGGGTCAACTCCTTTTCACACCCGCACGTTTTGGCCGCCTTTAGATGCAGTTTCATCACGCAGAAAAGACTTCGTACGCGGTCAGTTCAGTGCCTGCTTCTGGGCAAGCTGCTTGCGGCTGAGGGCCGTGACCAGTTCTGCCTCGGGGCGACTGATGCCGCAGCTGTTCATCAAGTCCTCCACTTCGGCCCCCAGTTCTACCAGACGTGAGGCTTCGGTATAAGACACCCGGTTGGGATCGTTGCGAACCATCTCTTCCAGGCGGTTGTCAAATTGCTGACGGTGCTTTTCCAGCGCCATGATGCGCCGCCCCATGGCAGAAACACTGTGACAGGTGGCGTGCAGTTCGTTCAGAAGGTCGCCAATCTGGGCTTGCTGCCGCCCCAGTCGCGCTTCGAGTTTGCGCCGCAGGAGCACCGAATGCAGCGCCACGGCTGCAATCGCCGCCAGTAACAACCAAGGAAGCAGGTAGTCAAACATGGGAATAACCTCTGGTTCAAATTGGGGGGGTGCCTAAGTGTGTCAATGTATTGGCGTCACGCCTTTGTCACGATAATCATTGCAATAATCGTGACAACTTCCTGATTTTTGCCAAACCGTCAAACACGCCCACCCGCCAGAGACAGATGCGTCAGAATCCTCGCATGTCGGCCCATTCCTCATCACTGAGGATTTTCTCGAACTCGACCAGAATGATCAGCTCGCCGTTCTTGTTGCAAACCCCCTGAATGAAGCGGGCGCTTTCTTCATTGCCGACATTGGGCGCCGATTCGATTTCGGACTGTTTGAGATACACCACCTCGGCGACCGAATCGACCAGCACGCCAATCACCTGGTTGTCGATCTCCAGCACCACAATCCGGGAGTGATCGCTGATTTCTGTTTCGTCCAGCCCGAACCGCCGGCGAGTATCAATGACCGTAACCACATTGCCACGCAGGTTGATGATGCCTAACACATAGTCAGGGGCACCCGGAACCGGAGCGATTTCAGTGTGCCGCAGCACCTCCTGAATCTGCATCACATTGATGCCGTAGGTCTCATGATCCAGTTTGAAGGTGACATATTGCTGAATCGGATCGGACGGGGCGTGTGTACTGTGACCACTTTGAGATGCCATTGACGAAAACCTCTGATACGCATTTTGAATTGTGTGGCTATAGACCCGTTTCGCGGGCAGACATGGAAACCGGTCAGCCTGGTAACTCGACGCACGAATAATGCATTGTCTGACTACTTACTATAGAACAGGGCGACGTCTATGCCAGCACTGGCAAAAAAAGAAAATCGCCAAGCCAGCCTAGCGCCCCAGGCGAACCCGTTTGGATTCATTAAATAATCGCGCCAGTGCCGTTACATCCATAAGCGCACACATATGCTCAATCACAGTACCGGCAAGCCAGGGACGTTTGCTGCGCTGGCTGCGCCAGCGAACGTCTTCGGGATGAAACGAACACGACTGGGCGACTTCATCACAGGCGACCCCCCAGTCCGAATTGTTCAGCCGAATCACAAAGCGATACGGCGCATTGGATACCCGGTGGTACCGCTCTGGCATCACCCACTGGGCGGTATCCACCACCTGCACATTTTTCTCGCCTACACGCAACAACCCCATGTACCAGGGAGGATGCCCGAAGAGTGGCGTCAATTCCTTGTCCAGCGAATGAATTGCCCCCAATGACACCAAAGGTACCGCCAGTTTCAACCCCGCCACGCTGAACAAGAGGCACTCAAAACGCCCTTGCGCCCAGGCTGGCCGGCCATTGGGAAGCCAGTCATCGGGTGGCTCAGAATGCTTTTCCGTGGCATCCGATGCCACCACAACCGGCGCCACCGGTTGCACAATCCGTGCTTGCGATTTGGCAACCGGCTCGGTTACAAGGGGCTCTTCTGCCTGT
>JBFHRO010000111.1:0-10720 GCA_041591635.1 Oleiphilaceae bacterium | reverse complement strand
CGAGAACCTGATCCGCGACGGAATCAAGACGAAGAAACTGGGCTCGGTAGCCGCCATAGGGCAAGCGCTCAATGCCGGCACCAACTGCGGCTCCTGCATCCCGGAGCTGGAACGAATGCTCAGTACCGGCTGAGCGGGGGGGGGCAAAGCACGCTCAGGCCGAGGCTTGGCGGCTCTTGGTCTGCTGCCCAGCGCAGCGCTGCAGCCACACAAACTGCTGTGCCAGTAACTGCAGGTTACGCTGCTGTTCAAGACTGATAGGTGCCATGCCCAAACGGTCGGCATACAGCACCGCATTAAGTTGTCCCGGCAAGGGAAGCAAAGCCACCAGCGCCGGAATCAATCCGCCAAAGGGCGCACGAATGCGCGCTTCCATCCCGGAACTTGTAGTGCTGCTCCCCAGGGTGCGCACACACACTTGTAACGGCTCGCAAGCACGCAGTGGCGCAGGCTCGAATTCGGGGCCGCAGGCCGCAAACGTCTGTAACGCCAAGGTTTGCTGCGTCTGCCAGGGATGGGTGTGCTGCCCCAGGGCCCGATACAGCTGCAGGGGTGCCCCCCCTTCGCGCCCGACAAACAACCCCACCCGTTCAAGCCCTACGCCTTTGTGCACCCCTTTGAGCAACAAATCAAAACGGTGCTTGAGCGTGTCCACCTCGGACTGGTGCGCCGGGGTCGGCTCGCACAAGGCCTGCAGCACTTGCAATTGCAACTGGAAATCAGGCGCAAGCAGCATGTCTCCCGCCGCTTCGTTCTCCAGTAACAGCTCCCGCGCGCGCGCAATGCCCAGTTGCACTGCCAGCTGAGCCGCACGTTCGCGCTGCTGATTCAGTGAAACTTTGGCGGCTTCGGCTGTCTCACCGCTGATAGGCGTCGACAGCATCACCGCTTTGTGCAGCCCGCCCGCCAGCCAGCCCTGCTGGTTAAAGCGGGCAATACTGACGCCAGCCTGCACCATGGCCGCCTCACCGGTGGCCACAGGAGAAAAGCTCTGCTCAAGCAGGGCGCCCAGCTTCCAGTTTTTGGCCAGTGCCCTGGAAATGGCCACAAAGGTGGTGCCGAGCATTTGCCGTTGCTGCTCGTCTGACAAAAATCCCTGATACCGCCATTCTTCAAGCAACCCTTCGGCCTCCCGGGTTCCCGAAGCCCACACGGCGGTTTCGCCCAGGCCATAAAGCAAGGCCGCAAGAAACACACTTTCGCGCACCGACTCGGCACGCTGGGCGGCAAAGGCTCGGGCCTGAACCGCCGCATGTACCGAGGTGGCCAACGCCCGGTACACCTGCTGCTTAAGCCCCTTGTTAACCAGCTGATCCACCAGCAGGGCCGAAACCACAATGCTTTTGACCGAATCGAACCCAATGGTTACCACCGCGCGGGAAATGGTATCGATGCGATTGCGGGTGGGATTGAAGCAGACGGAATTGGCCAGTTTCAGCACTTCCGAGCACAGATCAGGATCTTTGAGAATGACGTCAGACAGCAGATTCACGCTGGTACGCTCATCGGCGGTAACACGCATAACGTTTTGCAGTGTTTGGGCCAGCAACGGCAATTGTTGCCGTTCAAGATGATTGACCCAGGCATCCAGTCCACGAATCATACTGCACTCCAAAATAATGAGAATCTGATCACATTCTGAGTATGATGGAATTGCAGCCGAATTCTGTAGCGGTTTTGTTGCGGGCTGTAGAGGAAAGGTTACCAGGGGAGTCCGATTCGGCCTCCCCAAAGCAAAGGGCGGGCTAGAGCACCCAGCCAAATAAGACCACACCCAATCCCATGCCTACACAAAAGGTAATCAGGAAATGGTTGATCATTTTATAATCCAGACTGTCGCCATGCTTGCCAGGAAGATTGCCTGCCATCTTGTACTCCTTGAACGGGTGAGGGTTGCATTGAACAAACCGGCTGATTATAGGCGAGCGGCGGTTGAACAGAAACCCCGCAACGGGTTTATCGGCCACTTCGCAAAACCATTTACCGGATGAGAGTAACCCATGTACTACGTAATCAATGACATAGACAATCCCAGCCTTGATGATGACGATGAGGGCCCGTTTCTCGAAATACACGAAGAACTGCTACGCGCGCCCAAACGCGGGTGGCACAGCGGTGCACCACTGGAAGAGCCTCCCACAGAGATTATTCAGGTTGAGGCAACGCCTCACTTCGGTTACCAGGGTCCACCGCCGGATTATTACGACGACGCCATTTCGCTCATGTCGCCACGGCTCGCCCAGGTACTTCAAAAAACCGGCGTCGACAACATTGAGTACTATCCCGTCGTTATTAGCTACCGCAATACCGGTGAAACCTATGAGTGGCTGGCCTTCAACATTGTTGGCCTTGTCAGCGCCGCCGACCCGGCAAACTCCCGCATCAAAAGCGACGATGCGGTCGCGCTCAAAAACTGCAGCATTGACGGCTTTACCCTCGACCCGACCCGCACCCGTGGCTTGGCGCTCTTTCGTCTGGCGGAGAATCTGATGACAACCCTGGTGAGTGAGCAAGTGAAACAGGCCATCGAGCAGGCAGGCATCAACACCTTTGCCTTCACCCGGGCGCAGGACTGGATCAGGATTTAAAACTCGGCCCGCCATTCGGGCTTCCCATTGATTCCGGCAAGTTCCATACTGGAAATCGGGATGGCATCTGGCACTTGGCTGAATGTCAGGGCGTTTTCTGTTTGGGGCTTGGCCTCAAGGGGGTGGAATCATGTCGAATCACAAACATCTCTTGCTCATTGCCCACGCCCCTTCGGTTAACACCAGGAAGATGGCCGACGCTGCGCTAAGAGGGGCGACCCACCCCGATATCACCGGGGTGAGCGTTACCTGCAAGGCGCCGCTCGACACCCGACCCGACGACATTCTGGCCGCCCAGGCGGTGATTATCGGCACCACGGAAAACCTCGGCTATATGGCAGGATTAGTGAAAGATGTTTTCGATCGCTGCTATTACCCCTGCCTGGAGAAAACCCAGGGGTTACCCTTTGCCTTTTATATTCGTGCCGGCCACGATGGCACAGGCACGCAACGCGCCATTGAGAGCATTACCACGGGTTTGCGGTGGCGACTGGTGCAGGAGCCCCTTGTCTGTCGGGGCGATTTTCAGGACGGGTTTCTGTCTCAGTGCGAGAATCTTGGCTTGTCTGTGGCGGCGAGCCTGGAGGCAGGCATCATCTGACAGCCGGGTGTCATTCTGGCAAGCAGGCTTGATCAGTCTTTTTCGAGCGCGACTCGCTCGGGCAAGGTCATCACGAATTCCACTGCCGCAAACGCGTCTTGCTCCCCAAAGGATTTTGGGAAGGCGAGCGCAAGGGAGCCGCCTTGCTGCTCGAAGAAGTTCTTGACCGCATCCATACCCACGCCTCGCCCCGAAACATCGGTCACCTTGTCTGCGGTTGACAGCCCCGGAGCAAACACCAGCGCCGAGATATTTGCCGGGGTCAGGGTGTCCGTTGGGCCAATCAGGCGGGCATCTATGGCTTTTTGGCGAATCTTCGCCAAATTGAGACCTCGCCCGTCATCGCCATAGGTTATTGTCAGTTTGTCGCTGCCTTTACTGATACTGATGCTGATCAAGCCCTCGGGCGCTTTGCCCATGGCCTGCCGTTCCTGGGCTGGTTCCAGCCCGTGATCGAGGGAATTGCGAAACAGGTGCATAAAGGTGTTTTTGAACAACTGAAACACCGGTCTTTTAAACACTATGTTGCCGTCATTGATCAGTATTCGGGGCTTGGCTTTGTCCAGTTCGCTTGCCAGTGCCGGAACGGCTTCGAGAATGCCGGCAATAATGGTCTCGAAACGTTCGGTTTCGGCCAGATCCACCAGCTTTTTGATATTTTTCAAGGCATCCATCAATGCCTTGGGGTCGTTCGGGTCCAGCGTATCAATGCGATCGGTAATGGCACCAAGGCGCTCTTTGTCAATCATTAGGTAATCGGCCTGGGCTTCGAGTTTTTTTCCGCCTTTTCGGCCAAGTTTTTCTTCATTGACCCGGCTGTACTGGTCTACCAGGCGCTCGGTTTCGTCGAGCTGAGCCAGCAAGTGCTGTTGATCCCAGCACTTGTCGGCATCCTTGCGCAGTTCGGCGTATTCCTGTTCTACCTGGTGGATAAAATCGGTGAGATGATCAAAACCGTAGGTGCGCGCATTGCCTTTGATGGTATGCATGTTGCGAAACAGCACATCCAGCGCGTTAAGGTTTTTCTCGCGGTTGGCGCGGATCAACTCGCGATTGATGCGTATGAACTCCCGGGCGCCCAGAATGAAATCGATAAACTTGTTGGACGAGATGGATAAAATCTGGCCGATGATTTCCAGCTCTTTCTTCTGGTGCGATGTCGCCTCTTGCAGCGCCTTGATTTCGGTGACATCGCGCATGGAAACCAGGAGCTTTTCCACAATGCCCTGATCATTGGCAATGGGTGACCAGGACAGTTCCAGCGACTTGATGCGGCCACAGGCAAAGGCCTTTTCAAAGGCGGTCACCAGCAGGTGACCGTTGCACTCAAACAAAAACTCCTCTTCATCGAGAATGCTCGCGATGGCGGTGGCCATTTGCGACAGGGTGTCGGCCCCCAGGCTCGAATTTGCGAACAACAAGTCCATGACCTGGGTCTCGGCAATGACATCGGTTTCGAGAATGGTTTCCAGATACACAGAATACTCATCGTGAATCCGAAGATCACGATTAAAGGTCAGGATTCCCTGCGGCAGGTTCTGCAGCATGATCTGGATATCCTGACTCTTGCGGTGCACCTCGGCGGTTCGTTCTGCCACCATTTCTTCGAGGTGCTCGTTAATGCGCATCAAGGCGCCTTCGGACTTCTTGATGTCGGTGATGTCACTGATCACCACGCTGTACATGGTCTCTTCATCGACATTGATTTTATTGATAGTGATGTCGACCCAGCGAATTTGCCCGTGCTTGTCTTTGGTCTGGATTTCGCCTTTCTTCTTGCCTTCGCTTACTTCGCCATTAATAAAGCGCTCCAGAAAATTGGCGTGTTCAAACGAAACCGCTTCCTCTTCTTCTTGCGGCTCATCGTCACCAAAAAACTCCAGCTCGCCCCGTTCCATCACGGCGGTAAAGCGTTCAAACTCAATATGTTCCAGCTCAGGCAAGAGCATCAACAGGCTATGGTTCATTACTTCGCCTTCGTAATAACCAAACACCCTGTATACCGCCGGATTCACCAGACGAATAATCCCCTCCTCATCGGTGCTCAAGGCCACGACAGGCGCGGTAAGGATCATTAGCCTCTCAATTAAGCTGCTTTCTGCCATTTCAGTCAGTCTTCAAGTGATCAGATAAATACCATCATCGGCGGATACCTTGCCTTTACCTGTGGCCAGTGCCAATCGATACAGGCAGGGAACCCGGCAAACCTGATTTTGTGGCCAATCCCTGTCACACGAGCCTTTAACGGGTCATTCAGAACAGAAGCATAGAACCTGTAGCCACTTGTCGCAAAATGAATGTGGCGTCATCGCACAGATTCTTGCCTATCGTCAAAACTGGCGCAGGCTCGGCGCAAGCAGGCAGTGGTGCTCGCGCCTGAAAACCTGTTCGGACATTCAGAATGTTGCGCGACACTGGCAGCCTTACGAGGCCAGCTTGACAATGTTGCGCACAAACCCGGCCATGCATTCCACCGAGCGGGTCGCCTCGGGCATCAGCCCGGCTTCAAACTGCCACACGTGCCACATGTGCGGCCACACCTGCAACTCCACCGGCACCCCTGCCAGCTCCGCCTTGTGCGCCAGCGCGCAGGCATCATCGAGCAGCATTTCGTCCTCGCCGACCTGAATGTAGAGCGCCGGCATCCCCTGATAATCGGCAAACAAGGGCGAAATGTGTGGATCACTGAGCAGTTTCGCCGGGGCATAATTCTGCGCCATCTGCCACAGCCACTTGCTGTTGAGCATGGGGTCCTGACGGGCATGGCTGGTGTAGGAGGGCTGCGACTGGCTCAAATCGGTCCAGGGCGAGAACAGGCCCAAGCCGCCTGGCAGGGGCTTGCCAGCCTCCCGCAGGCGCAGTGCCAGGGCCAGCGCCAGCCCGCCACCGGCAGAGTCGCCGGCCACAACGATTTTTTGCGCAGGCACGCCTTTGGTCAGCAGGTAGCGATAGGCCTCTTCGGCATCCTCGAGCGCAGCCGGATAGGGATGCTCCGGCGCCAATCGATAATCCAGCGACATCACCGGCATGGCAGCAGCCTGCGCCAGATGCGCCACCAGATTGCGGTGCCCTCGGGCACTGCCGATGTTGTAGGCGCCACCGTGGAAATAGAGCACACAGCCGTCGGTGAGCGGGGGTGCTTTTCCCACGCGGGTGATTTCTGCTGCCCAGTTTTCTTCCTCGACCCGCTCAATGCGGGTCCCCCGCGGCAACAGGGCTACACTGAGCAGCACCTCGGTTTGCAGGCGCTGCAGCCACAAGGGCGATAAATGGTGCAACATGGGGCCAACGCCAAAGCGAACCACTTGCTTGAAAAACCGGCTTTGCAGGCTTGGGGTATGATCAGTCATTGTCGTCTCCAGACAGGGGGGGGTCCTTAATGGGAATCGGGTAAGTATGGCCAGCGAATCGCCGCTGCGCTCATTTCTTGCGAATCAGGGTAATACCGTCGGCCACAGGCAGCAAACTCAGGTCGATGCGGCGGTCGTCGCGCAGCTTGCGGTTCAGGGCTCGCAGCGCCCGGGTATCTTCGTCTTGTACCGTCAGATCAGCCACCCGTCCGCTCCACAGGGTATTGTCCAGCATCATCACGCCACCGGAGCGCAACAGCCGCAAGCAAAGTTCGTAGTAATGGTCGTAATTGACCTTGTCGGCATCGATAAAGGCGAAATCGAAACGCCGCGCCTGCCCGGTTTCCAGTAACCGCTCCAGGGTTGCCCGGGCGTGCGCAATGTGCAACTCGATCTTGTGATCCACCTGGGCCGCCTGCCAGTAGCGCCGCGCAATGCCGGTCCAGTGTTCACTGATATCGCAGCACACCAGCCGGCCATCCATGGGCATGGCCAGCGCCATGCAAAGGGCGCTGTAGCCGGTAAAGGTGCCTACCTCAATAGCCTGGCGCACACCGAGCATTTTCATCAGCAATGCCATCAGCTGCCCCTGTTCGGGTGCAATCTGCATGCGGGCCATGGGGTCGGTGGCGGTTTCCTCCCGTAACGATTGCAACAGCGGCACTTCCCGCAGGGAGTTGGCGCAAAGGTAGTCATACAGGGCATCGGTCAGAGGCAAGGTTCGATTGGACATGGTCAGCTCCTTTGAATCAGGTGCTTCAAGATAAGCCTTTAGCCCCGGCTTTGCCACCTGTCTCGATTGCCGCGCGAACCGTCATCGCTCACCTCTCACCCGGATTCATGGGTATACTCACTGCCAGGCCACTACGGGCCCGTTGCTATGGAGTTGCCCATGCTCAATCATTCCCCTGCCAGACGTTCATCCACTTCACCCCGGCGCCAGTCGCCCACCGCGCTGCTCGCCCTGGTTCTTGCACTCGCCTGGCTGACAGGCTGCAGCGGCTCGCGCCCGCTGCACCTCGGCCACGTCAATGACCAGCTGGCGCCCTGCCCCGACAGGCCCAATTGCGTTAGCAGCTTTGCCTTGGCCGACGATCCGCACTTTATCGCGCCCCTGCAGATTCGCGGCGATGCCGATGCCCGCTGGCAGGCGCTGCAGCAGCTGATTGGTCAAACCGATCGCGCCGAGCTGATTAGCGCCACCCCAAACTACCTGCATGTTGAATACCGCTCCCGCCTGATGCGCTTTGTGGATGATGTCGAGTTTCTGCGCCAGCCCCAAACCAACCTGATTCATGTCCGCTCCGCCTCCCGCCTGGGCTATGCCGACTTTGGTGTCAATCGTGCGCGTATCGAAGCGCTTCGAACCCAGTGGCAAGACACAGCGACACCCTGATCGATCGCGTGTCATGCCTTCTGCCCACCAACGCGCAAGGATGGTCAACAAGCCCTCAGCCTGATAGATTGGCCGCCATACCTTTGTTCACCCCTTCCGCCTGCAAGGAGTGCCTCCATGCCAGATCACCTTCACCCCGTCACAAGCGGCCAGCGCCCACAGCGCCAGCGCCGCGGTTTTCAGCTGTTGCTGTGGCTGAGCCTGACACTGGCGGCCAGCAGCCACGCCGATGTCGTGGCGACGGTCACCCGTATTGAAGGCGATGTGCGTATTTTTGATCACGATGGCGGGGAGCGGCGGGTGCTCGGCCCGGGCGACACCCTGCTTGCCAGTGAAACCATTGCCACCGGCGAGCAAAGCCGTGTCGCCCTGAGTTATGGCGACGGCTCCATTACGGTACTGGAAGAAAACAGCGGCCTGTTGCTGACTACCAAAAAGCTGCTGCGTTATCTCAGCGGCACGCTCTATTTTGTCATCAACAAGGTAGCACCGGGAGAAACCCCGGTGAGCATCAGCACCGGGGCGGCCACCATTGGCATTCGTGGCACCACCTTTGCGATTTACGACGAGCAGCAGGGTAACGCCATTGCCCTTAAGGAAGGGCTGCTGAACATTGAATCCACCACCACCCCGTTCGAGGTTCGTAGCCCCGCGCCCGTAAACGAATTCGAAGCCTTCAAGCAGCAACGCCAGGAAGGCGCCAAAGCGCGCGAAGCCGAGTTCCGGGACTACGTAGCGCGTCAGCAACGGGAATTTGTCGAATACAAACAGGCCTTTTTGCTCAAGGCTCATCAGGTCGTGCGTTTTGAGGGCCAAAAGGCCACGCAAAAGCCGCTGGATGACAGCTATTTGCAGGATTTTGACCGTTTTGCTGCGTTTCTTAATACGCCTCAAGGCAGCAGCGCTGCCGACACTTCAAAATAGCAGCCGTA
The DNA here is from genome assembly GCA_041591635.1 of Oleiphilaceae bacterium. GTDB lineage: Bacteria > Pseudomonadota > Gammaproteobacteria > Pseudomonadales > Oleiphilaceae > JACKOD01. Next base: position 1,853 of record JBFHRO010000111.1, on the reverse strand, counting down.
ATAACCATCTCTGAACGGGGGCGGCGATCTGCTGTCCCGCTAACTTCCACGTTAACCGATGCCAACGCCATGACCGAAGAACTGTTAGCTCATTTGCAAACCTTGCAGACCCAGGGCGATTACCCGGCCCTGATCCGTGAAATTCGCACCCTTATCCGCCAGGATGCGCGAATCGTTACCCACTCCTTTATCAAGCGCTGGTGCGGAATCCGCTGGCGTAATATCTTTCTGACCGAAGCCCTGACCGATGCGGTGGCGCTGAAAAAAGCCGACAACTCGAAACTGCTCGGCAAAAAGGACAAACGCCCCAACAAGCAGAAACTTGCCGAGCAATTCCTGCGTGGCGATGAAATCCGGGAGTGGACGCTGGAATTGCCACCGGTAGAGGTGCCGGCCTCGATTCCCAATACCACCTTGGTGTTCGCCCCGGGTCTGCTCACCGGCATGCTGCCGGTGCGCGCCTTTCAGAGCGCCTTTCCGGTGATTGAAAAACGCCTGGGCATTCGTATTTTGCGCGCCGACAGCCACCCCATGCGCGGCTGTGCGGCCAACAGTGCCGATTTGCTCGCCGCCATCGAGCAGGGAGCCGGTTTCGCCGCCGACACCCGCAAGATCGCGCCGGAGGAACAGGTGCCGCCGGGCGATATTTTTCTGATCGGTTACAGCAAGGGGGCCCCCGACATTTACCAGCTGCTGGCGACCCGCCCCGACCTCAAAAACCGGATTCGCTGTATTTTCAATTGGGGAGGCGCGATCGGTGGCTCCTATCTGGCCGATGATATCTATCAGTCGATCAAGGATCTGGACATTCCCAAGGTCGAAAAGGCACTGGCGGATTTTCTGGCGGTGATTTCGCCGGCGGTCAAGGTCACCCACGGATCGCTGCGGCGCATCAACGAATACAACATCAAAGAAGCGGTGTACGACCTTACCACCACCGCGCGGGAGCAGTTTCTGGCCGAGCATCTGCCGCAGATCAATGCCTTGGGCATTCCTGTGTTCAACATCACCGGCTCGACCACGGCCATGGAAGTCCCCTACTTCCAGATTCAGGGGGTTATGGCCCTGAACCGCTACGATTCGAACAACGACATGCAGTTAACCCAATCGGAAGCCAAGCTGAAGATCCCCATGGCGACCGATCTGGCAATGATCAGGGCCCATCACTGGAACATGTCCTACGACCCCTTCCCCAAACTGATGCGGTTTGGCTCGCCCCATCTGGATCACCCGTTCCCCAAGGAGGCGGCGGCCACTGCCATGATTTTGCTGGCGTTTGAACTCGGGCTGATCGACTGATCGTCGTGCAGTACGCCTTCCCGCCTGCCGGGAGGGCGTTAGAACTCCACCGCCAGACTGGTTTCAACCAGGGCACCATCACCCACGGTTTCGCCCGGATAGCCCCACAGGTAGAGCTTGCCGCCAAAGCCAAGATTCAGGCGCTGTGCCACCAGCACCCCCAGGGACACGCCGATGGAAGCCGCTCCGCTCCATTCGTCAGTGGTATTCTGGCGAAAATCAAACTTCATCACGCCCGCGCCCCCGGTGAGGGCCGCATAGGGTTCCAACACTGAAACCGCCGGCGTTCGGTACTCTTGCCCGGCTTCAACGTAAAACGCGTGCGCTACCGCATCCTGGGCCGGCCCCTTCTCGCGCTGATGCGTCTGGTAGTAGGCCAGTGACAACACATCCGAGTGACTGAATTGGCGCTGCACCCGGGAAAGCCGAAGGCTATAGCCGCTGCCAGGCTCCAGTTCGTGATCAAACAGAATGCCGCCATCAAGCTCGTCGGGGTCAATGTCGGCTGAGGCCATCATAAGCGGCACCCAGGACCCGCCGAGGCGCAGCCGGGT
>JBFHRO010000110.1:0-11189 GCA_041591635.1 Oleiphilaceae bacterium | reverse complement strand
TTTGCCTTTATCCTTACCGGCTATGATGATGACGTCGTCATCCTTCTTCATTTTATTCATAACTGGTTTCCGTTCTTAAAGCACTTCAGGTGCTAAAGAGATGATTTTCATGTATTTTTCGCCACGCAACTCTCTTGTTACTGGCCCAAAAATACGTGTTCCTATGGGTGCCTCCTGGTTGTTGAGCAACACGGCGGCATTCCCATCGAACCGAATCAATGACCCATCGGGACGACGAACACCCTTTCTGGTACGCACAACAACCGCCTTAAGCACCTGTCCTTTTTTAACCTTTCCGCGAGGAATCGCTTCCTTCACAGTAACTTTGATAATGTCACCGATACTGGCGTAACGCCTATGTGATCCACCAAGTACTTTGATACACATAACGCGTCGAGCACCACTATTATCAGCAACATCAAGCATGGATTGCGTCTGAATCATGGATAATCTCCAAAACCTTTTAAAGCATCGACGAAATAATTGCCGCTTAGCAACTACACTTTTTCAGCACGCTCAACGATATCAACCAATTTCCAGCACTTTGTTTTGGATATTGGACGAGACTCACTTATAGTCACCGTGTCGCCAATATTGCACTGGTTGTTTTCATCATGAGCATGCAACTTGGTAGAACGCTTAACATACTTTCCGTAAATCGGATGCTTGACTCGACGCTCCACTAATACTGTGATGGATTTATCCATCTTGTTACTAACCACCCGGCCACTGAGTGTACGAGCATTGGATGCAGTATCAGTCATATTAATTACCTGCCTTCTGTGTCAAAACTGTCTTAATGCGAGCGATATCTCGCTTAACACAGCCCACCAAATGACTTTGCTTCAATTGTCCAGTCGCTTTGCGCATGCGCAAATTAAACTGCTCTTTCAAAAGTGCTACAAGCTCTTCATTCAACTGATCAATTGATTTCTCACGAAGCTCTTTAACGTTCATTACATTACCGTCCTCTTAACAAACGAAGTGGGAACGGGCAACTTGGCGGCAGCCAGTGCAAAGGCTTCTCTAGCCATCTCTTCTGAGACCCCTTCGATTTCATACAACACTTTCCCGGGTTGAATTTGAGCAACCCAATACTCGACGCTACCCTTACCTTTACCTTGCCGAACCTCTAAAGGCTTCTGAGTAATGGGCTTGTCGGGAAATATTCGTATCCAGATCTTACCGCCGCGTTTTACTGTGCGACTAATAGTCCGACGGGCAGATTCAATCTGCCGTGCCGTGATCTGTCCGCGACCAGTCGATTTCAGCGCGAACTCACCAAAGCTTACTTTGCTGCCGCGATGGGCTAAGCCTCGGTTACGGCCTTTTTGTACTTTTCGAAATTTTGTACGTTTAGGTTGCAACATAAGGAGCCCTCTTACTTAGACGCTTTTTTACGGGCGTTCAATTTTTCAGCGCGGACCTGTTCCATCCCGCCGAGAATCTCACCCTTAAAGATCCAGATTTTTACACCAATGATCCCGAAAGTAGTCAGAGCTTCGTGGGTCGAATAGTCGATATCAGCCCGGAGCGTGTGCAAAGGCACTCGACCTTCTCTATACCATTCCGTCCGTGCAATCTCAGCCCCACCAACCCGACCGCTGACTTGGATTTTTACACCCTTGGCACCTTGTCGCATGGCATTTTGAACTGCGCGCTTCATCGCTCGACGGAACATTACTCGACGCTCAAGCTGGCTGGCCACGCTCATAGCAACCAGCTTAGCATCCAGATCAGGCTTGCGAATTTCTTCGATATTGATGTGTACGGGAACCCCCATCATCGCACCAACTTCCGCACGCAACTTCTCTACATCTTCGCCTTTCTTTCCGATGACAATACCGGGGCGGGCGGTATGAATAGTCACCTTGGCGTTCTGGGCAGGCCGCTCAATGACGATCTTGCTAACTGACGCCTTCTCCAGCTTCTTCATCAAGTGCTCACGTACTTTTATGTCGTTGAGCAGGTTTTTTGAATAATCTTTCTTCTCGGCAAACCATACTGAGTTGTGTTCTTTCACAACACCCAGTCGGATTCCGTTAGGATGTACCTTCTGACCCATCTGAGTATCTCCTACTTATCGGCAACTTTGACCGTGATATGACACGTCCGCTTTGTAATACGGTCGGCACGGCCCTTAGCACGCGGCTTTATACGTTTCAGTGAAGGGCCTTCGTCGACAAAAATCGTTGCTACACGCAAATCATCGACATCAAGACCATCATTATGTTCAGCATTTGCTATCGCTGACTCCAAAGCCTTACGCACTATTACCGCCCCTTTCTTTGGGGTGTAGGTCAAAATGTTAAGTGCTTCTTCTACAGGTTTTCCGCGAACCAAATCTGCCACCAAGCGAGCTTTCTGAGCGGACAAACGTGCACCTTTTAATATCGCTGCAACTTCCATCTATTATCTCCCAGAATCAGCGCTTTTTCGCTTTCTTATCAGCGGCATGCCCCCGATAAGTACGAGTTGCGGCAAACTCGCCCAGTTTATGGCCAACCATATCTTCTGTTACATACACCGGAACGTGCTGACGTCCGTTATGAACAGCAATGGTCAAACCTACCATCTCCGGAAACACCGTTGAACGACGCGACCATGTTTTAATTGGCTTTTTGTCATTCTGTTCCAGAGCCGTTTCAACCTTCTTCAATAAGTGCAGGTCTATAAAAGGACCTTTTTTCAAAGAACGTGGCACAGCGTAATTCCTCTTTTAATCATTACTTAGCCGATCGACGACGTACAATCATCTTGTCAGTACGCTTGTTTTTGCGAGTCTTATAACCTTTGGTCGGTACACCCCATGGAGTTACAGGATGACGTCCGCCAGAAGTTCTCCCTTCACCACCCCCGTGAGGATGGTCAACTGGGTTCATAGCAACACCACGTACTGTCGGCCGAACGCCGCGCCAACGTGTTGCACCCGCCTTACCGAGTACACGCAAACTATGTTCACTGTTAGACACTTCGCCCAAAGTGGCACGACACTCTACAGGAACCTTTCTCATTTCACCGGAACGCAACCGCACTGTGGCATGAGCACCCTCTCGGGCGACCAATTGCACCGACGCGCCCGCACTACGAGCCAACTGCGCACCCTTGCCAGGCTTCAGCTCTACACAATGAATCACGCTACCAACCGGGATATTTCTCAGCGGCATCGTGCTTCCAACGCGAATCGGAGCCATAACACCAGACACTACATCATCGCCAGCCTGCAGACCTTTTGGCGCTATGATGTAACGGCGTTCGCCATCCAAATACTTTAATAATGCGATGTGGGCAGTGCGATTCGGATCATACTCCAAACGCTCGACCACCGCTGGGATATCGTCTTTGTTGCGTTTGAAATCTACTACACGATAAAGCTGCTTATGCCCACCGCCTTGATGCCGAACTGTCACTCGACCATTGTGATTACGACCGCCGTTTCTGCGTTTTTTTTCAACTAACGCTGCAAAAGGCTTACCTTTGTGCAGATCGTTATTCACAATTTTTACTGCATGACGCCGTCCAAGAGACGTTGGCTTGGTTTTAACAACTGGCATATTACGACTCCTCTCTTACTCGACGGCCAAAAAGTCGATATCCTGACCTTCAGCCAAGGTGACGTAGGCTTTACGAAGATCGTTACGTTTACCAAGACCGCGCATGGTGCGTTTTGTCTTGCCCTTAATATTCACCATTTGCACCGCATTGACTTTTACATTGAACAGCTTTTCAACGGCCTTTTTGACCTCCGGTTTCGATGCATCACTTGCTACCCGAAACACGATCTGTCCTTTTTCCGCTGCCAAAGATGCCTTTTCGGAGACATGCGGTCCAAGAATTACTTTGTACAAACGCTCTTGGTTCATCCCAGCATCTCCTCAATCTTTTTCAGTGCAGACACAGTCAACACAACCTTGTCGGACGCAATCAAGCTAACCGGATCGACACCAATGACATCACGCACATCTACGTGAGGCACGTTACGGGCCGCCAGATAGAGATTCTTCTCGACAGACTCATCAACAATCAATCCCTTCTCAAAACCCAACTCGTGCATCTTAGCAACGAACGCCTTGGTTTTGGGCTCATCAATACCCAGTGATTCGACAACAACCAACCGATTCTGCCGAACGAGCTCAGAGAAAATTGCCTGCATCGCTGCCCGATACATTTTCTTGTTGACCTTCTGCCCAAAGTCTTGTGGCTTTGCAGCAAAAGTAACCCCACCGGTTCTCCACAAAGGAGATCGTATTGTTCCAGCGCGTGCACGCCCTGTGCCTTTTTGCCGCCACGGCTTCTTACCACCACCGCTCACTTCCGAGCGGGTTTTCTGACTTCTTGTACCCTGTCTCGCACCTGCAAGATAGGCAGTCACCACCTGGTGAACAAGCGCCTCGTTGAACTCACGCGAGAACGCAGCTTCTGAAACACTGACAGTCGCCTTATCCGAACCTAATAATGCCAATTCCATCACCGTCTCCTCAGGCCTTTACCGCTGGCTTTACTACGATGCTAGCCCCAGTCGCACCCGGAACCGCCCCCTTTATGAGCAATAGATTCCGCTCGACATCCACCCGAACCACTTCTAGGCTTTGTGTAGTTACACGCTCAGCACCCATATGGCCAGCCATCTTCTTGTTCTTGAAAACGCGACCCGGTGTTTGATTCTGACCAATAGATCCAGGAGCCCGATGCGAGAGCGAGTTGCCATGCGTTGCATCTTGCATTGAGAAGTTCCAGCGCTTGATTACACCCTGAAAACCCTTACCTTTTGAGTTGCCAGTCACATCCACCTTTTGACCGGCTTCAAATTGAGACACAGTTAACTCTGAACCAACATTGAAGTCAGCATTGTCAACCGGAATATGGAATTCCCAGAGCCCCTCACCTGCAGCCACGCCCGCCTTGGCGAAATGGCCAGCAGCGGCTTTCGACAACAAAGAGGCGCGACGAGCACCTGTTGTTACTTGAATTGCCGAGTAACCATCAGACTCTAAAGTTTTAACTTGCGTAACGCGATTTGGTGAAACCTCAATCACTGTTACAGGTACAGAACGCCCGTCGTCCAGAAATACGCGGGTCATACCAGCCTTACGACCGACCAAACCAATAGCCATTTTTCACCTCAAGTGCACGGGGCTTTAACCCTCTACGGCCTCACACATGTTACACCTGACAACTGAAGCGGAATTAACCCAGACTTATCTGGACATCCACACCTGCTGCCAAGTCTAGCTTCATTAACGCGTCCACTGTTTTTTCAGTAGGCTCAACAATATCGAGCATGCGCTTATGCGTTCTGATTTCATACTGATCACGTGCATCTTTATTTGCATGCGGGGATATCAAAATCGTAAAACGCTCTTTCTTTGTCGGCAAAGGAATTGGACCCCTGACCTGCGCACCAGTCCGCTTTGCAGTATCCACAATCTCCTGCGCAGACTGATCTATCAGGCGGTAATCAAACGCCTTTAAACGAATTCGGATTTTTTGGCTTTGCATTTTCACAAAACTCCAGTTCGAATATATCTAGGTATAACCTAAAAAAAGGAGCAGCATTGTATGGCCTGAACGCGCCCAGTGTCAACAATAGAAAGGGATAAAAAAAGACCGCCTAGCGGCGGTCCTCTTTTTAATGGTAGCGACATCAAGAATCAAGCGAGTATTTTTGAAACTACGCCTGCACCGACCGTACGCCCACCTTCGCGAATCGCAAAACGCAAACCATCTTCCATGGCGATCGGAGTAATGAGTGTAACCTCAAGGCGGACGTTGTCGCCAGGCATTACCATCTCTACACCCTCAGGCAGTTCGCACGACCCAGTCACATCCGTGGTACGGAAGTAGAACTGAGGACGATAGCCCTTGAAAAACGGAGTATGACGACCGCCCTCTTCCTTACTCAGAATATAAACCTCTGATTCAAACTTAGAGTGCGGCTTGATGCTGCCAGGCTTCGCCAAAATTTGCCCACGCTCCACATCGTCACGCTTGGTACCGCGCAACAGGACACCAACGTTCTCTCCGGCACGACCTTCATCAAGAAGTTTGCGGAACATTTCGACGCCGGTACAGGTCGTCTTGACAGTAGGCCGAATACCCACGATCTCAACTTCTTCGCCAACCTTTACCAATCCACGCTCAATACGCCCAGTCACCACGGTCCCACGACCTGAGATCGAGAACACATCTTCTATAGGCATCAGGAACGGCTGATCGATTGCACGCTCTGGCTCAGGAATATAAACATCAAGCGTTTCAACAAGCTTACGCACCGCCGAAACACCCATTTCGTTATCATCCTTACCTTCGAGCGCCATCAGCGCCGACCCGATAACAATTGGAGTATCGTCACCAGGAAAATCGTAGCTACTTAACAGATCGCGGACTTCCATCTCGACCAGTTCAAGCAGCTCTGCATCATCTACCATGTCCGCTTTATTGAGGAACACAACGATATACGGAACACCAACCTGACGAGACAGCAAGATATGTTCGCGAGTCTGAGGCATTGGGCCATCAGCTGCAGAGCACACCAATATAGCGCCATCCATCTGCGCGGCACCGGTGATCATGTTCTTCACATAGTCCGCGTGACCAGGGCAATCAACGTGAGCATAGTGGCGAGCAGGAGAGTCATACTCAACGTGCGCGGTGGAAATTGTTATACCCCGCGCCTTTTCTTCTGGCGCATTGTCGATTTGATCAAAAGCTTTTGCAGAACCACCCCATGCTTCAGCACATACTTTTGTCAATGCCGCAGTCAGAGTCGTTTTTCCGTGGTCAACATGACCGATGGTTCCTACGTTTACGTGCGGCTTTTTGCGCTCAAATTTTTCTTTTGCCACGATAACACCTCTTACTTAAATTTTTAGTGAGACTAATTTTTACTTCGCATTTTTCTTGATAATTGCGTCAGCAATATTTGTAGGGGCTTCCGAGTATTTCAGAAACTCCATCGTGTAGGTTGCACGCCCTTGGGTTGCCGACCGCAAGTCTGTTGCGTAGCCAAACATTTCCGAAAGCGGAACTTCTGCATTAACGACCTTACCAGACGGACTCTCATCCATACCCTGAATCAGACCGCGCCGACGGTTGAGATCACCAACAACATCCCCCATGTTCTCTTCCGGGGTAATAACCTCAACCTTCATAATGGGCTCAAGCAGAACTGCGCCGCCTTTCTGAGATAATTGCTTGGTAGCCATACTGGCTGCAATTTTGAAGGCCATTTCATTCGAATCAACATCATGATAAGAACCATCGAATATGGTGGCCTTTAAGCCCAGCAAAGGATAACCAGCCAAAATACCGTTCTTCATCTGCTCGGCTATACCCTTTTCGGCAGCAGGTATGTATTCCTTTGGAACCACACCACCGACAACTTCGTTAACGAACAGCAAACCCTCTTCACCGTCTTCACGGGGCGCAAAACGAATCCAGACATGACCGTATTGACCACGACCGCCGGATTGGCGAACAAACTTACCTTCGATTTCGCAGGTATTGCGAATCGCTTCACGGTACGCAACTTGCGGCTTGCCTATGTTAGCCTCAACCTTGAACTCGCGACGCATCCTGTCAACAATGATGTCGAGGTGCAACTCGCCCATGCCTGAGATAATGGTCTGACCAGTCTCTTCATCGGTACGAACCCGAAACGAGGGATCCTCCTGTGCCAGCTTACCCAGAGCGATACCCATTTTTTCTTGATCCGCTTTGGACTTTGGCTCAACGGCAACCGAAATAACAGGCTCTGGAAATTCCATTCGCTCAAGCGTGATTTTGTGATCAATATCACACAGAGTATCGCCGGTTGTTACATCCTTGACACCGATGAGCGCTGCGATGTCGCCAGCTCTAACTTCTTTGATCTCTTCGCGATTGTTTGCATGCATCTGCACCATGCGCCCAATGCGCTCTTTGCGATCTTTAACAGGGTTGTATACCGCCGTTCCAGACTCGAGAACACCTGAATAGACCCGAACAAACGTTAGGGTACCAACAAAAGGATCCGTTGCAATCTTGAACGCCAAAGCCGCAAACGGCTCAGCATCTCCGGATTTGCGAATGGCTTCAGTGCCATCTTCAAGCTCACCCTCGATTGCCTTTACCTCGGTCGGGGACGGCAAGTACTCAATGACCGCATCAAGCATCGCTTGAACGCCTTTGTTTTTGAAGGCAGATCCACCGAGCACAGGGATTATTTCATTCGCCAGAGTCCTTTTGCGAATACCAGCCTTAATTTCTTCCTCGGAAAGATCCCCCTCTTCGAGGTACTTCTCCATCATTGCATCAGTAGCTTCTGCAGCCGCTTCGACCAGAAACTCGCGCATTTTTTTGCACTTTTCAAGCAGTTCTGCGGGAACATCTTCGTAAGTGAAGGTTGTCCCTTGATCTTCTTCGCTCCAGATAATTGACTTCATTTTGATGAGATCAACCACCCCGCGAAAAGTCTCTTCCGAACCAATCGTCATCTGCAGCGGCACTGCATTAGCACCCAAACGCTTGCGCAACTGACTCACGACCCGCTCGAAATCTGCACCCGCGCGATCCATCTTGTTAACAAAAACCATGCGCGGCACTTCGTATTTATTCGCTTGACGCCATACGGTTTCGGTCTGAGGCTGAACCCCGGAGGATCCACACAGAACAACTACCGCACCGTCAAGAACGCGCAACGAACGCTCAACTTCAATGGTAAAATCTACGTGCCCAGGGGTATCTATGATATTTATCCGGTGCTCAGGGAACTGAGCTCCCATCCCTTTCCAAAACGCAGTCGTGGCCGCAGAAGTAATGGTAATTCCACGCTCCTGCTCTTGCTCCATCCAGTCCATGGTGGCCGCACCATCATGAACCTCACCTATTTTGTGTGAACGGCCTGTATAAAACAAAACACGCTCGGTAGTTGTAGTTTTACCCGCGTCAACGTGGGCACAGATACCAATATTGCGGTACCTTTCAATCGGAGTAGTACGAGCCACAATGTATTCCTCGTAAGGTTAGAAACGATAGTGAGAGAACGCCTTATTAGCCTCAGCCATACGATGCACATCTTCACGTTTCTTTACGGCGGCACCCTTGCCTTCAACGGCATCAAGAATTTCGCCAGCCAATCGTAACGCCATGGTCTTCTCACCACGCTTACGGGAATACTCAACCAGCCAGCGCATTGCAAGCGCCGCCTGACGTGACGGCCGCACCTCTACGGGAACCTGGTAGGTGGCGCCACCAACTCTACGCGATTTCACTTCGACCATCGGTTGAATTTTCTCGAGTGCTTTATCGAACATCTCAAGCGGATCACCTTTGGACTTGGCCTGAACAGTAGCCAACGCTCCATACACAATCTTCTCGGCGACCGATTTCTTTCCATCAACCATTACATGGTTCATGAACTTTGCTAGCCGCTGACTTCCGAACTTCGGATCTGGCAATACTTCTCGTTTAGCAACAACTCTTCTTCTTGGCATGATAAGCCCTCTATTTTAAGGTCTTCAGGTCAATCTGACACTTTGTCAGCCTTACTCTTATCCTGAAAACAAACCAAGTGTGAATAAATTAACCCTTAGGACGCTTTGCCCCATATTTGGAACGGCCTTGACGACGCTTCGCGACACCGGAAGTATCCAGACTGCCACGAACAGTGTGATACCGAACACCCGGCAAATCCTTCACACGCCCGCCACGAATCAGCACCACGCTGTGCTCTTGCAGGTTGTGGCCTTCACCGCCGATATAGGAAGTTACTTCGAAACCACTCGTCAAACGCACACGACAAACCTTACGAAGCGCCGAGTTTGGCTTTTTCGGGGTTGTAGTATAAACGCGAGTACAAACACCACGACGCTGAGGACAATTCTGCAGGGCAGGAACGTCGCTCTTTGTAACGGGGCGTTTACGTGGCTTACGAACCAACTGGTTGATCGTTGCCATAAATTAACTCCAGTAATTAAACATAAAAAGCCCACAACTGGGCCAATTTAAGGGAGGCAAGTCTAAACACACCTCCCTAACCAGTCAAGTGCTTGACCGATGTTTCAGCAATAGCCGTCCCTCAAGCAAGCAGCAACAGTTGCCACTACTACTTGCTGAGTTCGGAACTCAAGGCTTCTACGACATCCGCTGCGCTTACGCCACGCGTTTCCGCTGGTGAAGTACGCTTTCTCTTGCGCTCGCTATGATAGGTCAACCCGGTTCCTGCAGGAATAAGACGTCCTACCACAACGTTCTCCTTAAGCCCTCTTAGGTAGTCCCGTTTGCCTGTCACAGCACCTTCGGTCAGAACTCTTGTAGTCTCCTGGAATGAGGCAGCAGAGATAAATGATTCTGTCGCCAAGGAGGCTTTGGTAATACCAAGGAGCATGCGCTCAAAACGAGCCGGCATTTTATCGTTCGCAATGGCCTTTTCGTTTTCTTCCAAGAGTTTCACATATTCGACCTGATCACCTTTGATGAGATCCGTATCACCAGAATCCGTAATTTCTACCTTGCGAAGCATCTGCCTTACGATAACTTCAATGTGCTTGTCATTAATGACAACGCCTTGCAGGCGATAAACGTCCTGGATTTCATTGGTAATGTACTTGGTCAACTCACCAACACCCAACAAGCGCAAAATATCGTGCGAATTGGCCGGACCGTCAGAAATAACCTCGCCCCGTTCTACTTTTTCACCCTCAAACACGTTGAGGTGACGGTACTTTGGAATGAGAATCTCGTATGGATCCGAGTTATCCAGCGGCGTAATAACCACGCGCTTTTTGCCTTTCGTCTCTTTCCCCAAACTCACGGTTCCGCTGATTTCAGCCAATATTGCGGGCTCCTTGGGCTTGCGAGCTTCGAACAGATCCGCCACTCGCGGCAAACCGCCCGTGATATCCCGAGTTTTCGAAGTTTCCTGCGGAATCCTGGCAATTACATCACCAACTGAAACCTTGTCTGCATTGCGAATACTGAGCAGAGCATTTGCCGGCATGAAGTATTGGACAGGCGTATCGGTGCCGGGAAACTTCAGCGGGTCGCCCTTATCATCAACAACCTGAACCAGTGGTCGAATGTCCTTACCGGCAGCCGGTCTGTCTTTGGGGTCAATAACCTCAATGCTTGACAAGCCGGTAAGTTCATCCGTCTGCGTATGAATGGTAATACCCTCTTCCATGCCGACAAACTGAATGGTGCCTGCGACT
>JBFHRO010000109.1:0-11194 GCA_041591635.1 Oleiphilaceae bacterium | reverse complement strand
CCGCTCACAGCCACATCGCTCAACATCAATTAAAATCAAATATAACCAATGTAAAACAATGTGTTACAAATCCATCTCCTCAACCCGGGAAACCCCGTCTCAAGGAGGTGCGCATTATAAAGCAGCGCACCGGCATGTCAAATACTAAATCAAGGTGAGCCTGGCAATCTTCTTCTTCCCTGCCTGAACCACAGCGGTTTCGCCTCGGCGCATTGTACGCGCAGCATCGACAGGAACACCATCGACATACACAGCACCCTGCTTCAACACATCTCGTGCCGCATTGCTATTGGCAACCAGGCCCGAGAGCCGAAGCACGGCTGCTATGGGAAGCTCGTCATTCCCACTCATGTCCACGTCTTTGCTGACCAGGTTATCAGGAATCTCGCCCAGCTTAACCTGATTTCCGGAGAGCGTATGCGCTTCCTTCGCAACTGCCTCTCCATGAAATCTGGCAATGATCTCGCGCGCAAAAACTTCTTTTATCTCTTGCGGATTTCGCCCATCTGCCACATCTGCCTTATAGACATCAATTTGCTCACTCGACTGAAAGCTTAGCAGCTCAAAGTATCTCCAGATGAGCGCATCAGGCATTGACAGCAGCTTGGTATACATAAGCCCCGGGAGATCATTGACGCCAACATAATTTCCCAGTGACTTTGACATTTTTTGCACACCATCGAGACCCTCCAGCAAAGGCATGGTCAGAATCACCTGACTCTCCTGGCCATAGGATTTCTGCAGTGCTCGCCCCATCAAAAGATTGAACTTTTGATCCGTTCCCCCAAGCTCCACATCAGCATTGAGCGCGACGGAATCATACCCCTGTACCAGAGGGTAGAGAAACTCATGAATGGCAATCGACTGCCCTCCTTTATGCCTTTTGCTAAAGTCGTCGCGTTCCAGCATGCGTGCAACAGTATACTGACCGGCAAGACGAATCATGTCTGCAGCCGACATAGAAGACATCCACTCGGAATTAAACCGAATCGTCGTCCTGGCGGGATCAAGAATTTTGAACACCTGCTCTTTGTAGGTTGCCGCGTTGCTTAGCACCTGCTCGCGAGTCAGTGCCGGTCTCGTGACACTTTTTCCGGTGGGATCACCTATCATCCCGGTGAAATCACCGATCAGAAAGATAACTTCGTGCCCCAGGTCCTGAAACTGCTTGAGTTTATTAATGAGCACGGTATGACCAAGGTGCAGGTCTGGCGCGGTTGGATCAAATCCCGCTTTGATCCGCAGCGGCCGACCGGCTTTAAGCTTTTCTATAAGCTCGGACTCCAGAAGGATCTCATCCGCTCCACGACGAATTAGGTCAAGTGACTGCTCTACTGATGCCATTCCTGTTCTTCCATCACAACTGTGGGTATGCTTTTGCAACCATTATCAAAACACTCAAAAAACAAAGAGCAAGCCTCCAAACACGAGCAACTTACCCTGACGCATATTTCTGCGCCAAATCACGGCGCAACACGCCTGAATTGTCTAAAATACGACCAACACAAACCAAAGGGGTCAGTATAACAGATTTTGTTTTACGATTTCCGAGGGGTTATCATGGGTCAAGAAGCTTTTCAAATCAGATGAACTACACTTTTAGCTTAAATCCCGGCGTTGATTCATTTATAAATTCAGGATGTAGACTCATATAGCATGCAAGCACTGAAAAATTTCCCTAGAACGCATCTTCTTGCCGTGAGCGCACTGACGGCCGTTATCGGCGTGACCTTGTTATTGAGCCCAAGCAGTGAAGTTGAGGCCAATCGGATCGCCATTCCCATACCCGTGGCGACAGATTTTCCAGAAAGCACTTCAAATAACCTCTCACCAAGCGAAACCCTGGCGCTGATTTCCACCCTCGACCAGACCACAGACGAAGCGGTAGCCGAAATCGAAGCTGATGACAACTTACCCTCGGCAGTCACTACCAACGCACCAGTCACTGCCAACAATGACGTCCAACCCCATCCAGCACAAAACGCTACGCCGAAGCCAGCTGACGCCACTCCATCGTTGACCGCAACACCGAAAGAACACTGGAAGACTTTTACCGTAAGCAGTGGCGACACCCTTTCTGCCATGTTCAACAAGGCCGGTTTCGATAACACACTGCTGTACGAAGTACTCAACGGCGCGAAACAAAACAAAGAACTGGCCAATCTCTATGTGGGCGAAAAAATTGCCTTTTTGAGTAATGGCGGCACGCTTGAAAAAATACGACTTGAGCGAAGCGAACTCGAATCCCTGATCGTTTATCGGGATGACTCAGGAAAGTACCAAAACAAAGTGGAAGCACGCCAACCTGAGGCCCAGCTCGCGTATGCGGAAGGAATCATCAATAGCTCGCTGTTTCTGTCTGGCCAGAAGGCCGGCCTGCCCACCGCATTGACCATGGAACTGGCGAATATATTTGCCTGGGATATCGATTTTGCGCTGGACATTCGCCAGGGAGACAAGTTCAACGTTATTTATGAAGAACACTACATCGATGGCAAAAAAATCGGTAATGGGCGAATTCTTGCGGCATCCTTCACCAACCAGGGAACCGAATACAAGGCCGTATACTACGTGGACTCCAAAGGTTATGGGAACTACTACACACCGACCGGTGACAGCATGCGCAAGGCATTCTTACGCACCCCCATCGACTTTGCCCGCGTTTCATCGCACTTCAACCTGAACCGGAAACATCCGGTGTTGCACACCATCCGCGCGCACAAGGGTACGGACTACGCCGCCGGTACCGGCACCCCTATCAAAGCAACTGGGGACGGCAAAGTAATTTTTGCCGGGCGCAAGGGCGGGTATGGCAAGGTGGTTATACTTCAGCACGGGGAAAGCATTACGACACTGTATGCACACATGAGCAGGTATGCCAAAAACATTCACACCGGCCAGAAAGTGCGCCAAGGCCAGGTCGTGGGTTATGTTGGTAGCACCGGACTGGCCTCTGGCCCTCACCTGCATTACGAATTCCGTCAAAATGGTGTCCACAAGAACCCGATGACAGTGAAATTACCACAAGCCCAACCGATCAGCGGCCCGGAAATCAGCCGATTCAAGCTTGCCACAAAGGAGCAGCTTCTTAAGCTGAAAACCTTTGAAGAAAGCTACCAGGTTGCCACTCACCAGCAGTAGGATCAGCAAGACACTTGCATGAACAGGGAACCGCTTTACATCGGCTTGATGAGCGGCACCAGCATGGATGCTTTGGATGCTGTGCTGGTGGGCTTTGGAACCGGATCCGTGGCACAAACACGCATTCTTGCCCATCACAGCCTGAAGCTTCCGCTGTCACTTCGTGACGACTTACTGAAACTCAATTCGCCGGACAGCCACGAACTTACCAACTATGCGATTCTGGATCGCCAGTTTGGCATTTTGAGCGCCCAAGCCGTCACCGAACTGTGTGCACACGCAGGCGTACCCGCCACCGAAATCAGCGCCATTGGCAGCCACGGGCAAACGGTTCGTCACGCTCCCGATCATTCGCCTGCATACAGCTTACAACTGGGTGATCCCAATACGATTGCCGAACGCACTGGCATAACCACAGTGGCTGATTTTCGCCGTCGCGATATTGCCGCCGGGGGTCAAGGGGCACCGCTCGTTCCGGCATTTCACGCCGCTGCCTTCCGATGCAGCCACGCTCATAGACTCATTATCAATATCGGCGGCATGAGCAATATCTCCGTCTTGCCGGCCGAACAAGCGCAACCCGTACGTGGCTGGGATACCGGCCCCGGCAATGTGCTGATGGATTATTGGCACCAAACACAGCAAGGCGGAGATTTCGACCAGGACGGACGCTGGGCACAGAGCGGCGCGCTGGACGCCGAGCTACTTGGCCGCCTTCTGAGCGACCCCTTCTTTCAGCGGTCGCCGCCCAAGAGCACCGGTCGACAACACTTCGACAGGCATTGGCTGAATGCACACTTGCAAGGGATAGTTACCACGAGTGCGAAAGCCGCTTCCGTGCAACGCACACTTCTGGAACTGACAGCAAAATCCATCGCCAATGACGCTTTGCATGCCATGACCTTTCTTGGCGATCACACAAAGGCGACCGAGGTTTTTTTGTGCGGGGGCGGCGCGAGAAACAAGGCGCTATGCGAGCGAATCCGGCACTTACTGGGGAATCATTACGTGGGAACGACTGAAGCGCTGGGCGTTGATCCCCAACTCGTTGAGGCCACGGCATTTGCCTGGCTTGCCCGTCAAGCCTTGCAGGGCCTGGCAGGCAACTTGCCGGAAGTCACGGGGGCCACTGGCAGCAGAATTCTTGGCGGCATCTATCAAGCCTGATCGCCGCCTAAATGGAAAAGGAGGAGCCGCAACCGCAGGTTGATTCAGCATTGGGATTCTTGATCACAAACTGGGCTCCCTTTAAACCTTCGGTGTAGTCTACCGTTGAACCGACCAGATATTGGTAGCTCAGGGCATCTATCACCAGCATGACCCCCTGATTTTCGATGACGGTGTCGTCTGCGGCGACGCTCTCATCGAAGGTAAACCCGTATTGAAAGCCGGAGCAACCTCCACCGGTTACAAAGACCCTCAATTTAAGATCCGGGTTTTCTTCTTCCTCGACCAAGTTTTTTACTTTCCTCGCCGCAGCATCCGTGAACACCATAGGAGCAGGGATGTGAGACTCAACTGCAGACATCTGACTTTAACCTCAACGAGTGAACAATCTCCGCATTATCTGCTTATCTGACTAATTCAGTCAATTATTCAATCCGTCGGTGTGCCGTCATAACCAAGCACGGCCGACGTTTTCGTCTCTTTTTCTGGCAGTGCGGTTGATGATGACGCGCCAAGATCGACCGGTGACTTATGGTGCACCAGATTACCGTTGACCTCGGCCCCCATCGCCATTTCAATCAGGTGATAGTATACATTGCCTTTGATTGATGCATTGCTGGCCAGCTCTATATGCTGAGACGAATGAACGTCGCCATGAACCGTGCCATTGATAATGACGTGCGGTGCGTAAACATCACCGTCCACTTCACCGACATCGCTGATGCGTATCACAGCATCGTCGTTATTATCTACCGCGCGGATGGTGCCCTTGATTCGCCCATCAATATGCAATCCGCCACTGAAGGACAGATTTCCTTCCAGACAGGTTTTGCTGGAAATGAGCGTATCGAAATGATTCTGTGACTTCGGCTTGCTGGTTGTTTTCTTTTTAGCCCACATAGGCAGTCTCCTTTGACAGAGGAATGCTCACCCCAGGGTGAGGCGCTCAAAGTTTCCACTCGAATAACTGCTCGAGGGTCGAGGCGTTTTTGCCGGATGACTGCACCACCACTTGCACCTTTTCAGGTTTAAAGTCTTCTGGCAGCAGCATCTCACCGGTGAATTCCTGAAAGTAACGAAACCGGAACTTGATTCCGAGACCCTTGAGATCGGGGCTCACATCACGCAACGCCAGCACTTCATCGGTACCGTTACGCTCCCCCAGAATGCTGACGGCCAGCACCCCTTCGATATCCCGTTTGTTATCGCTCATCTGCGCCAACACCAGTTTGTAGGTGAACTTGTTGTCGCGCGAACCACTGGCGAGTTCCAGCTTTTGGATGGTTAGCCCTTTGCTGTCGGCGGCGGGGCTCATGATGTTCTTGTAGAAAGTAACGTCTTCTCGCAGCTGACGAACCGTACTTTCCAGGGCCTGGATGGTCTCCAGGGTACCGCGCTGGGCCACCTCGTCGACGGCACGTCCCCGATCAAGTATGGCGATTTGTTGCCTGAGCGACTCATTCTCGCTGCGCAAGTCAGTCAATTCTTGCGCCAGCGATTCCTGGATCTGCAGACCTTGCTGCATTTGCTCCCAGCCCTGACCTGCCAGTCCGGTCTCACGAGCCTGGCCGGCCCAGAAGCTGCCTGCACCAATCAAGGTGCAAGAAAACAGGAACAACAGGCGTCGGCGCAACCTTTGACCCGGCTTGTAAGTGACGATGATGAGTTTTTTGTCAGCGGACATGGATTAGGCTCTCAGGGAAGCACCGCAATCTGTCCAAGGCCACTGGACTCGTCCAGGTGAAACATCAGGTTCATGTTCTGCACCGCCTGACCGGCAGCGCCCTTCACAAGATTATCGATCACGGAAGAAACGATCACCATTGGGCTGCCCTCCTGGCGGTAGATTCCCATGCGGCAGACGTTGGTTCCCTTGACCGCCCGCGTTTCCGGGGTTGCTCCCAGCGGCAGCACATCGACAAAAGGCTCATTGGCATACGCTTGTTCATACAGGGCATGAATCGCTGACAAGGGCATGGCCTGGGCCTCCTCGGTCAGTTCTGCATACAGGGTCGCTTCAATGCCACGAACCATGGGCACCAAATGGGGCACAAAGGTCAACCCGACCGCGCCGCCCTGCACTAACGCCAACCCCTGACGAATTTCTGGAATATGACGATGTCCGGAGACTCCGTAAGCCTTAAAGCTCTCGCTTACCTCACATAACAGGTTTGCCACCTTGGCGCCCCGCCCGGCTCCGCTGACGCCGGATTTGGCATCGGCGATCAGGCGCGACGCCTCTACCAGCCCTTGCCGCAACAGCGGCATGAAACCTAACTGCACCGCCGTGGGATAGCAGCCGGGGTTGGCAACCAGACGGGCCGCCCTGATCTGCTCTCGCCACATCTCGGGCAAACCGTACACGGCCTCTGCCAGCAACTCGGGGCAGGCATGGGGTTCGCCGTACCACTTATGCCACAGATCCGGATCCCGCAGACGAAAATCTGCCGCCAGATCGATCACCCGCACACCCCGGGCCAGCAGCTCGGGCACCTGCTTCATGGCGACGCCGTTAGGGGTGGCATAAAACACCAGATCACATTGAGCCAGAACTTCAATTTCGGGCACCGAAAAACACAAGTCCACCTGGCCGCGCAGATTGGGATACATCTCGCCCACATGAACGCCGGCTTCGGAGCGTGAGGTGATCGCACAGAGTTCCACCTGCGGGTGTTGCGCCAGCAAACGCAACAACTCCACGCCCGTATACCCGGTTCCGCCAACAATCCCAACCTTGATCACTGCTTTATCTCCTGTATTAATCCGCACCCTTACAACAAACGCGCCAATGCTATTGCCTGATGCCCTACTTATCAACCGGCCAGGACAGAAGTCGCTGATACGCCTCAAAATACTTCAACTGGATGAATACTAGCACGCGACTCATAAAACTCGCGTCTTTTGCCCCGAGGTTTTACCCGGACCTTTGGGCTGGCTACAATGACGGACTCATCCTCCGCGCCCACAAGGGCGGCAGGCCTCGCGTGTTCACCGGTACGAACGCTTCTTAGTCATGTTGCCAGGCAAGCTTTTTGAATCCTATGCCCAAGCATTCCGGCGCCGCCTCGCGAGTGTCGATGCACTGCCACAGCTCGCCCTCATGGGGTTGCTTTCGGGCGCCTTTACCGCGCTGGTCATTCTGCTGTTTCGATTTGCCATTGAGTGGCCGCTGGCCCGATGGCTGCCGGCTAACGATGCCGAAAACTTCGAAGGTCTGGACTATCCGGCACGGTTTTTAATGCCGTTTTTGGGCGGTGTAACCGTTGCCATTCTCTGGCACTACCTGCACAGCCACGAACGTCGACTGGGGGTTGCCCTGGTGCTCGAGCGCCTGAACTACCATCAAGGCTATATAAGTGTGCGCAGCCTGGTGATTCAGTTTGTCGCGGGGGTGATCACCTTGATTTCCGGCCAGTCGGCAGGACGGGAAGGCCCGGCGGTGCATCTGGGGGCGGCCAGCTCGAGCCTCCTTGGGCAGGTGATGGGGCTACCCAATAACAGCATCCGCTTGCTCGTGGGGTGCGGTACTGCCGCAGCGATTTCTGCTTCATTTAACACCCCGATTGCCGGCGTGATCTTCGCGATGGAAGTGGTCATGATGGAGTACAGCCTGGCCGGTTTCACACCTGTGATCCTTGCCTCTGTCACGGCCGCACTCATCACCCAGGCCGTGCTGGGCACTGAGCCCGCCTTTCTGGTCTTGCAGCTGAACATGAACTCGTTTTGGGAAGTTCCGTTTGTCATCCTGCTGGCCATCCTGATTGGCTGTGCCGCGGCCGCCTTTATCAAGCTGATTGCCCTCACCCAGCGCCTCAGGCACCTGCCTGCTCACTGGCGACTGATGGCCGCCGGCACACTGACCGGCCTGGTCGCCCTTGCCTTTCCGCAAATCATGGGGATTGGTTATGACACTGTGAATGAGGCACTTTTTGGCCAGCTCACGATTGCGGCTTTTTTGGCTATCGGCGTGGTGAAGCTTGGTATCACGGCGGTGTCGTCCGGGCTTGGCATGCCCAACGGGCTGGTTGGCCCCACTTTTTTCATCGGTGCCACACTCGGTGCCGCCATGGGCATGCTGGGCGCCAGATTCGCGCCAGACCTGGCCTCGTCACCCGGGTTCTATGCCATGCTGGGCATGGGGGCCATGATGGGAGCCACGCTGCAGGCACCGCTGGCTGCGCTGATGGCGCTGCTCGAACTGACGCAAAACCCCAACATCATTTTGCCCGGCATGCTGGCTATTGTGGTGTCTAGCATGATTACCAGTGAAGTCTTCGGGCAAAAATCGGTGTTTATGACCTTGCTCAAACTGCAAGGGCTGGACTACCAGAACGAACCCGTGCTGCAAGCCTTGCGACGGGTGGGCGTAGGCGCCATTATGGATCGGAATTTTTATGCCAGCGCTCAGGCCATTACGCTGGCGCAGGCCCGCGACATTCTCAAGAAAGAGCCCCATTGGGTTGTGGTCGATACCGACCAGGTGCCGGTATGTATGCTGCCTGCGGTAGATCTGGCGCGATTTCTCGAGGAAAAAGAAGCCGCCTTTACGCTTGCCGAGGCAGATCCGGCCGCGGCCCCGGTCATGATTGACCTGCTGGCCATGCCGGCGCAACGCAAGGATTTGGCCTCGCTGCATTCGCAAGCCACCCTGCAGGAAGCCCTGGATCGATTTAATGACACCGGCGCCAATGGACTCTATGTTGAACGCGCGGCGGATCATGGCGTGGCGACGGTACTCGGGGTGCTGACACGTGCCGACATCGAGAACTACTATCAGTACAAAAGACGCTAGCGGCGAAGGAGACAAGCCATGCTGTGGGTCAAGGCTTTTCATATTATTGCGGTTATCTGCTGGTTTGCCGGGCTGTTTTATCTGCCCCGGCTATTCGTATATCACGCCATGAGCACCGACGAAGTGAGCAAAGAGCGCTTTATGGTGATGGAGCGCAAACTGTACCGGGGCATAATGACTCCCGCCATGATTGCCACGCTGGTGCTGGGATTCTGGATCATCAGCTACAACCCGGCGGCCTTTCTGGCCGGCGGCTGGCTGCACGCCAAACTGGTGCTGGTGGGTATTCTGGTCGCTTACCACATTTATTGCGACATCCTGCGCAAGCGTTTTGTCTTTAACCAGAACACCCATTCTCACGTATTTTTCCGCTGGTTTAACGAGTTCCCGGTGTTGATTCTGGTCGCTATTGTCATTCTGGTTGTGGTGAAACCCTTTTGAGCGCCTCCCTCGCAAGTACCAACGCCAAGCCCGTGGTGCTCTGCCTGGGCGGCCTCGACCCCCTGGGCTGCGCCGGCGTTCTGGCGGATCAGCGGATGCTCACCGCGCTGGGATGTCACGCCGCCGTGGTGATAACCACACTGACCGTACAGAGTACCCGGCAATTATTCGAAGCCATCCCCGTCGATGCCGACCTGGTGCTGCGGCAGTGCCGCGCCATTATTTCCGAGTTGCCAGTCGCCGCCATCAAAATCGGCGCCATCGGCAGCGACACCATTGCGCGGCAGCTGAGCCTGTTTTTGCAGTCTGTTCCCGACATTCCGGTGGTATTTGATCCCGTCATACAGGCCGAAGGCGGTGGCAACCTCAACCAGGGCGACATGGCCGCGGTGTGCCAACACCTGCTGCCACATTGCACCCTGATCACCCCCAACAGCCTTGAAGCTGCCGCACTCGGGGGCCAGAACAACGCGGCACCCCGGACGACACAAGAAGCCGCACAGCAACTGCTGCAACAGGGCTGCCGGTACGTACTGATCACCGGCGGCCACAGTATCGACGAACATCATCCCGCGCACATTGTGAACCGGCTTTTTGATGCCACCACAGGCGAACACCCGTTTAGCGTTGCACGCCAGCGGGGCGACTTTCGCGGCACCGGCTGTGGCTTTGCCAGCGCCATTGCCGGATTGATCGCCCAGGGGCTGGCGCTTCCAAACGCCATTGAGCAGGCCCAGCACCGGGTATCGGCAGCCATTGCGCAGGCCTACCATTACAGCTCGGGCAAACAGATTCTGGACCCCCACCATGACTGATCCACTCTTGGGGCTTTACGCCATTACTGCCCCCGAACTCAGCCAGGAACAGTTGCTGCCCCACGTCCAGGCCGCCCTCGAAGGCGGTGCCCGCGTGGTTCAATACCGGGACAAAACCGCCACCAGGATAGAGCGCCTGCGGCGAGCGCAGGACCTGCTTGCGCTGTGCCGGGAGTTCCGGCGCCCATTGATCATTAACGATGACCTCGATTTGTGTGTGCGCATCCATGCCGATGGCGTCCACCTGGGGCGCAGCGATGGCAGCCTGGTGCTGGCACGCCAGCGACTGGATCCGGCAGCGATTGTCGGCGCCACCTGTCACGACTCCCTCGCAATGGCGCAGGAGGCACGGCAAGCCGGAGCAACCTACTGTGCCTTCGGGCGCTTTTTCGATTCGCACACCAAGTCATCTGCCCCACCCGCGCCGCTTTCGGTTCTCACCCGGGCGCGACATGAGCTCGACCTGCCGATTGTCGCCATTGGCGGCATCGGGCTTGATAATGCGCAAAGCGTTATCAGCGCCGGCGCGGCTATGATAGCGGTCATTCATCACCTGTTTGCCCTCGCCGACCCAAGGCAAACTGCCATCATCCGGCAGCGGGCACAGGCACTGAGCCAGTTATTCGAACCACCCTTGCAGACAAAAGAATAAGGAACCCACGCATGTCACACTCTGATCAGCTGTTTATTCAGGCCCAGTCCTTGATCCCCGGCGGCGTTAACTCCCCGGTACGCGCCTTTCGGGGGGTGGGGGGAACGCCGGTGTTTATCAAAAAAGGCATGGGCGCCTATCTTATTGATGAAGATGACCGACGTTATATTGATTACGTCGGCTCCT
>JBFHRO010000108.1:0-11207 GCA_041591635.1 Oleiphilaceae bacterium | reverse complement strand
GGTGGCGACGCTGGCGCCACTCAAACATCAGCCACACTGGAATCAGTGACAAGGTACCCAGAAAAAACCGGGCTGCGTTGAAGCCGTAAGGCCCCATGTGCTCCATGCCCAGGCGCTGGGCGACGAAACCCATTCCCCAGATGAAGGCGGTGACCAGGAGCAACAGGTTGGGGTGAATGCGGCCCATTCAGCGCAGATCGGCGCAACGAACGCCACGATTTTTGTAGTCAACCAGCACCCCTCGCAAGGCGGGGTTGTCGTCGGCGGCAATCACGACGTAGCCATCGGCACAATAAGCGGTTTGGTTCGATGCCTTGTGGGACATGCGAAAGTCATCGCCAGGCTTGAGGTACACCACCTGATACTGGCTCAGCGGGCGGGCGTCCTTATCGAGGGAGTGGCGGAGCATACCGGCCTGTTCCAGAAACAGTATCGAAATCACGATAGTGACAAAAATGGCGACCACGAGGGTGCGAACGCTGACCTTGTCCTCGTGATTCTGGGGGGGCGTGTCCTGTGTCTGTGGCATGGGCAGATTCCGCGTAAACGTGAGGCTGGGGCGCAAAAAGGGACGCGATTCTACCACAGGCGCCGCCAAGAGGTAGCTGTGGTCGGGGCTTGCTTCAGCGGAATCAGCTCAATAGCGGCTTGCGCCCCAGGCGAAAGGTCAGGGGCCAGGTCAGGGGGCGCAGCGGTGCATCACCCCAGGCCCGGGTCAGTTCCGCTTCCAGGGCTCGCACGGGGACGTCGCCCTGGGCTTTTTGCAGGGCAACGGTGGCCGACCAGCTGCGTAAATACTGCAGCAGCCGAGCCAGCGGCCAGTTCGCCGTCATGGCAAATTCAGGGGTGGGGATGGCTTGCAGCATCAAGGGAAAACTCGCGTAGCCTGCCTCAAGAATGCGTCGTTCGTCGGGCCAGTAGGCGTTAAGCGTGTGGCTGTAGAAATGCGTGATGAGATCATCCAGCGCGGGGCTAATGCGCAGCAGATTATAGCCCCAGATGGCGAGGTAACCCCCGGGCCGCAACACACGCAGGGCTTCCCCTTCAAAGTCGGCGTGGGCAAACCAGTGCCAGGCCTGCGCACAGGTGATGAGTTGCACGCTGGCGTCTTTCAAAGGCAGTGCCTCGGCGCTGGCTTGCAAATAATGAATGTTGGCCGCAGGCCTGGCCTCTTGTAACTGCGCCAGACTCAAGTCAGTGGCAATGACGGTTTCAAAGTGTTGTGCCAGGGCGATCGCTGCCTGACCGTTGCCGGTGGCACAGTCCAGCGCAAGATGCCGGCCGGGCGTTAGCGCGGCAAGAAACTCGAACAAGGCCGGTGGGTACGAGGGGCGAGACCGGGCGTAATCCTGTGCCTGGGCTGAGAAATGATCCGGGGGCATGCTGATCTCCTTGGGACAAGCCGGGGCTGAAGCAATGAAGCGGCGGACTTTTTGGTGTCAGTATAGCCCGATTGCTTGAGTCCAAGGGGAGTTGGGGTGTACTGTTTGGCCCACCTACGGCGCCACTGAACCAAGGAGAACTTTCTGCTATGGCTGACTCAGACAAGAAACCCGCGTCCCCGAATCCTGCCAAAAAAGCCAGTCGCAAGCCGGCCGCGGCCGGAGCCAAACGCAAAACCGCGACCCAAAGCACCACAACCCGCACGGCAAAAAGTGCAGCAAAAAGTACGGCAAAAAGTACGGCAAAAAGTACGACAAAAACCGCGTCGTCCAAAAAAACGCCAACAAGCCCCAAGCCGACCCCAACGCAAGGTGCTGATCAATCGGCGGCTGCCGACAGCCCGGTAACCAATCCCGCCCCGGTCAGCGCCCCTTCGAACAATGCGGGTCCAGCAGCAGCGCCGGCGCGGGCGTTCGACCTGGTGCTCTTTGGCGCGACCGGGTTCACCGGCGAGCTGACCGCCGAATATCTGGCCCGGGCGATGAAGCGGGAGTCGTTTCGCTGGGCCATTGCCGGGCGCAATACCGAAAAACTGGCGCGCCTGAAAAAGCGCCTGGAATCCATCAACCCGGCGTGCCGTGAGGCCTTGGGCATGATCCAGGCCGATGTGGATGACCAAAGCTCGCTGGATGCCATGGCCGCCAGTGCCCGGGTGGTGATCACTACGGTCGGCCCCTACATCCTGTTTGGCGAGGGACTGGTAAAGGCCTGCGTCCAACAGGGTACCGATTACGTGGATCTCACCGGCGAGCCGCAGTTTGTCGAGCAGATGATCGAACGCTATGACGATCTGGCCCAGGCAAAGGGGGTGCGCATTGTCAACAGCTGCGGTTTTGACAGTATTCCCCACGACCTTGGCGCCTTCTTTACTGTGCACGAACTCAACAAAGGATTGAGCAAGGCCGAAATCGCGACCGGAAAGATCAAACTGGAAGGTTTTGTTCGTGCGGCCGGGCGTTTTTCGGGTGGCACCTGGCATTCGGCGGTGCACGCCTTTTCGCGCTTTCGCGAGTTTTTGAAAATCCAAAAGCTGCGTCAAAAAGGCCGGGCTGACAAGGATGCCCGCAAGATCAAGGATGTACCGCTAAACCTCAAGTTTCGCAAGGAGCTGGGCGTCTGGGGTTGCCCTTTCCCAACCATCGACCCGCAGGTGGTCAAGCGATCGGCCCGGGCCTTGCCAGACTATGGCAAGGAGTTTCAGTACGGGCACTATGTACAGGTAAAAAGGTTGCCGCGGGTGGTGGCAGGGGCCCTGTTCGTGGGTGGCGTGTTTGCGCTGGCCCAGTTCAAGCCCACCCGTGACCTGTTGCTGCAAGCCAAATTGCAGGGCGACGGCCCGGGTGACTACGAACGTGCCCGCGCCTGGTTCAAGGTGGCGTTTGTGGCCGAACGCACCGGCCGACGCATTCGCACCCTGGTCAGTGGTGGCGACCCTGGCTATGGCGAAACCTCGAAAATGCTGGCGGAATCGGGTCTGTGCCTCGCAAACGACCGTGATAGTCTGCCCAGGGCGGCCGGGGTGACTACGCCAGCCATCGCCATGGGGCAACCTTTGCTGGATCGGCTGCGTGCAGCGGGGATACGGTTTGAGGTGATCGAAGGCTGACGCCTTGAAGTGACCGCTTTCTGTTGTGGCAAAGGCTGCTTTTCCTGCGAAAAGCGGCCTTTGCTGTTTTTGGCGTTTAACCGGATCAAGACCTTTTTAAAAGTAGGTGTTTGGTGCAGTCAATTTGAAAACTGCTTCTATACTCACACTATTGGATTTTCGTCGTTCCAATAAAAACAATAGGTAAATACCACTATGTAGGTACTATTAACTGGAGGTTTTATGAAAAACTGGCTATCACCGGCCTTGTTAAGTCTTTTTCTGGTGGCCCCGTCCGTTCAGGCGGAGTTGCCGAATCTGGCCATATTTACCGAGCAGTACTCGCCTTTCAATTTCATTGATCCAGACGACAAGACCAACAGGGTACAGGGCATTGCCGTGGACTTGATGGTGGAAATGTTGCAGAAATCCGGCTCCTCGCAAACGCTGAAGGACATCAAACTGGTTCCCTGGGCACGCGGTTACAACGATGTGCAGGAAAACACCAACACAGTGCTGTTCTCAACCACCCGCACGGCGGAGCGTGAAAACACCTTCAAGTGGGTCTGCCCCATTGCGGAACTCAAAACCGAGTTGGTGGCCCTGAAATCGCGCGCTATCAAAATCACCAAAGAGGCCGACATCCTCAACTATGTGCTCGCCACGGTGCGGGACGATGTGGGTGAAGAGCTGGTCATCAAAGCCGGGGTGCCGGTAGAAAAACTCTCGCGTGCGACCAAGTATGATGCCAACCTGAAGAAGGTCGAATCCGGACGGGCGGATATGTACGTAGGCAGCATGGACAGTGTGGCCAGCATGTGTAAAACCCTGGGGTGTGATCCCGAAGCCTTTGAACCTGTGTACACCCTGGATATATCGCACCTCTGTTATGCAATTAACAAAAATACCGACGACAAGGTGGTCGAAACCCTGCAGAAATCCCTCGACGGTATTCTGGCCGAAGGCCGCTTTGCAGAGCTCAAGAAAAAGTACGAGAAGTGGGAGTAAGTGCCTCACTGGCGAGCCAAGACAGGCATTTAGTGGTGGCAGGTCTGTGAGCCGGGCGCTGGCTTTTGCTATAGTCGGTCACTGAACGGGGGCGAATCCGGATGTCTGAACAGCCCCCAGCCTGTTCCCTGATTGCCGGAGCAAGACTGACCTGTGTCTTCCATAACGACGCCGACTGCCCCCGAGTACGAAATCGACACCCTGGTCATAGGTGCCGGGGTCATCGGCCTTGCAGTGGCGCGCGCGCTGGCGCCAAAGGTTGCCGACTTGCTGGTGCTGGAGGCAGAGGAGCTGCCCGGCAGTGGTATTTCATCCCGCAACAGTGAAGTTATTCATGCGGGCATTTATTATCCCCCTGGAAGCAACAAGGCCCGCTGGTGTGTTGCGGGCCGACAGCAACTCTATGCTTACTGCGAATCCAACCAATTGCCGCACCGGCGCTGTGGCAAAATCATTGTCGCCACGCAAGACTCCCAGATCGATGCCTTAACCCGGCTGCTGGCCAATGGTCAGGCGAACGGCGTGGCCGATCTGCACTGGCTCGATGCCCCCGACCTGCGTGCACTGGAACCCGACTTGCAGGGGGTGGCGGGGCTCTACTCGCCCGCTACCGGCATTCTCGACAGTCACCAGCTGATGTTGCAGTTGCAGGCCGATGCCGAAGGCGCCGGGGCCCAGGTAGTCTGCAACAGCCGGGTCGTTGCTGCCAGGGTGCAGTCAGCAGGCTTTAGCGTGCGGGTTGCGGGGGCGCAGCCTTGCACCCTTCATTGTCGGCGGCTGATCAATGCGGCCGGCCTGCATGCCGTTAGCCTGTTAAAACAGTTCGAAGGCTTTGCATCCGGGCATATACCTGCGTTCTATCTGGCCCGGGGTAACTACTTCTCGTTTATGGGCAAGGCCCCGTTCCGACACCTGGTGTATCCGGTGCCCGAAGCGGGCGGACTGGGTGTGCATTTAACGCTGGATATGGCCGGCCAGGCCCGTTTCGGGCCGGATGTGCAGTGGCTGGATGCCATCGATTATCGTGTCAGTGAGGCGCGGTTATCTCATTTCTACGAGGAAATCCGCCGTTATTGGCCCCGGTTGCCTGCAGGCAGTCTGCAGCCTGCCTACGCCGGCATCCGCCCCAAACTCAGCGGGCCGGGTGAGCCAGCCACGGATTTTGTGGTGCAGGATGAATCGGTGCACGGCATTGCGGGGTTGGTGAATCTGCTGGGAATGGAATCCCCCGGACTGACTGCCTGCCTCGCGATTGCCGAGGCCGTGGTCGATGCCCTGCGTTTGCGCTAAAACCTCAGGCATCGGCTTTGGGGGTTCGGGCCAGCGCCCACACTTGTACTTCCTGGGCGCCGGCTACTATCAGCTGGTGGCTGATTTCCCGCACCGTGCTGGTGGTGGTGACCACATCATCCACCAGCGCAATCCGCGCCCCCGCCACCGAACCATCAATCCGGAAGGCACCGTGCAGATTGTTCTGCCGCGCCTGTTTGTTGAGCCGGGCCTGGACCGAGGATTCCCGCTGACGCAGTACTACGCCGGTGCGAAAGGGAATCTGCAGTTGGGTCGCCAGCATCGAGGCGATGACGTGGGTCTGATCGAAGCCGCGCCGCCATAACTTGCGCCGGCCCACCGGCACATGAAGCAGAAAATCCGGTCGCTGGTCGGAACTGGCGTCCAGCAGCCGGCGCAGGTGTTCCGCCAGCAGCAAGCTCAGCGCGCGCCCAAAGTAGCCCTGATGGCGGTATTTGAATCGCCCTATCATTGCGTCGACTGGAAAGGCATAGAGCCAGGGCACCTGTATCTGGCTAAAGGCCGGGGGCTGCAGCAGACACTCCCGGCACAGTCGATTCACTGGCGCAGTTTGCAGGGGCAGGGCGCACTGCCGGCAAACCTCGAGGTGGCAGGCGTTTGGGCCGGATCGCAGCAGACTGGTCGGGTGATGCGGGAAGTCGTCGAGACAGGACGGGCAAACGAGAAAGGGTGAATGATGGATTTCATCACATAAATAGCAGGCTGAGTTGTCAACCAGATCTTTCCATTTGGTTGACAGCTTTGATAACTCCTTTATCATGGCACTTCCTGTGGGCAAACTTCCGATCACACCAATGGGCTTGTGCGCAAGCCAATAAAGGCGTCAATCGGGAGGGGGTCGGACAGTATTATTTTTGATCAATCCTAACATTCGGGAATTCTACATGAGCGCTAATGGTCTTCGCCACGATTGGGCGATAGAAGAAGTTCAGCAATTGTTTGCACTGCCGTTCAATGACTTGCTGTTCAAGGCACATTGCATTCATCGCGAAAATTTCGACCCCAACCAGGTTCAGGTAAGCACGCTGTTGTCGATCAAAACCGGCGCCTGCCCTGAAGATTGCGCCTATTGTCCGCAAAGTGCCCGCTACAACACGGGGCTTGAAAAAGAAAAACTGCTGGCGGTAGAAAAAGTCATCACCGAAGCCAAGGCCGCCAAGGAGAAAGGTGCGAGCCGTTTCTGTATGGGCGCGGCCTGGCGCAACCCCCATGACAGGGATATGCCTTACGTCACCGACATGGTCAAGCAGGTCAAGGCCCTGGGCATGGAAACCTGTATGACCCTGGGCATGCTCACCGAAAATCAGGCCCTGTCGCTGGCCGATGCCGGACTTGACTACTACAACCACAACCTCGATACCTCGAAGGATTTTTACTGCAACATCATTACCACCCGTACCTACGAGGATCGCCTGCAAACCCTGGCCAATGTGCGCAAGGCCGGCATGAAGGTGTGCTGCGGCGGCATTATGGGCATGGGCGAATCGGAAGACGACCGGGCATCCCTGCTGGCGCAGCTGGCCAATATGGAAGTTCACCCCGAAAGCGTGCCCATCAACATGCTGGTTAAAGTAAAGGGCACGCCGCTTGAAAACGAAAAAGATATCGATCCCATCGACTTTGTTCGCACCATTGCAGTCGCCCGCATTCTGATGCCCGCGTCTCATGTACGCCTCTCGGCCGGGCGCGAACAGATGCCTGAAAGCATGCAGGCCTTGTGCTTTTTTGCCGGTGCCAACTCCATTTTCTACGGTGAAAAGCTGCTGACCACCTCGAATCCCGAGGCGCACAGCGATCAAAGACTGTTCCAGAAACTGGGGATTCGTCCCGAAGAGCGTCATTGCAGTAGTGAAGTCCACCGGGAGCAAAAAATCGTCGAAGCCCTTGAGCGTGAGCAGACTAAACACCTCTTCTATGAAGCGACCTCTGCCGGTGCCAATCTGCAGTAACGGGTATCAGGTAGGCTGATGCTTTTGTCCTGGGCAGGTCGCGAAGACCTGCCTCCTTCCTTGTCAACGAGGCTTGTGATGGGCTTTGATCTTGCTCCTGCGCTGGCTGAGAAAAAACAGCAGCATCTTTACCGTGTCCGGCGGCAGCTGGAGTCGGCACAGGGGCCGGAAATTCGCCTCGATGGCCGTGACATGCTGGCCTTTTGCAGCAATGACTACCTGGGCCTGGCCAATCATCCGCAGGTCATCGAGGCCTTTACCCAGGCCGCGCACCGCTGGGGCGTGGGCGGGGGAGCCTCCCATCTGGTCAACGGTCACCACAGCGAACATCATGCGCTCGAAGAAGCCTTGGCCGCCTTTACCCAAAGGGAAGCCGCGCTGTTTTTTTCCACCGGCTATATGGCCAATATCGGTGTCATCAATGCCTTGCTGGGGCGTCAGGATCGGGTGCTTGAAGACCGCTTGAATCACGCCTCCCTGCTTGATGCCGGGCTGCTTTGCGGTGCGCGGTTTCAGCGTTACCGTCATGCGGCCGCAGAACATCTGGATTCGCTGCTGGCGCAGGGGGATTATCGCCGCACCCTGGTGGTCACCGATGGCGTGTTCAGTATGGACGGCGATCTGGCGCCCTTGCCGGCGCTGGCTCGCCGCTGTCAGCAACACAGTGCCTGGCTGATGGTCGATGATGCGCACGGATTTGGCACCCTGGGTGTGGGTGGCCGGGGCATTGTCAGTCACTACGGACTGACCGCCACCGAGGTGCCGGTACTGGTAGGCACCTTGGGTAAAGCCTTTGGCACGGCCGGGGCTTTTGTGGCGGGCAGCCGCCTGTTAATAGAAACGCTAATCCAAAATGCCCGCACCTACATTTATACCACTGCGATGCCGCCGGCGCTGGCGGCGGCCACCCGCGCCAGTCTGGCATTGCTGGAGCAGGACGAGTGGCGGCGCGAGCAATTACAGACCCTGGTGCGACGTTTTCGTGAGGAAGTCAGCCGCATCGGCTTTACCCTGCTGACACCCCTGGCCGAGGCCGACACACCGCAGACGCCGATTCAGCCTTTGCTGGTGGGTGGTGCGGATCAGGCGCTGGCGCTGGCGGCAGCACTGGAACAGCGCGGCATTCTCATTACCGCCATTCGCCCGCCGACGGTGCCGGCCAACAGCGCGCGCTTGCGGGTGACTTTCAGCGCCCTGCATACCCATGCCCACCTTGATCGTCTGCTTGAGGCACTTCGCAGCATTGCGCGCGAGCAACCGGAACTGATGCTTGTGCAGGCGTCAGAAGCCCTGTCAGCGCAGGATGATGCCGAATGAAATGGCCCGGAAAACTGGTGATCGTCAACGGCTGGTCCATGCCGGCAAGTCTATGGTGCGACTTCGCTGCCAGTGTCGAGGCCGATCGGGGTAGCTGCATCATTGATCTCGACCAATCCTTAACGTGCCAACAGTGGTGCCAACGGATTGCTGCCGAGGTGGATGACTCCAGTTTGCTGCTGGGCTGGTCTCTGGGTGGCACCCTGGCGATTGCGGCGGTGGCGGGCCAGTTTTGCCGACCGGCGGCACTGCTGGTATTGCAGACCAATCCCTGTTTTGTGGCTCGGTCCGATTGGCCAACGGCCATGGCACCGGCGATTTACGAGGGTTTTGAGCAGGGTTTGCGCGAAAACCTGGCGGCCACGCTGAAAAAGTTTGATTATCTGGCTGCACAGGTGCAAGCCGATCCGGGGCAGTTGCCATCGGCATCATCGGAATCGGCAATGCGCGCCACGCGCGATGATCTCAAAGCCCTCAAGGCCGCGCGCGCCGACGGGCGCACTTCTCCTGAAGCCTTGGCCAACGGTTTGCATTTGCTGCGCGAGCTCGATGTGCGCACGGCGCTGGCAGGGCTGAGGGTGCCCACGTTGTTGCTCTTGGGCGAGGCGGATGCATTGGTACCGGTCAGTCTGGCCGAGATGGCGGTTGTGGACGGCGTGCACGCAAGGGTCAGGGTGATTCCCGGTATGGGGCATTGTCCCTGGGGCAGCTTTGCACCGCAGGTGCGGGATGCCCTCGCAGGCTGGCTGCAGGGCCTTCCCCAAACCGCTTGCCCAGGGCAAAGTCTGCCCCTCATCGACAAGGCCTTGATTGCCGGCTCCTTTAGCCGGGCGGCGGCCTCTTACGATCAGGCGGCCCATCTGCAGCGGGAGATCGCTGATCACCTGTTTGACCTTGCCGCCAGCCTGTCTGCAGGTGTGGGTGATAGTGAACCTGCCGGTGCGGCATTGGCAGTCGATCTGGGCAGTGGCACGGGTTACAGTCTGCCTGCCCTGCAGGCATTGCCCCGGGTCGCCCAGGTGGTGGCCGTGGATTTGGCCGAAGGCATGTTGCGTCATTCGCGGGAGCGACACCCCTTGCCGGGCGTCTTCCATCTGGTGGGGGATGCCGAAAACCTGCCCCTCAAAACAGGCTCGGCCGACCTTGTGTTCAGTAGCCTCGCGATTCAATGGTGCAGCGACAACACCAGATTGTTCGCGGAAATTCGCCGGGTGTTAAAACCGGGCGGCTGGTGCGCCCTGGCCACGCTGCTGGATGGCACGCTGCATGAGCTGCGACAGGCGTGGGAGCGAGTCGATCAATACCAGCACGTCAATGAATTTTGCCGCACGACCGATCTTGTACGGGCCATGCAACAGGCCGGGCTACAGGTAGCACTCCAGCTAGAGCAGCAGAAGGTGCTCTACTACGACGCGGTGACAGACTTGACCCGGGAACTGAAAATGCTGGGGGCCCACAATGTCACCCAAAATCGTCCGCGCCAGTCGACATCGCGGGCGCGACTGAGTGCCTTTCTGGCGGCATACGAATCCTTTCGGTCGGATTCAGGGTTGCCCGCCACCTATGAGATTGCCTATTTCGTTCTTAAAGCTCCACCAGTCTGAGGATACGCTATGCCTAAAACCTTCTTTGTCACCGGAATCGACACCGAGGTGGGAAAAACCTGTGCCACGGCAGCTATTCTTCATGCGGCCCGAACCCAGGGTTTGCGAACCCTGGCACTCAAACCCGTTGCGGCCGGCTGCGATGAAACCGCCGACGGACTGGTCAATGAAGACGCCTTGATGTTGCAGCAACATATGACGCAACACCTGCCTTACGATCAGGTCAATCCGATCGCACTCAAGCAAGCGATTGCCCCCCACATTGCCGCCAAAGATGAGGGCAGAACCCTGACCGTGGCTCGCCTGGCGGGCTTATGCCGGGGTGCCTTGATGCAGAGCGCGGATCTGGCCTTGATTGAAGGGGCGGGGGGCTGGATGGTGCCGTTAAATGATCGGGAAACCCTGGCGCACCTGGCTGTCACCCTGCAGACACCGGTCATTCTGGTAGTCGCCTTGCGTTTGGGCTGTCTTAATCACGCGCTGCTTACCGCCCGGGCGATTCAGAACGATGGTCTGCGACTGGCCGGATGGGTGGCGAATCGTACCTCCAGTCAGCCCATGCAGGCAGAAAGCGAAAACATCGCTACCTTAAGGCAGTGGCTCGGGGCGCCTTGTCTGGGCGTTCTGCCTTATGCTGATCCGCTGAGTATTGAGCATCTCGCCGCTTTTATTGATCTTCAGCCACTGCTTGCCGGGGCCGGTTGACCTCTTATCTCCCGGTTAGTCAGGGGCGGCGACGCGACGCAATCCTCACTCTGGCTCGGGTGTGGTTGAAAATTGATCAATTTGCTGGTCTAATTTAATCAGGGTCATTCCAGATTGAAAAAGCTGACTGGGAAGGAGTGGGTGATGGTTAATTCATTGCTTGGCACCGGGCTTCAAGGTATCAGCACCGGCATGCAGGGGATGCAGCGTGCAGCGCAGGATATCGCCCGTGCAGGCACGACGCAGAGCGCAGATGGGCCCGTTGAGGCCGTGGTTGCGCCTGCG
>JBFHRO010000107.1:0-11254 GCA_041591635.1 Oleiphilaceae bacterium | reverse complement strand
GCATGACAATGAGGGTGGCTCGCCGTGCCGCAGCGAAGGCAGCAGCTTTTTGATGAACCCCTACTACAACAGCAGCGACCGATTCTCCCAGTGCAGTTTGAATGAAATGGGCAGAACCATAGCGCGGGCCACGTGCCTGTCTGCCGTAGACACCGGTGGCGGCAATAACGGCGGCGGAAACAATGGCGGTGGCAACACAGGCAATCCGAAGGACACCCTGACGGCGCCCAAGTCCACCTACAGTGTCGGGGAAAAGGTGGTTCTTAACTACAAGAACGGTTCCGGAAGCTCCCGGGATTGGGTGGGGATTTTCAAACGCGGCGAATTGAAGAGCTCCTGTCAGCAACAGGATAACTACATCGCCTGGAAATATACCAACGGCAGGTCAGGAAGCCTCGATTTCAGCGGGCTGGTCAAGGGTGACTTTCAGGCGCAAATGTTCTCGAACGATGGTTATTGCCATATCGGCACCGCACTGAATTTTTCTGTAGTTGACGGTGGCGGCAATGGCGGCGGAGGCAATGGCGGCGGCGATAATGGTGGGGGCGGCAATGGCGGTGGCGGTAACGCAACCCTGTCACCCTCAAAAAACCTCTACAAAATCGGTGAAAACGTGGTTATCCAGTATCGGGAAGGCTCCGGAAACAGCACAGACTGGATAGGTATCTTCAAGAAAGGCACCTTGACCAAATCGTGCAAACGAAATGATAGCTACGTTGCCTGGAAGTACACCAATGGCAAAAACGGCAGCCTGTCATTCAGTTCATTGGCCAGCGGCGAATACCAGGCACAGCTTTTCGCCAAAGATGGCTATTGCTACATCGGTGAGTCGGCGATCTTTTCGATTGCCAGATAACCATCCTGACCAGGGGCCCCGGCGTGTCTCAAGAGACTGATCAATTTCTCTTCAGTCTTCTACAAGGGCAGAAAGCCGGGGCTTCGCGGGGTTTTTCAGGCGCTGATGCACAAGGTTATCCACAGCTTTTGTGGATGATCTGCGCCCTGGTTACGGCGTCGGGTATCGTTCTGCCTGGATCAGCAGGTTCCTGGGGGTAAGGGCGTAGGAGCAGAACTCCCCCAGCCGGACCACATAGCCTTGGGATTCCAGAAAAAGCACCCGATCGAGCAGCAACCAGAGTTCCAGCGGGCGACGAAACAGATTCCTCACCACTTCCAGGCGGCGAACTTCGGCCAGACGCTGCCAGCCTTGCTGTTCCAGGTGTTCCCAGTGCTGCGCTGGCAACGCAGGCAAGCCTTTCAGGGCGGCCAGATGGGCGCAATACTCGGCAAAAGGCCGCTGCAGCCAGACCGGTGACAGCGAAGGCGTCGGAAGATAATTGTCATCCCCCCGAATTTCCCGTTGCAGTAAATCGAAAGCCAGTCGGCGCGCCATGGCAAGATCGTGCTGGCGGCGCACGCGCGCGCCGGCGGTGACCGTTTCGGCCATGACCAGGCGCAGATCCTGCCGGCTTAACACCAAGGCGCTGTGCCGGGCCGGCACAGACAGAGGCTCGTACGCTGCCGCGGCCATGCGATTGTAGCAGCAGGGGGCAATGGCAAGCCGGGGGCAGCCTGATTCACAGGCCCACTGCATCAGGCGCAGGTGCAGATCACCGCAGGCATGCAGCGCGACTGCCGCGCCCCGGGGATCGGGTACGAGCGGCAATGGGCTGGTCATGACATCGAGTTGCCGATGCTCGCCGGCCAGCCCCAATCTTTGGGTCAGACGTTGGCCTTGCGCAATCAGGGCGTCATCGCGCTCCAGACACAGGTACGGGGTGCCATGGCGCCCGAGCAGCCGGCCCAGGTGGCCCTTGCCACTGCACCAGTCAAGCCAGTGTGCCGGGGGCGAGGCAAAATCGAGGCAAGCGGCAAAGGCGCCGATCTGATCCCATTTACGCCCGGGGATATCCACCGCGTGAAACGGGTTGATCTCAAGGGAGCGGGTCGGCAGCGGTGCGATCTGGCACAGCGCCTGCGTTTGACGCACCAGCGTGGGGAAGGGCTCCGGCGCCTGCCAGTGGCGCAGGTCGGAGTCGGGTGGTGTTTGTGTGCGTAACCAGGTCGAAAGCTCCGGGTAGCGGGTTTCCCAGGCCAGCCGGTGCTCCATAAAGGGATTGGCCCGCCACAGGCGCGGCTGGTCGGTCAGTAGTTCATCCAGGCGTTCAAAATGCGCCCGGTGCGAAAGCCCGTTCATCAGGCGGGAGTCTCCGGTACAGGGCGGGACAAACCCGTGCCCGCCAGATCAGGGAGAATGGTGGCAGATTTTCGGGCTTTTACCTACAGGCGATTTCAGGCCCGGCGCTTGCGTAACGAATAGGCACCGGCACTGGCCAGCATGCGCACAAAGGTCGACCACTCGCTGAGGTCGGGCTTGGGCTTTTGGCGGTTTGCCATACGTGCCAGCTGTGATTCGTACCAGGTAATATCGAGCATGGCGATCCGGTCCACCAGCTTGAAGCCTGTCGTCAAGGGCCGTAGCTGGATGCTGTGGGCGGAGTTCTGCATCACCTTGTTGGGTAGTTCCGGATCCACTGCCAGCGGTCGGGCCAGACCAATAAAATCCGTGGCGCCCGTGTTCAGGGCATCGGTCATCGCCCTGGCAGAGCGGAATCCCCCCGTGACGACCAGCGGCGTTTTTACCAATGCCCGAATCTGCTCGGCATAGGCGAGAAAATAGGCCTCGCGCTGGCGTGTGGAGGCAGGCACCTTGTGGCCTACCATGGTCGGGCTTTCGTAGGTGCCGCCGGAAATTTCGATCAGATCAATGCCGTCAGTGGCCAGGGTTTTAACCACTTGCATCGACTCTTCTTCGCTAAACCCGCCCTTCATGAAGTCGGCCGAATTGAGTTTGATGCCCACCGGGTAGTCATCACCTACCGCGGCGCGGATGGCTCGATAAACCTCACGGACAAAACGCATGCGGTTGTCCAGCGAGCCGCCCCAGCTATCGGTACGCTGATTGTGGCGTGGCGACAGAAACTGGCTGACCAGGTAGCCGTGGGCGCCGTGAATCTGCACGCCGGTAAAGCCAACCTCCCGCGCCAGGCGGGCACTGGTGGCAAACTTTGCGATGATAGTGCGGATTTCCTCCTCGCCAAGGGCCCGAGGCTTGTTAAAGCCTTTTTCCAGCCCCTGTTCCAACGCAATGGCCGAAGGTGCCACGGGCTCCTTGCTAAGAAAGTTGGGTGTCTGTTTGCCGGGGTGATTCAGTTGCGCCCACAAGTGAGTCCCATGTTCAGTGCCGGCAGTTGTCCAGGCACGGAAGCCTTTGAGGTCGCTCTGTTCATCAAGCACCAGGTTTTTGGGTTCACCCAAGGCAGTGCGCTCAATCATGATATTGCCGCTGATCGCCAGCCCTATGCCACCTTGCGCCCAGGTGCGGTACAGGTTGGCCAGGCCCGGCTGTGGATTGTGATCCCGGGTGCCCAACTGCTCGCTCATGGCTGACTTGAAGAGGCGGTTCTTGATGGTCACGCCTCGTGGCAGGGTAAAGGGAGTGCTCAGGGTGATGGTTGACATACAAACCTCGTGGTTATGTGTAATTAGACCGGTCGTCTGGTTACATGTTTCAAAAAAAAGGCCCAAGGCCTTGTGAATACTCAGAGCCGGTATCTTCACACCGGCGGTAAAAGTTGATCCAGTAAGAGCCGCAATACCTTACGGCCGGACTCGCTGGAGCCTTCCAGCTTCATTCGCAGCAGGCTGCCTTCCCACACAGACCAGATCAGGTGTGCCAGTTCGTGTGGGGGCAGGTCGGCACGTACGTCGCCGTCGCGCTGCGCTTCGGCGACCAGTTCGGTGATGTGCTGACACCAAAGGTTGACCGCCTCGCTCATCGCCTTTTGGCAGCGTTCGCTACTGCTGCCGATTTCGGCGGCAATGCTGCCAATCAGGCAGGTTTGACGAAAGCCAAGGGCTTCGTACTTGTTCATCATGTAGGCATAAATGGCTTTAAGCTGATCCATGGCGGTGAGCTGGTCGCGGGTGCTGTCAACAAAACGCACCAGCTCGTCAAATACCTGACTGGCGTAGTGCTCAATAATTTCGGCAACAAAGGCTTCTTTGCTGTCGAAATAGTTGTAGAAGGATCCCTTGGGCACCTTGACCTCATCAAGGATCTGCTTGATGCCGGTGCCGTGGTAGCCATACTGGGCCAGCTGATTCATGCCGGCTTCGATCAGGGCTTCACGGGATTGTTCACTGCGTCTTGGTCTGCTCATGGGACTTATTATGTGACCGGTCGTCTATTAATTCAAGTGTGATTGAAGACTTTGCACAAAAAAACCCGGCGAGCCGGGTTTTTTCAACAAAACAAGGGTGATTCGAGGCGTTTGCCCGATCAGAAGAGCACGCGGCAACGAATGGTGCCTTTCACGTGGCGCAGCTTCTCCAGTGCAAGTTCGCTGTATTCCTTGTCAACGTCGATCACCACATAACCCACCTTGTCGTTGGTTTGCAGGTACTGACCGCAGATGTTGATGCCGTTGTCGGAAAACACCTTGTTGATCTCTGACAGCACGCCGGGCACGTTCTGGTGAATGTGCAGCAAACGGTGGTTGTTGGGATGGGCGGGCAGGGCGACCTCGGGGAAGTTGACGGAGGTGACGGTGGCACCTGTGTCGCTGTAGCGGGCCAGTTTCTCGCCGACTTCCAGTCCGATGTTTTCCTGGGC
Source organism: Oleiphilaceae bacterium (assembly GCA_041591635.1). Taxonomy (GTDB): domain Bacteria; phylum Pseudomonadota; class Gammaproteobacteria; order Pseudomonadales; family Oleiphilaceae; genus JACKOD01. Next base: position 6,579 of record JBFHRO010000107.1, on the reverse strand, counting down.
TTCCATGGTGCTGCCGCCAATGTGCGGTGTGAGAATGACATTGTCGAATTCCCGCAGGGGCGAAATGAACTCGTCATTGTTGCTCTTGGGTTCCACCGGAAACACATCAATGGCGGCTCCCAGAAGTTTGCCGCTACGCAGGGTTTCGGTCAGGGCCTCGATATCCACGACTGTGCCCCGCGCCGCATTGATCAGAATGCTGCCTTCTTTCATCCAGCCCAGTTGCTCTGCACCAATCATGTATTTGGTTGCCGCGGTTTCGGGAACGTGCAGGGTGACAATATCGGCCTCGCTCATCAAATCCTTGAGCGTAGGTACCTGCACCGCATTGCCCAGGGGTAACTTGGTGACTATGTCGCAGAATATGACTTTCATGCCCAGGGATTCGGCGATCACTGACAGCTGGGTACCAATGCTGCCATAGCCCACGATGCCAAGCTTCTTGCCGCGGATTTCGTAGCTGTTGGTGGCCGACTTCAGCCAGCCGCCCCGGTGTGCCATGGCGTTTTTCTCGGGAATGCCGCGCAACAGCAGAATGGCTTCAGCAATTACCAGTTCGGCCACGCTGCGGGTGTTCGAATAAGGGGCGTTAAAAACCACCACGCCGCGGGCGGTTGCGGCCTGCAGGTCGACCTGATTGGTTCCGATACAAAAGCAGCCCACGGCGATCAGTTTGGGTGCCGCTTCAAACACGCTTTCGGTCAGCTGGGTGCGTGAGCGAATGCCTACAAAATGCGCGTCGGCGATGGCGGTCAGCAGTGCTTCGTCCGACAAGGAGGCGGTGTGGTACTCAATGTTGGTGTAACCAGCCGCCTTAAGCGTGTCAACGGCAGACTGGTGAACGCCTTCAAGAAGAAGGAACTTGATCTTGCTTTTGTCGAGCGACGTATTGGCCATGGTCTATCGGTAACCTTTGGGTTTGGAAACGAAAGTGATCGATCCGGCGTTTTAGTGTTTGCAGGATCAACAGAACAAGCCGGCTATGATACCATATTTGCGAAATTTGACAGGTGTCTGGCGTAAAAAAGATCAGGATCAATGCAATGACAAATACGGCTTCTGCGCAATTAATTGAAGAACTTACGGGCCTTCTGGATGAAGGCAAGGTACGTACGGACACCGATGCACTGACCACCTTCGGCAAGGACTGGACCCGGATCTACGAACCGCGCCCGCTGGCCATTGTGTTTCCAAAAACGACGGAGCAGGTGCAGGCCTTGGTGCAGTTTGCCAATCGCCACCGGATCGGACTGGTCCCTTCCGGTGGCCGAACGGGGTTGAGTGCCGGCGCCGTCGCCACCCAGGGAGAAATCGTTGTTGCCTTCGACTACATGAATCAAATCCTCGAGTTCAGCGCCGAGGACCGGACGGTGCGTTGCCAGGCGGGCGTGGTCACTGCCCAGTTGCAGACCTTTGCGCTGGAGCAGGGGCTGTATTATCCGGTGGACTTCGCCTCGGCAGGGTCCAGCCAGCTGGGTGGCAACCTTTCAACCAACGCCGGCGGTATAAAGGTGATCAAGTACGGCATGAGCCGTGACTGGGTGGCGGGGCTGACGGTCGTCACAGGCGCGGGGGATATTCTTGAGCTGAACAAAGATCTCGAAAAAAACAACACAGGGTATGACTTGCGCCACCTCTTTATTGGCGCCGAAGGCACGCTGGGCTTCATCACCGAAGCGACCATGAAACTCACCCGCAAGCCCGACAACCTTACTGTGCTGGTGCTCGGTATTGCCGATATCACCCATACCATGGATGTGTTGCGTTGCTTTCAGGCCAAAATAGACCTGACGGCCTATGAATTCTTTTCGCATCAGGCGATGACGCACGTCATTCGTGAAGCCGGCATTGGGGCGCCCTTTGCCACGGCAGCGCCTTTTTATGCGCTGCTTGAGTTCGAGGCGACCTCGGAGCAGGTGATGGAACAGGCGCTGGCCCTGTTTGAACAATGCGTGGAAGAAGGTTGGGCGCTCGATGGCGTGGTGTCTCAAAACGAAACCCAGCTCAAAAGCCTGTGGCGTCTGCGCGAAGGCATTTCCGAATCGATTGCCAAACATACCCCCTACAAAAACGATATTTCGGTTGTGGTCTCCCGGGTGCCTGCTTTTCTTAATGAAATCAATGCGGTGGTTAAAGAGCATTACCCCGACTTTGAACTCATCTGGTTCGGACACATTGGCGATGGCAACTTGCATCTGAATATCCTCAAACCGGCGGCCTTGCCTAAAGACGAGTTTTTCAAGCAGTGCGAAAAGGTCAACAAGTGGGTCTTCGAGATCGTTGAAAAACATCGTGGCAGCATTTCGGCGGAGCATGGCGTGGGGCTGGTGAAGAAACACTACCTTGAATACACCCGCAGCAAGGTCGAAGTGAGTTACCTTAAAGGCATCAAGCGGGTTTTTGATCCCAATAACGTGATGAATCCCGGCAAGATCTTTGACCTTTGATGCGACCTTAAGGATTGCGCATGCCCTACAGACACCGATTTACCGATGGCACCGAGTTTGCGGCCGCACCTGGCAAGGTCGTGTGTGTTGGCAGAAACTATGCTGACCATGCCCGGGAGCTGAACAATCCCATACCAGAAACGCCGATTCTGTTTATGAAGCCGGCCACGGCGGTAGTTTCAATGACCGATCCGGTAATGATTCCAACCGATCGGGGCGAATGCCATTTTGAAACCGAGCTGGCGGTGCTGATCGGTGCGCCCTTGTGTCGCGCCAGTTCGGCCCAGGCCCAGGCGGCTATAGTCGGCATCGGCTTGGGGTTGGATCTCACCCTGCGGGAGTTGCAAGGTCAGCTCAAGGCCAAGGGGCACCCCTGGGAAATCGCCAAGAGCTTTGATGGCGCCTGTCCGTTAAGCTGGTTTGTGAGGGCGGCCGAGATCGATTTCGATGCGCCGTTACGCTTTTCACTCACTCTCGACGGCGTCCTGCGCCAGAGCGGCTCGTCAGCCGACATGATTACCCCTATTGTCGCCTTGCTGCGTTTTATATCGGGCCATTTCAGCTTGCTGCCGGGTGATGTCGTGCTTACGGGTACGCCGGCAGGTGTTGGCCCACTGCTACCGGGTATGCAGTTGACGGCGTTGCTTGAAGGTGGGTTCTCGCTTAACACCTGCGTGGTACCGGCCAGTCTGGACTGACCGGATTCTTGGGATTCTTGCAGCGGAGCTGTGCTATGAGCAAAAAAACAACCACCTCGCGCGCCGGGCGAATGTTCAAATTGGCCGGAATGACCGCCACGGTGGCCGGTCGTTATGCCTCGGAGCGAATGGGACGGCTGTTTGCCGACCCTGAAAAGCAGGAAGAGCGGCTGAGCAAATCCTACAAGAAAATGGCCGATGAAATCGTAACCACCCTGGGTGAGCTCAAGGGGGCGGTGATGAAAGTGGGGCAGATTGCCTCTCAAACCCAGGACTTCTTGCCCAAGGAATTCGCCAGCGCCCTGCAGAAGCTCCAGAAAGAAGCCCCGCCGGTCGATATCGAGGTTATCCGCACCCAGATTTTGCAGGAGCTGGGGGCCTATCCCGAAGCCTTGTTTGAAACCTTCGACCCGGTGCCCTATGCGGCAGCGTCCATTGGCCAGGTGCATCGGGCCACCACGAAAGATGGCCGCCAGGTGATCGTGAAGGTGCAGTATCCCGGTGTTGACGTGTCGTGCGATGCGGATCTCAAGCAATTACGTCTGGCGCTCAAGCTTGGCGGCTTGTTGAAGATACCCAAAGAAAGCGTGGACCAGCTGTTTGAAGAAGTACGCCAGCGGTTGCATGAAGAGCTGGACTATCAGAACGAAGCTCGCAATCTGGACGCCTTTCGCGAGTTTCACCGGCAAGACGAGAAGGTACTGATTCCGGCCGCACTGCCCGAGTTGTCAACCCGGCGGGTATTGACACTGGAATTGCTGGAAGGGGATCACATCAGCCAGGTGACGCCCGAGCGTTACTCCAAGGCTATCATCAATGATATCGGACACCGAATTTTTACCACCATGGCCGACCAGTTGTTCAAGTTCCAGTGTATTCACGGTGATCCCCATGCGGGCAACTTCGCATTCCGGCCCGATGGCACTTTGATCATGTACGATTTTGGCTGTGTCAAAAAACTCAAGCCAGAGGTGCTGGTGGCGTATAAGGCCGCGCTGATTGCGGGAATCGGAGAAGACTATCGGGCCCTTGACCGTTACCTTGTGGATCTGGGTGTGAGAGTAGAAGACAAGCCCGCCATTGATGAAGCCTACTATGCCATGTGGCGCGACATTTTCATCCGTCCGTTTCTGGATGACACCCCCTACGACTTTGCCAGCGCCGATTTGCACAAGCGCCTGGCAGCCAAGGCTTCGACCGTCTTTGATTATCTTGAATCCTTCAAGCCGCCGGTGGAAAGTCTGTTCATCGACCGCATGATTGCCGGCCACTACTGGATGATGAAAAATCTGGGTGTGCAGGCCGCGTTTCGCACCGAACTGGAGCGTTATCTGGCGCTCTAGCCTGGTGTTCAGGGTGGCGAGGCGACTTTTATCAAACGGGCGGGTAAATAGCCTTTTGCAGCAGGGCGTGGATGCTGTGAGAGGCTATTATGTAGCTATAGTGTGCAGGATGTGCAGCATGTGCAGGAGTTGGCTATGAATAAATCACCGAAATCCTTCAGTGAGCTTGTGGTTGCCTATGGCGACGCCTTTGCGGCGACCGGATTGGCCGAAAAGTTGCGCAAGAACGGCATCAGTTGTGCCTATGTCAATTCAATCGAGAGCGTCAAGGCGGCGAATCCGGTGGTGCTGATTGTGGATGCCACCTTGCTCCGGCTGCTGGGGCGGGAGTGGCTCGAGTCTGCCGACTGTTACTATGATTGTGTGGCCGAGGATAATCTTGAACTGGCAGCGGATTTTTTTGTGCCATCCGGGTTTCCCGAACGCGCCACGCTCAAGAATATCGAAGCGGCTCTGACCCACTGGGTGCTGAAGGGGCAGTTTGGTCAGCTCAACCGTGTGTTGCAGAACAAAACCGCCCATCTGTCCCGCCTGGCCCAAATAGGAACGGCACTTTCGGCAGAAAAAGATCTCGGACAATTGCTGGATCGCATCCTCGATGAAGGCCGCAAACTGGCCTGCTGCGATGCGGCATCCCTGTTTTTGGTGGATGACAAGAATCCCGATGCCAGAGAGCTTGTGTTCAAGCTCACACAGAATGCGTCAATTGATTTCCCTTTTGAAGAGCAGCGGTTTGCGTTGAATGATCGCTCCATCGTAGGTTATGTGGCGCAACATGGGGTGGAGCTAACGGTTGATGACGCCTATCATTTGCCGGCCAATGCGCCCTACCAGTTCAATCGCTACTTCGATGAAACCAACAATTATCGCAGCGTGTCACTGTTGACCATGCCGATCAAAAACTATCGGCAAGAGGTGATTGGTGTGTTGCAGTTTCTTAATCGTACCAGTACGGCCGATGTGCTTTTGCGCACCCCGGAAGATGCCCTGCAGCATGTTATTCCCTTCGATGAGGGCGTGCGGGTGCTGTTGCGTGCCCTGGCAAGCCAGTCGGCTATCGCGATCGAGAACCGGGTGTTGATCGAGAGCATCAAGCGCTTGTTTGACGGTTTTGTCTACGCCTCAGTGGCTGCCATTGAACAGCGCGATCCCACCACCAGCGGTCACTCGTTTCGGGTGGCAGACCTGTCGGACCAGCTGGCAAGGGCGTTGCCGAGGTGCGATGTACCCGCATTGCGCAATGCGATTCTCGATGAGCGTGATATGCGCCAGCTCAAATATGCGGCCCTGCTGCATGACTTTGGCAAAGTCGGGGTGCGCGAGGCGGTGCTGACCAAGCCCAAGAAGCTGACGAACCATCAGCTCGATGTCATTTGTTATCGAATTCGTCTGGCACAGGAATCGTTACGTCGTCAGGCGGCAGAAAAATCATTGGAGTTCCTGCGCCAGGGGTTTGACGAGGCGCATATCCGGCAGGTTCGGGAGCAGATTGAGGCTGAAATCCAGCGCCTGGAGCAGTTCTGGCTTCAGATTCACGAAGCCAACGAGCCCAAAGTGCTGGCCGAGGCTCTGTCTCACGGGCTGGAGGAGGTCCATGCCTACGAAGTGCTGGATTGCCATGGGTGCAAGGGACCGTTGATCAGCAAGCCCGAATATCTCGCCCTGTCTATCCCCAGGGGCAGCCTCAGTGAAGAGGAACGGTTGGAGATACAATCGCATGTGACTCATACCGAAAATTTCCTGCGTCTGATTCCCTGGACCCCTGAGCTCATGGATATTCCCACGATTGCCGGTGCGCATCACGAAAAGCTCAACGGCGACGGTTATCCGCGCGGACTGGGTAAGGAGAGCATTCCGTTACCTTCACAAATCATGACCATTTGTGACATCTACGATGCCCTGACCGCCAGTGACAGACCCTACAAACCAGCGGTTCCCAGAGAGGTTGCGTTCCGGATTCTGAACGATGAGGCAAAGCAAGGCTACATCAATCCGGATCTGGTCAAGGTCTTTATCGATGCCAAGGTCTATGAATGCATTGTCGGGCGCAACTATCCAAGCCCCGGTACACAGGCGCAGACATTCCATCAT
>JBFHRO010000106.1:0-11272 GCA_041591635.1 Oleiphilaceae bacterium | reverse complement strand
CACTGGCCCGCTGGCGTGAGCAGTTTGTGGCCGAAAAAATCCAGCCGCTGCTGCTGCAAAAAGCCGCAGACCTGCTGGACAAGCACCGCAAGGCCGGGGACTACCTGCTGATCATCACCGCTACCAATCGCTTTGTTACCGAACCGATTGCCGAATTGCTTGGCGTTGACGATCTGATTGCCACCGAGCCCGAGTTGGTCGAAAACCGCTACACCGGCAAAATTGTGGGCACCCCCAGTTTTCAGGAAGGCAAAGTGCTTCGTCTGACGCAATGGTTAAAAACCAGGCAGCAGACACTGGAGGGCGCCTTTTTCTACAGTGACTCGCACAATGACCTGCCACTGCTGAAAAAAGTGCCCAATCCTGTTGCAGTAGACCCCGACCAAACCCTCCACAGCCACGCCACGCGTGAAGGCTGGCCTGTCATCAGCCTGCGTCAATGAAGCGCACCGACAAAGGCATCAGAAAGATGGCAAGGAGCGAGCGAAGACGGCCTTGAGGTACTCGGTTTCAGGAATAGCGGGTATGATCGGATGATCGGCTCCCTGGTGCGTTTGCTCCAGAATCTGCACAAACCGGTCGGTTTCGCGACCAACCGAACGGATAATATCGATTAACCGCTCACGACTGAGGTGCATGGAGCAGGATCCCGAAACCAGAATGCCATCCCGCTCAAGCAGGCGCAGCGCCAGCTGGTTAAGGCGCTGATAGGCCTGCTCGCCGGTTTTGATATCCTTGCGCTTTGGAATAAAGGCTGGCGGATCGACGATGATGACATCAAACCGCTCACGTTCATCGCGCAGCTGTTTTAACAGGCTAAAGGCATCGCCTTCGAGGGTACGCACCCGATCACTTACACCGTTCAGGTTTGCATTGCGCTCCACATAGGACAAGGCCAGCGCCGAGCTGTCGACGCACACCACTTCCCGCGCCCCAAAAGCTGCGGCCTGAACCCCCCAGCCACCGACATAGCTGAACACATCAAGCACACGTTTGCCCTTGACGTAGGCACGAAGCCGGTCACGCCCCATGCGATGATCAAAAAACCAGCCCGTCTTCTGCCCTGCAAGCACCGGCGCCACAAAATTTACACCGTTTTCCTGTATTCGCGTCTCTTCAACCGGCGGGCCGTACGCGGTTTCCGCATAGGATGACAGGCCTTCCACCTCACGCATTTTGCCATCGTTTTTAAATACGATGCTGACGGGGTTGACGACCTTGATGAGCGCGGCCACCACCTCGCCCCTCAGACGCTCCATTCCAGCCAGGGAGATTTGCACCACACAAACATCGTCAAAGCGATCCACTACCAGCCCGGGCAGTCCATCACTATCTCCAAATACCAGGCGGTAAAATGGCGCATCAAACACGGCCTCGCGTGCCGATAGTGCCATGTTAAGCCGGTGCACCAAGAGCCCCTTATCCATAAATTGATCTGGCAGCCGGCTGATCAGTCGGCCGCAAATCAGCGTGGCCGGATTGATCATGGCGGTGCCCAGCACCTTGCCCTCGTGAGAAACAATACGCACCTGCTCACCCGCGGGCACGCCGGCCAGCGGGGTTGCCCGGGTGTCAATTTCATTGCTGTAAATCCACAAGTGACCCTGTTTGAGCCGACGATCCGCCCCCTTGTTCAACTGCAGCCTGATACTGGACATTGCTCACTCCCACCCCAAAAAAGTGCAGTATAACATGAGCCATTCAAGCCCCATGGGTGCTCGTTTGGCGATTACATAAATCGGCTAGAAATCAACTAGTAATCATCTAAACTGGACTTACCCCAGAAAATTGCGCCCGAAATACTTTGCCGGAGATGTTATGGCAACCGAATTAAGCGAAGAGCAGATTCGACATATTTTGCAAGGCATCCGAATTCCGCCCCAGCCTCAGATCCTGGTTGACCTGCAAATGGAGCAGGCCATGCCAGACCCTGACCTGAAGCAGATCGCCCGCCTCGTCAGTCAGGATGTAGGTCTTTCGGGCACCATGCTCAAATTCGTCAACTCGCCGGTATTCGGACTGGCCAACAAGATTACTTCCATTGAGCAGGCCGTATCTTTGCTGGGCCTGAACAGCGTTATCAATATTCTTAACGGGATATCTATCAAAGGTGAAATGTCGGATGAAAAAATCGTATCTCTGACCCGGTTTTGGGATACCGCCAACGACATTGCCATGGTGTGCGCCAACATTGCCAAACAGATTGGCTATTACAGCCCGGATTCTGCCTACGCCATGGGCTTGTTTCATAATGCAGGCATTCCGCTGATGATGGTGCGGTTTCCTGACTATCAAAACATCATCGAACAATCCTACGCGGCCAAGAACAGCCGGGTGGTGGATATTGAAAACGGCTACTGCAATACCAACCATGCGGTGGTCGGCTACTACACGGCCAAATCCTGGAATCTTCCGCCTACCATTTGTGAGGTCATTGCCGAGCACCACAGCGCGGATCAGTTATTTGCCAATAAAGACGGCAAGGAGCAGGAAAAAAAGAACCTGCTGGCGATTCTCAAAATTGCCGAGCACATTTGCGGCAATTTCATCACCCTGGGTGGACAAACGGAAGACTACGAGTGGAACCGGGTGAAGAACGACATTCTTGAATACGTCGGACTAACCTCGTACGACATTGATGACATGAAGGAAAACTTCAGCGACATGGGAATCAGTTGCGTCAACCGGGCGAGTTAAGCCTCCATACAAAAAAGCCAGGCAGTTGCCTGGCTTTTTTTGTTTCAGCGAAACCGGCGATCGCCTACCCCTGGGCTGGTGCCCGGTAAGCCACATTCAGCTCGCGCGCGGCCTTCACGTCGTCGAGACGTCGTACCGGCTGGGTAAAGGGCGCACCGCGCACTTTATCGGGTGAGGTACGGGCCTCTTCGAGTATGGCAGCCATGGCGGCGGCAAATCCGTCCAACTCTTCTATCGATTCCGTTTCCGTCGGCTCGATCAGCAAACATTCGGGCACCAGCAGGGGGAAGTAGGTGGTGGGCGCATGAAAACCGTAGTCCAGCAAGCGTTTGGCTACGTCCATGGCGGTCACACCCAGCTCTTTGGCCTGTTTGCTCAAAGTCACTATGAACTCATGGGTCGCACGCCGATCGGGGTAGGCCAGCGTATAGCCGACTTCCTGCAAACGTGCCGCAAGATAATTTGCATTGAGGGTGGAATACTCACCCACCCGGCGCAATCCCTCGCGGCCCAGCAGTGCTGCGTAGGCATATGCCCGCAGCAGAATGCCGGCATTCCCCATGAACGCGGACAAGCGGCCAATGCTGTCCGGCAAGGCTTCCTCATCCAGCCAGCAGTAAGCAGGCTCCCCCCCGGCATCCTCCACGCCCACGATCGGCACCGGGAGAAACGGCGCCAGCCGTGCGCTTACCGCCACCGGGCCCGCGCCTGGGCCGCCGCCGCCGTGCGGTGTGGCAAAGGTTTTGTGCAGATTCATATGCAGCACATCGAACCCCATGTCGCCAGGTCTGACTTTGCCCAATATGGCATTGAGGTTCGCCCCATCGTAATACAGCAAGCCCCCCACCCCGTGCACCAGTTTTGCAATGGCCTCAATCTGGCGCTCAAACACACCACAGGTCGAGGGATTGGTCATCATGATGCCCGCGGTTTGCGGTCCGACCACTGCTTTCAGCCCTTCCAGGTCTACATCGCCATTGGCCAGCACGGGAATCTCGCGCACCTTATACCCACACATCACGGCCGTCGCCGGATTGGTTCCATGAGCGGCTTCGGGCACCACAATCTCCGTGCGGCCATGATCTCCCCGCTTTTCGTGATAGGCACGAATCATGGCGACGCCGGCAAATTCGCCCTGGGCACCCGCCATGGGTGTGAGGGAAACCGCTGCCATGCCCGTCACTTCTTTTATCACCTGCTGCAACTCGTACATGCACGCCAAAAAACCCTGACTGCGCGACTCGGGAGCCAGCGGATGACGCTGCAGGAACCCAGGCAAACTGGCAGCCCTGTGAGCACCGCGCGGGTTGTACTTCATGGTGCAGGAGCCGAGCGGGTAAAAATGCGTATCGATAGAAAAGTTCTTGCGTGACAGGTTGGTGTAATGGCGCACTACCTGCAATTCGGACACGGCCGGCAATCCCGGCGCCTGCTTGCGCAGCAATCCTTGTGGAATATCGACCACCTGCGGTGACTGGCCCGGTGATTGGGCGATGGCACGGCGTCCCTTTGCACTACGTTCAAAAATCAGCATGTGACAGCCTCCAGTTCTTCGATAGCCTGTTGCAAAGCAGCGACATAACGCGCCAGATCCGCGTCGGTTTTGGTTTCGGTAACGCACACCAAAATGCTGTTGGCCGGTGCCCCTGCGTAAGACGTGAGCTCAAGTCCGCCCAGAATGCCTTTGGACTCCATGTGTTCGAGTACCAGACGCGCCGGCTTCTCGGTGTGCAACACAAATTCATGAAAAATGGGCTGCTGCAAAGCCACACGCACGCCTTTTGTTTCCCGCAACAAGTTGCGCAATTTCTCGGCGTTGGCGTGCGAACTCGTGGCAACCTGGTGCAGTCCTTCGTAGCCTAGCAAACTCATATAGATGGTTGCCGCCGTCACCATCAGACCCTGATTGGTACAGATATTGGATGTGGCCTTGGAACGTCGAATATGCTGCTCCCGCGCCTGCAGGGTCAGTGCGTAGCCAACCTTGCCTTCAAGATCGACCGTTTGGCCAATGATCCGTCCGGGCATTTGGCGAACGTAGGCTTCTTTGCAACAAATGAAACCAAAGTAAGGCCCGCCCGATGCCACCGGAATTCCCAGAGGCTGTCCTTCGCCCACTGCAATATCGGCCCCGGCATCACCCCATTCTGAAGGCGCCGCCAACAATGCCAAAGACAGCGGGTTAACCACCGCGATCACCAGCATGTTCTGTGCGTGGGCCCAGTTGGTGAGATTTCCGACATCTTCCAGCGACCCGTAAAAGTTGGGCTGAGCGATGACCATGCCTGCAAAATCATCGCCTTCAAACGCTGTCAGGGAGCTATGATCGAGCGTCAGCGTACCCGCATCACAAGCCACCTCGACCAAGACAATATCCTGATTGCCAACTATCGCCTGCACAGCCGCACGGTAATGCGGATGCAAGGTGCCGGCGATCAGAATGCGCTTGCTCTTGGATTTGCGATTGGCGCGAACCGCCATCAGCACCGCCTCTGCCACGGCAGAGGCGCCGTCATAAAGAGAGGCATTGGACACATCCAGCCCGGTAAGGGCTGTCATCATCGACTGATATTCATACACCAGTTGCAGGGTGCCCTGACTGGCCTCGGCCTGGTAGGGCGTGTAGGCTGTCATGAACTCGCCGCGCGAGGCAATATCCCACACCGCCGCCGGAATATGGTGTTCATAGGCACCGGCGCCAATAAAACACAAATCAACGGCATCCTGTTTTGCCCGTCGACTCATTTCCTGCATCAGCGCCATTTCACTTTGGCCGTCCGGCACATTGGTCAAAGGTCCAGAACGCAGATGTGACGGAATTTCATCAAACAAGCTGTCAATATCGTTAACACCGATGGTCTCCAGCATTTTCTGAACATCGGCATCGGTATGGGGAACAAATGGCATGAAAGGACTCCTGAAATCAACTTTCAAAAACAGGATGACCAGACATGGGCCAAGCCAATATCTGGTCATCCTGTTTTACAAACACGCTTTGCGAAGGAACAAAAACCGCAGCCAGTGCAGCTATCCCCGATCAAACCTGCAATCAGTGATCATCGGCTTCGCAGATCTCGGCATAGCCTTCGGCATCCAGCAGTGAATCAAGCTCACCAAGATCGCTCGGCTGAATTTTGAAAAACCAGCCGTCGTTATAGGGATCGGAATTCACCAGATCCGGGTTGTCTTCGAGCGCCTCGTTGACCGCAATGACCTGGCCGCTGATAGGCACAAAAATGTCTGACGCCGCCTTGACCGATTCAACAACGCCTGACTCGTCGCCGGCGGTAAGATCACTTCCGACCTCAGGCAGGTCTACAAATACCACATCACCCAACAAATCCTGGGCATGATCGGTAATCCCGACAGTCGCGGTACCATCGGCCTCGATACGAACCCACTCATGTGATGACAGATATCTTAATTCGCGCGGAATGTGACTCATTCTAGAAACCCCAAAGTTCTACAGATTTTCGTTAGACAATAATGAAATGGAAATACCCCTGAAATCCCGTTCAGACTGCCTGTTTTCCTGCTTGCTGATTTGCTACTGACAAACGCGCTGCCCCTTGCGCACGAACGGTGGGGCCACCACTTTGACCGGCAGTTTTCGACCACGCACTTCGACGACAGCTTCGGTGCCCGTTTGTGCCGGCACCCTGGCTAGTGCAATGGAACAACCCAAGGTGGGGGAGAAGCTGCCGCTGGTGATTTCACCTTCACCTATGCCTTCAACAATCACTGACTGATGGCTGCGCAAAATGGCTTTTTGTTCAAGAATCAAGCCCACCAGCTTGGGCTGATCGGCCGCAAGGCGCTGTTGCTCCAGTGCTTGCCGGCCGATGAAATCACGCTCGGCGGGCTCCCAGGCAATGGTCCACCCCATGTTTGCGGCCAGAGGAGACACAGACTCATCCATATCGGAGCCATACAGATTCATTCCGGCCTCAAGGCGCAAGGTATCTCTTGCTCCCAGGCCGCAGGGGGCAACGCCTGCTGCCAGCAGCGCTGCCCAAAACGAGGCAGCATCGGCATTTGGCAGCAGGATTTCCAGGCCATCTTCACCTGTATAGCCTGTGCGGCAAAACATCCAGCCATCAGTCTCGTACCCGTAAAACACCTTTAACGAACGTATGACTTCGGCCTGAGCCGGGCTTGCCACCTGCAAAACCCGTTCGATGGCTTGCGGCCCTTGTACGGCAATCATGGCGAAATCATCGCGCTCGCGCAGCGTCACCTCAAAACCACTTGTCTGGGTGCTCATCCACGCCAGGTCTTTCTCCCGGGTGGCGCAATTCACCACTACCCGAAAACCTTCGGGCATGCGGTATACGATCAGGTCATCAATCACTCCGCCCTGCTCGTTCAGCATACCTGAATACAGTGCCTTGCCGCAGGAGGCAAGCCGAGCCACATCATTGGCCAGCAGGCGTCGCAGGTAGTCCTGCGCACCGGGCCCCTGCACATCGAGAACCGTCATGTGGGACACATCAAACATCCCTGCAAGCTGGCGCACCTTGTGATGCTCTTCAATCTGGGAGCCGTAGTGGATCGGCATATCCCAACCACCAAAATCGACGATTTTGGCACCTGCAGCCACATGAGCATTGTACAGCGCGGTTTTGTGTCCCATAGCGAGCTTACATCCTGAGCAATCGAATAAAAAGGCGCCACATTCTACATGATATAGCCGGCACGATCGACAGCCGTGGAGCAATTCCCTGCTACGCCACAGCCGGCCTTCTGATCACTGATGCACGCCCGACCTCAGGAGAAAACTCAGAATCGCCGGAATCGCTCGCTCAAACCCGGTGAACTCATGGTGCCCACCCCCTTCGATCCAGGCGGGGACTCCGTGCAGTTGCCGCGTTGACTGACGATAATCGAGAACATCGTCGGCCGTCTGCACTAACAGAAACACCGAGGAAGGCACAGACAGACGAAGCGTTTCTATCGCCTTCAACTCCTGCAAATAACTGGCTTCAAAGCGTGCAACTTCTTCGGTATGGTAATTTCGACACTCCCCCAGGTGATTCTGAAGCAAGTCATAAGGGCGCATGGCCGGATTGATCAGCGCGGACCGGATTCCGTGGGCCTCTGCCAGATGGAGCGCATAATAGCCCCCCAGCGAACTGCCGATCAGACAGACCTGCTGCCCCTTATCTTTCGCCGCAGCAAGACGCCGCTCGACCAATGCCATGGCGGCACGTGGTGACAGTGGCAGTTGCGGAACCCAGTACTCAAGATCGCAAGCATATTGGCTCAAATACGCACCGAGCTCGGTGGCCTTGCGCGACAAAGGGGAGCTGTTAAAGCCATGCAGATAAACAAGCAGCGGTGCGGCCGACATAGGAATCCTGTCTTCAGGAATCAGTATCCCTTACTGGAATAGTCCACTTTGAATTCAATATGATCTGCCCTGAGAACCCCGGTTTCAACCCCTCCATCGGGAAGGAGCTTCAGCCAGCGATAACCGGGTGCTGCCGTATCGATCGCGAAATCATCCGACCCCGGCAAAAACTGGGCACAGGTAGAAGGGGTTGCCAACAGGCGAACGCCATTGCGCATCACATCGACTTCCTGGTGCACATGACCCCAAAGAATCACTTTGACATGAGGATAGTTGTCAAGAATCGCAAAAAGTTCGGCGCGATTTTTCAAGCCAATGGTATCCAGCCAGCGGCAGCCGATATCGACCGGATGATGATGAAAACTGACCAGTGTCGGAATGCCTGCCGATGCGGCCAGGGTACGGTCAAGCAGTTCCAGCTCGCTGTCGCTCAGGCGACCATAGACCTTGCCACGCACCAGTGAGTCGAGAAATATCAGTTGCCAGCGCCCGATTCGAATCACTTTTTCCAGCGAGTTCGTTCGTGCACCAACGATCTGCATGACATCACGGTTATCATGATTGCCGGCAAACCAATACACAGGACACGAGAAAGCCGCCATTTTTTTCTGGAAACACTCGTACGCCTCAACACTGCCATCCTGTGCCAAGTCACCAGAGGCAATGACGGCATCGGGTGCAGCGTGATTGGCAAATACCAGATCAAGCACCGCATCAAGGCTTTGCCGGGTGTTCATTCCCAACAAAACACCCTCTTCTTCTTTGCGAAGATGAGTATCACTTAACTGGACCAGTGTGATGGCGCTATCGGCACTTGCCATGGACGGAAAAGGCCTCTCGCCTCACTGTTTCGATATAAAGCAGCCTGAAACATTCAGGCCGCCATCATTGTTGCGCCGTTTCATCTCTACTACAAAAAGACACTCAATCGGGCATCAATCATAAAAGTATAAATACTTGGCCATTTTTTCCAGTATTTAAATCACATTTTACCCGAAGCCCGGTCAAGTCAAAGGACCCGAACAGGTCAGTTCGTCATGACCGAATCGCAGACAGTAATCCAGCCACTCCGACAGAAAGACATTAAGCTGCACTTTTTCGTCAGGATGGTGCATAAAACGGTTGGGGTAGTCATTAACGGCGCAAATACGACGATGACGCCAACAACTGATCACTTCAGCGACACTGGCATCGTGATACAAACGAACTGTCATCCGCGGATTGTTTAACCAGGGACCACTGGCGTGAACCTGCTCCAGCAGATAGGTTTGGGTATAGCGGCTTTGATCAAGCAGCGAGATTTTGATTCGCCCCAAATAGCGCTGATGAGCATAAAGCTGAATGTGTATCTCCTGCTGACCGCTGCGGTAGAGCTTGCATAACCGCAGGTAATTGCCCTCACACAACGCGCCAAGATAGGCTATATCAGGTACGTAGCGGCGGGATGTCAGCGTCGTCATAGGGCTCCGGATACAGATTTCACCAGTTTTCAGCGTAGCCCAATTCTGAGCATTGCGTCACCAGCGCCGACGCAATTCGGTACGATGGATTTGCAGCCACTGCAAGGCAATGAGGGTAGCGGCGTTATTGATTTTTCCCTCGGCCACCCAGGCAAAGGCCGTTGGTGCGGCAACCACATGAACCCGAATATCTTCGTGCTCTTCCTTTACGCCAAAGATACCGCCGACACCTTCAGAAGAGACTTTGCCACAATAAATCTGCACCTGCTCGTTACTGCCACCTGGCGATGCCCAGTACCGGGCCACCGGCTCAAGCACGCCAACCTCCAGATTGGCCTCTTCGCGGGCTTCACGCCGGGCAACGGATTCGGGCGATTCTTCGGGCTCGTTGATACCGGCCACCAGTTCGAGCAACCAGGGCTGATCGTCATGAATGCAACCAATGCGAAACTGCTCGATCAGCACTACCTCGTCGCGTTGCGGGTCATAGGGCAAAACACAGGTCGCATCTGCCCGCAAAAAGAGTTCGCGGCTCATGTAGTCGGACCACCCGCCCTCAAACCGCCGATGACGCAGTTTGAAGCGGCATATTTTAAAAAATCCGTCATGGAGCACCTCTTGTGCTGCCACCTCTACATCTCGCCCCGAAAACTCAAGCATTGCATTCACCCTGTTGTTTATGGACATCACATTGACATCCGCACATCACACTTTGCGATACAACTGACTTCCCTGCTGGCGGAATTCCTGGGCTTTCTCGGCCATCCCCTCCTGCGCCGTGCCTGCATCCTGGCGGGCCGCATAATCCCGCACGTCCTGACTGATTTTCATCGAGCAGAATTTTGGCCCGCACATGGAACAGAAATGCGCCACCTTCGCGGACTCCTTGGGCAAGGTTTCGTCATGAAAGGCCCGCGCCGTATCGGGATCAAGGCCCAGGTTGAACTGATCTTCCCAACGGAATTCGAAGCGGGCTTTTGACATGGCGTTGTCGCGCAGCTGGGCTCCGGGATGCCCCTTGGCGAGATCGGCCGCGTGGGCGGCAATCTTGTAGGTAATGATGCCGGTTTTCACATCATCTTTATCGGGCAACCCCAGGTGCTCCTTAGGCGTGACATAGCAGAGCATGGCACAGCCGAACCAGCCAATCATTGCCGCCCCAATGCCCGAGGTAATGTGGTCATACCCCGGTGCAATATCGGTGACCAGGGGTCCCAGGGTATAAAAAGGCGCCTCACTGCACTCTCGCAGCTGCTTGTCCATGTTTTCCTTGATCATGTGCATCGGCACATGCCCCGGGCCTTCGATAATCACCTGCACATCGTGCCGCCAGGCGATTTTGGTCAGCTCTCCCAGGGTTTCCAGCTCACCGAACTGGGCCGCATCGTTGGCATCGGCGACCGACCCCGGGCGCAAACCGTCCCCCAGGCTGAACGACACATCGTAGGCTTTCATGATTTCGCAGATTTCTTCGAAATGCGTATACAGGAAGTTCTCCTGATGATGGGCCAGACACCATTTGGCCATGATGGAGCCGCCCCGCGACACAATGCCGGTAACCCGATCTGCAGTCATGGGCACGTAACGCAGCAGCACACCGGCATGGATCGTGAAATAATCAACGCCCTGCTCGGCTTGCTCGATCAGGGTATCGCGAAAGATCTCCCACGTAAGGTCTTCAGCAATACCATTGACCTTCTCCAGCGCCTGATAAAGGGGTACCGTGCCGATCGGCACCGGCGAGTTACGCACGATCCACTCCCTT
>JBFHRO010000105.1:0-11320 GCA_041591635.1 Oleiphilaceae bacterium | reverse complement strand
GCCGAATCCTTTGCCTGCAATTGAAAATGAAAGCTGCCTTGCGGGGTGAGGAAAATCTCTTGAATCAGCGTGCTGATAGCCGGGGTGCTTTTCGCATCGGCAGCAGAGCCGGATACAGTCTGTATCAACACCTCTCGATCCAGATGCTCGGCCCAGTGGCCCTGATGGGCGTAGTGCAATGCTTGCTCGACTTTCACGACTGAAGCAAAACCAAAGACTTCCGTCAGTCGGCTTTTTTCCAACACCCAGCCCACCGATTCCAGCGCCACCGACAGACATAAACCCATGACCAGTAACAGCACGATTGCGTCCGGCTCGTCCCTGGATGGCGCGGCTGTCAGTACAATCATTAGAGACTCCTGTCTTTAAGGGTCGAAATCAGCGAACTTTTTCAACCCTAGAAGAAGCCGCCACGGTTAGCAAGTTCGGGCAAATCGGCTTGAAAAAGAATCATTGGCAAGCGAGCAATTGCCATTATTGACTGAAGCACATGGGGGATGCGGGAAATTGCACACGGATGTCGATAGCGGTGTGACGAGTATTGATGGCGTAGGGAGGGTTGGTGCATAAGGTCGGTTGCGTTGTTTTGGAACAACTGCACCGACCTTGTGGATGATGGCTCAGAACAATCCGGAACCGCGCGTCATGCCTATGTCTGCCCGCGGAATGCCTGCCTTGAACTGATCAAGAGTTATGGGGGCGCTTTGGGGGATGTTCAGATGAACACCTGGCGCGGCTTTAATGGCGTCGCCACCTGCAAAGCTTTTCCACAGCATCTCTTTGGATTGCATGGAAATAAAGAAGTCTTTTGCCATTTTTCCCGATGGGCCTGACTGGCCGCCAATATCAAAGGTTTCAAAGTTGCTGATCCGGTTGGTAATCAGCTCGGGGGCCAGTTCTGGAACCGGAGGCGGAGCCACATCGGCTGCCAGCTGGGGATCCTGTCCAAACGCCGGGTCTCCGGTGACAGAGGTGGTTGGTTGCACCGGCAGATTACCTGGCTGGGTGACCGGTGGGGGAATAATCACAACTCCCACCTGGGTGGCCCGGCTCTCAACCTGGCCATTCTGGTCATTGAGCATGTAGACCGGGAGCGGCTTGCCTGCGTCGTCAACTACTTGCAGGCCAAGATTGCCAGAAAAACTCGTCATGCTGGTCAACAAAGACCCCTGCGAGTCTTCAAAGCCCAGCCTCACTCCTATCATTCTGTTGCCTTCTTTGGCGAGTTCAATGTAGGGATTAGCTGCTACAAACGGCTCTATTTTGCCGCTGTCGAGTTTTGACAGGGTGAAGTTGGCGGCATTGATGTCTGCATCTACATCGGTGCCAAGTCTGGTCATCTTGCCGAAGGTGGCCTGTTTGATGTTGAGCTCGGTTTTTACATCCATCGCCAGAGTGGCGCGAGTGACATTGACGTTGGTCTCCTGGTAAGAGTCAACGCGAAAGAATGTCTGGCCAACGACGTCGCTCATAGCGGCGTCGTTGATTTCTTTGAGTTCTGCAAAGGCTGCAGGCGCGATAGCCAGCAGCAGGTTGAGCGTAACGCCGACAACAGCGATCCTCACCTTATTATGGTGTCTGTTTTTCATTTCTAGTCCCTGACCTTGCTATCAGTGGCAACTTGTTGTTAACCAACATTTATTTTTGTTGAAGCCGATGCCTTGAAAACCGGGCAATCTGTTGTCGGCTTCTTGTTGCTGCACTTCTGAGTGAGTGCTTTGGTGCAACTTTGCAGGACGTTGATTGTTATTTTTGTCTCTGTGTATTTTCTTGTTACTAAAGTTATCACTTTCTGATCAACAACAATATGAGGAGGGCGTTGTTTTCAGGGGTGAGTTATCAAACTTGCGAACGCACGCACAATGCAGGCGATCTTTGTGAATACCTTGTTGGCTGCGCCTTCGTCAGGGCTTCAGTCGCAAAGCTGTTGGGCGTAGATAGTTCCTTCGTAGGTCAATGCGCTGATTTGGCCATGGCGTCGCTCGTAAATGGCGGCACTGCCCGAACTGCCATCGGCGAACTGCAGCAGAACCGTATTGCCTTGCACTTGATAACGCCCCTGGGCGTAGGGCGTCTCGCTGTAATAGCCCCCCGCACTCGAGGACATGGAGGACTCTGAGCCATATTGAAAGCCGCCATTGCCATCAAAGAATACCCTGGTGGATGAGGAGCTGCTGGTGCCGGAGTAGCTGCCACTCGATCCGGAGTAACTGCATAGTCGGCCTTGCAAAAGGTGGTTTTGTGCTGACTCCTCTCTGGCCGGCCCCGATGGTTGTGAGGGCGGCTGGTGTTGCCGGGTGTCGGTTTCGCTGGACTGCCGGCGATACTGGTAAGTGGCACCGCTGCCGGGTTCGTACAGACGTAGCAAGTTGCCTTGCACCTGCAAACGATAGCTCATTACCAGTCCGGTCAATTGTGATTGGGTGACCAACTGATTGCCTTGTATTTCAAACACCCCTGTGTCGAGAATCTCCCCGTCTTCGGTGACCTGGTAGCGATGGTTGGACATCACCAGCGTATCGCCCTCCTGGCCGAACCAGGTGCCGTCAATGTTCTCTGCGGTCGTCGGATGGCTACTTTGAAGCGCTAAAAAGGTTCCGCCGTTGCTGGTCGTGGCCGAGCTGACGTTGGCCGTTATTTGCTGTACTTGTGCAGGCTCAAGTGTTGCGGCATTTACCTGCCATGCGAAGCTGAGGCCCGCTATCCAGAAACCACGGGCAACAACATGTTTCAGAGGGCGTGGATGGTTGCTGTTCATGTTTTTCTCCTTCGGCAAATCCGGCTTGCCGGTATTGGGTTGCGGCGTTCTTCTTGTTTGATCGTGCAAGCAAAATCATACGCTGGCCAAACAGGGTTAGCCATCGATCGCATGGTTTGCGTGTGGAGGCTGGAATTGTTTTAGGCGTTCCTTAATGGGTGTATAAATTCCTTGATTGCTTTTAAGGATCATTGTTAGATGTTCATCGGTTCAGGCTTCTCAGGAGAGCGACATCATGAAAACACGCAAATTTGCGGTTTGCCCGGTCATTGGGATTGGCTTCGCGTTACTGGCCGGTTTTCCCGTGTCTGCGTTCCAAAAAAGTGCCCCTGCGGTGCCATCCCAACTGCAAAAGCCTGCAACCTTGAGAGCTGACTATGTTATCAAGGCAGGCGTGTTTTACGAGGAAGGCAAGAACTATGGGTTTAACGTCAATAGTCATGCCCAGAGTTTTGGGTCACGATGCGTCTCCGGCCTGAATACCTCGTTGCCGTCAGACCCGGGTGCCCGAACCCTTTATCTGAAAGTTGACTCGCAGAACCAGGTCCTTGGTTCCCGATGCGACTTCACCGTGTTCGAGCCGGCACAGTTAAAAAATGGCTTTGTATTCAAAAGCTTTACCGGTTCGTTAGTGGACAGTTCGGGGCGAAACGCGCTCAATTTAACCGCCGCACCCTCGCCGGGATCGACGTCGATGAAGTTCCTTTTTCACGGCTGGGCTGAGCCAGGTGGCCACGCCAGCTATCATCTCCTGACCATCACGCTTGAGGGGCCGTCGGGTCGCGACTGGCGCGAAGCCCTGCGGTAAGGCGCGGGTGATTGGCAGGTTCCCGGTTCAGCGCAGAGGGTGGGCCCGGGCCAGAATGTCCCGGCAGCGGGTTCCTCTGGGCAGGGTGCCGTAATGATGGTGGCCGGTTTGTCCAAGGCGTGACAAACAAAATGCATCGGCCACGGCATTGGGGGCATGGCGCAACAGCAGGGCAGATTGCAGTGACAGTGCCATGCGATCGACCAGATCGCGGCTGCGAAACTCTCGCTCGTCAGTGTCGGCCAGTTTGGCGAAAAGGTCGGTGCAGTAGGTATCAAACAGCGGGTGCGCCCCCCTGGCTTCCTGCAATTCGGCATGCAGTGCATCCAGTACGGCAGGGGTTTTGTCAATGGCGCGCAGCACGTCCAGGCACTGAATGTTGCCGCTGCCCTCCCAAATGGCGTTAACCGGCGACTCGCGAAACAGCCGCGGCATCATTGAATCCTCCATTACGCCACTGCCGCCAATGCACTCCATGGCTTCGTAAGCGTGACCGGGTGTGCGCTTGCAGATCCAGTACTTACCCACGGCGGTGCACAGTCGAACCAGTAAATCCTCGTGTTCCAGATGGCGATGGTCCATCGCCCGGGCAATGCGCAAGGTAAAGGCGAGGGCGGCTTCCTGCTCCAGGGCCAGGTCGGCAAGCAGGTTCTGCATCAAGGGCTGATTGATCAGTCGCTTGCCAAAGGCGGCGCGCTGCTGACAGTGGTGCAGAGCCTGGGAGAGCGCCATGCGCATGCCAGCGCTGGATCCCATCATGCAGTCAAAGCGTGTCATGGCTACCATTTCGATGATGGTGGCGACGCCTCGTCCTTCTTCTCCCACCCGCCAGGCCAGGGCGCCGCGCAATTCCGTCTCGCAGGAGGCGTTGGCCACGTTGCCCATTTTGCGTTTGAGCCGTTGTATCTGCATGGGATTCTTGCTGCCGTCAGGGCGCCAGCGTGGCAGCAGAAAGCAGGTGAGCCCGCCCGGTGCCTGGGCCAGCACCAGAAAGGCATCGCACATGGGAGCCGAAACAAAGTACTTGTGACCGACCAGTTCATACATGAGGTCATCACTTTCGCTCTTGATCGGCCTGGCCCGGGTGCTGTTGGCGCGAACATCGGAGCCGCCTTGTTTTTCTGTCATCGCCATGCCGATGGTCAAGCCCCGTTTTTGCGCCATGGGAATGTTGCGGGGGTCATAATCGCAGGCGGTAATCCGGGGTTCCCAGCGTTGGGCCAGTTCGGGTTGCAAACGCAATGCGGGAATGGCGGCAAAGGTCATGGTAACGGGGCAGCCATGTGAGGCTTCTACCTGGGTTTGCAGATAGCACAGGGCTGAACGTGCAACGTGCGCGCCGACGCGGGGGTGTGTCCAGGGGGAGGAATGCAGGCCATGCCGGATCGCGGTTTGCATCAACTGATGGTAGGCCGGATGAAAGCGAACCAGATCAATTCGATGGCCAAAACGGTCGTGGGTATCGAGTTCGGGTTTGTTCTCGTTCGCAAGGGTGCCAAGCTCCAGATAGCTGGCCTGTCCGGCCATGGCGCCGTAGTCGGTAAGCTGCCCCAGTGCCCAGCCGGCACCTTCGCGCACCACGGCTTCCTGCAGCGCAAGGTCACCGGCAAAGAGGTTGTAGTTCTCCAGCGCGGTTGGCTGGTTGATGACTTCGTGGGTTTCGGCCAGCCAGGCGGTGGGCTGATCGGCGATTTCTGGCGTGACAGGGGGTGGGTTCATAAAGGCGCTTCCCGAGGGTAAGGGGTTCCGGTGACGGCTTGCAGACAAAAGCGCAGCAAGGCGTCGACCAGGGCATCATCGGTTTGTTGACGGGCGATGCACTCGGCACCGGTGTTGGTTTCCAGCCACTGGCGTTGACCCGGCGCCAGCGGGCCCACCAGGGCCTCGGCCAGACTGCCGACGAGTGCGGCACTGGTGACACTGGCCGATTGTTGCGGCAGTTCACCGCGCAACATGCCATCGTGGATCAGGGTTTCGAACAGTTTTGCATAGGCTTGCCGGTAGTGCAGGCGGTCTTCATCCACCTTGGGGTCGACCGGCTCGGCGATCAGCGCCCAGGCGAGCCCGCGACTTTTCAGAGCGCGCCGGGCGAAGGTCTGCACAGCGCGTTGCAATCGCAGGACGGCATGATCGGAGCCCTGGATGGCCATGGCGACCTTATCGACTTCCTTTTGTGTGGCGTGGCGGAAAACTTCTGAAAACAGATCGCTTTTTGATGGAAAGTGTTTGTACAGGCTGCCGGTAGCGATGCCTGCACGGGCCGCAACGGCGGTCATGGATGCGTACCCAAAGCCGCCCTCGACCACCAGCACATGGGCAGCGGCAAGAATGCGCTGGCGAATGCTTTCGCGTCTGGCGCGGGTTTTGTCGGTTTCGCGGTAAGCCATAACGCTTGGTGGCCGGTTCTGGGTGTCGGTGGATGGTGGTGTATTCTGAAAGTATGAATATTGATTCACAGTATTGTCAAGAAGCATCCGGTCTTTCGCTTGTCCTGCCAAGACGGCACAATGCAGGCTCTCAAAGGGTTAACGGGGGGGCAGCACAGCGTGGCCACGACCAATTCACTGAAATCCATATTCATTTCGGCTTATATCACGCTGCTGGGCGTGGGGCTGATTCACTCCCTGATCGGTGTGGCAGCCCTCGGGCTGAACAGTGCCTGGACTGGCGCACTGCTGTCACTGCTGCCGATGGTGCTGTTCTTCTGCTTGTTGTTCGTCCGCCCTCAGGCCCGCACCTCGGCCGAGCTTGCCGGCTACCGGGCGGCTACCCTGGCCGGTGTTCTGGTAACCCTGACCCTGGGGTGGGGGAAAGCGGCCGGCCCCTGGCCCTTGACCTACAGCCTGATTGTCGGCGCCATTGGCATGCGGCTGTACATTGGCTGGTATTCCCGGCTCGACCGGCGCCGTCCTGGGCCATTGCAGGTGGGCGCCTTGTTGCCCGAGCTCACCTTGTTTGACCTCAAGGGGCAGCCCGTCAGCACCCTTTCTTTGCGCGGGCGGCCGGCGTTGCTGGTGTTTTATCGGGGCAACTGGTGTCCGTTGTGCGTCGCTCAAATAAAGGAAGTGGCGGCACAGTATCGGGAGCTGGCCGATTTGGGCGCGCAGATTTGCTTTATCAGCCCTCAATCCCAGGAGCAGACCGCCAAACTGGCGGCACGTTTTGATGTGCCGCTGCTGTTTTGGTGTGATCGGAACAACCAGGCGGCCAGATTCCTGCAAATTGATGCCCCCCATGGCATTCCCAAGGGTCTTGAGGTGGCGGGTTATGACAGTGAAACCGTCATGCCAACGGTCGTACTCACCGATGCCCAGGGGCGGATGATTCTGGTCGATCAAACCGACAACTATCGGGTACGCCCTCAGCCCGATACCTTTATCGACGCCCTGCGCACGAACCAGGCATCCAAAGGCGCCTGATGCAGACTGAAATCGCCCGCCTGGCGGCACTTCACGACAGGGCACAGCACGCCGGACATCGGCAGTTGCTGTGGATCACTGGCGAGCAGGCCCTGGCGGGGGAGTGGATGTGGCAAAGTTTAGTTGCGCTGGCTGACCACCGGCAGGCGCAGGGTCGGGCGACGCGGGTGTTCTGGGTGGGGCTGCCGACCGGTGCGGATGAACCCCGGCCTGGCCTTGAGGTGACATTCATTGCCGCACAGCAGGCCCGGCGCTGGTTGGGGCAAGGGTGTGATTTGCTGGTATTCGATGCCTGGCAGGGATTGCATCCCGATGCGCTGGGTGCCATCAGTGGCACCTTGAAGGGCGGGGGGCTGTGCTTTTTGCTGTCACCCCTAGGCGCGGACTGGGCGTATTTTGCGGATCCGGACTATCAGCGCATGCAGGCATTACCAGACGTTCGTGAGGGACGGGTGCACTATTTTCTGGCGCGCGCCAGCACGTTGCTTGGCAATTGGCTCGCTGCCGGGCACCGGGGGTTGAGCCAGTGCACTCTGAGGTTATTGCCTCAGGGCGAAGTAAGCTGTGTGCTGACGATCCCGCACGAGGGCCAGGTCTGTGCCCTTGCGAATACGGATCCTTGGCGCGGAGCCGATCTGACCGGGCAGGCAGTCGCGGTGGAGGCGCTGGTGCGGGTGGTCAAGGGGCACAGGCGCCGCCCCTTGATGCTGACGGCGGATCGTGGCCGGGGTAAAACAGCGGCCCTTGGCCTGGCGGCGGCCCGGTTACTGCTGGAGCAGCCACGCGAGTTGATCATCACCGCGCCCGTGCAAGAGAGTCTCGGCGAGGCCTTTCGCTTTTTTGCCGGGGCTTGCGCGCCCCTTCACAATGAACCGGGCGAGTTAGTACTTGCCAATGGCAGTCGCTTTCGATTTGTGCCTGTGGATGTGCTGATTCGCGACACGCCGCCGGCCGATGCCCTGTGGGTCGATGAAGCGGCCGGGATTCCTGTGTCTTTGCTGGAATCGCTGTTGTTGCGCTACCCCCGCATTGCCTTCGCCTCGACCCTGCACGGTTATGAGGGGGCGGGGCGTGGATTTTCCCTGCGCTTTGCCGCCTTGCTCGATAGCCACACGCCACAGTGGCGGCGTTTGCATTTGCACCAGCCCATCCGCTGGGCCAGCGGTGATCCACTGGAGCACATGGTATTTCGTTTGCTGGCGCTTGATGCAGAGCCGATGAGCGATACGCAAGCGCAGGCACTGGCACCATTGCCTGTGCAGCAGTGGGTGGTTCAGGAACTGCGCGCGCCTGATCTGGTGGCGCACGAGGATTTGCTCAGAGAGGTTTTTGGTTTGCTGGTGCTGGCGCACTATCAGACCAGTGCCGATGATCTGCGCATGTTGCTGGATGCGCCGGGGGTCAGGCTCTGGGGTTTGTGTTGCGGACCGGCGCTCGGTGCGGTGGCCCTGACGATTGCCGAAGGGGAACTGCCCGAAACCTTGCATGAGGCCATCACTGCCGGACGGCGCCGGCTTCGAGGCCAGCTGATTCCCCAGTCCATGGCGCACTTTTGTGGTTTGCCCGCTATTCTTGGCATGCGCGGCTGGCGGGTGGTGCGCCTTGCGGTGCATCCGAAGTTGCAGCAGCGGGGTCTGGGGCAGGCCCTGATGCGCTTCGTTGCCATTCAGGCGCAGCAGGAAAGCCAGGACTGGATCGGTGCCAGTTTTGGTGCCACGCAGGCGCTCACCGATTTTTGGCGGCGACTCGGCTATCAGCCGGTAAGGTTGGGATTGCAACGGGATGCCGCCAGTGGTGAACAGGCCATCACCCTGCTGCGGGGCTTAAGCTTGCCGGGGCAAGCGCTTTGTGCCCAGGCGCAGGACCTGTTCGCCGCCAGCCTCGATTATCACCTTGACGGTGTTTTTCGTGCTTTGCCCGTCGGCCTGGTGTGGAGTCTGTTGCAGGCCTGTACAGGTTGCGGCGTCTGGCGGTCAGTGTGTTTGTCGGCGCACAGTGCCGAGGCGGTACGGCGATTTGCTCAGGGCGAGCGGCTGTTCGAAAGCGTTGCGCCAGCACTGCGTCACTGGCTGATGCAGCGGATTGCGCAGCGTCATGAGCCCAGGTATGCCGAGCCGCAGACAAGGCATGCGCTGGAGCTGTTGATTCTGGCGCTGGTGCAAAAACAGGATTGGCTGGCGTTGGCAAGGTTCAGCCAGGTAACCGGGCGGCGTGACACGGAGCTGGCATTAAGGCGCGCGGTTGCGCAGCTGCTTGCGCTTTGAGTCGAATAGGCAGGCAGAAAAAAGGGAGCCCTCTGGACTCCCTTGTGTACCCGAAAAAACAGGCTAAAGTGAACAACCACGTTCATCAACAGGCTCAGCACAGCAGGTACCGGGTTGATAACCTAAGTCTAGATGCCGAAATCCGGGTTTTCCTGTGCCAGCGCAAAAGAACA
This sequence comes from Oleiphilaceae bacterium, assembly GCA_041591635.1. GTDB lineage: Bacteria > Pseudomonadota > Gammaproteobacteria > Pseudomonadales > Oleiphilaceae > JACKOD01. The sequence continues at coordinate 1,898 of JBFHRO010000105.1, read as the reverse complement.
CAAAAATACACGGCGATTGACGATGCAATCACAAGGGTTACAGTTCGGCACAAATCCTGTTGATCCGGTTGAGTTTTTTTGCCGGCGCGTGGTATTTTTCGCACCCGCGCCGGCGCCCGGAAAACCTGATGGATGTGCCTGTTTGGGTGGCACGAATGCAGCAACAAAATGACACAAAAATTATGATTTCCGGCGCTTGAAGTGCTCAAATATTGTTCTATATGTTTAGGTGAAAATGGCACGACAGCGAACTCGCTGAATCCATTGCTGAATAGACGTAGTTTTTTCAAAGGTGACGAGTGATGGTAGAGTCAACTAGCAATTTTGATCCCGTAGAGTTTCTTAAGGATGCATCGCAGCTTTCGCAACTTGAGCGCAACAAAATGCGCAGTCAGTTGTCGGCCGATGTGGAAGCATTTCTGCAACAGGGAGGGCGCGTGGTGAGCGTGGCTGATAACGAACGGTCCGACCCGCCGCGCAAACCTGCGATGAATTATGGTTCTTCGCCCATTTAGTGGGCAGCCCGCCGCCCTGTTCCGGCCATGCGTTGCGCAGGGTGTTGATTTCGGGTTTCCAAGGGTGCGAACTGCACCCTTTTTTTATGTCTCGCTCTTGCTATAGTCCTTAATCGGTACGTATGTTTCATTTTGTGCCGACCTGCCCATCATCCACTTGTGCAGGTAAAAACAATAACAAATCACGAAGGACGATAGATCATGAACAAGAAAGCCCTGATCCTGACCTTGGGTTTGCTGGTGCTGTCCGTTGCCGGTTTTTTGATAACGGGCCCGGACGCCACGCCGCCACAAGTGATATCCGCCGCCAGCATCACGCCACCCGTTAAATCGGGAGATCTTCCCGCCCAGATCTATGCCGACGGTCTTCTGCAGGCTGCCGCCAAGGCAGATCCCTCGGCACGCAAGGCACCCTCGCTGGAAGGAACAGACGTCGACGGCGGTTTTCGTGTCGATGACAATGGCAATTTGCTGATTGACATCAGTATCCGTCGTTATATCGATTACTACCTGACCACTGTTGGTGAAGCCAGTGTGGAGGAGATTACGGCAAGCATTCGCCATACCCTCGAATCCCGACTCCCCGAGCCTGCAAGGTCACAGGCGCTGGAAATTCTGCGCCAGTACCTGGGGTACAAAACGGCGCTGCAGGCACTGCAGCAAGAAGAAGGCGCGTCCCAGCCTCTGGCGGGCGAATCTGCGTTCGAAGTGCTGGAGGGCCGGTTGCAGAAGTTGCGCGATGCCCGCGACACTTACCTTGCGCCCGAGCTGGCAGAGGCTTTTTTCGGCCCAGAAAACCAGCTCGACCAATACACGCTGGAAAAATTGCGCGTGCAGCAGGATGCAAGCCTGAGTGCGGAGGAAAAACTGGCCCGTGTGGCCGCATTGCAGGAGCGCCTGCCAGAAAACATGCGTGAGCAGATCCAGGAAACCAGCAGGTTTGAAAACTGGCAGGCGCAAGAGGAGGCGCTTCTGGCGCGTCAGGCCGGTGCCGATGAAATCTATCAGTTGCGTGCCCAAACCTTTGGCGCCCAGGCCGCCGAACGACTGGCCGAACTCGATCGGCAGCGCGAGCGTTGGGACCGGCGCTTTGCGGTTTATAGCCAGGAGAAACGACAGCTGGATCAAGCAGGGCTGGCCGAGCAGGATTACCAAAGCCAGCTGACCGAACTGCGCAGTCGTCATTTTGATGAAATCGAGCGTCGGCGCGTGGCCGCCCTGGACAAGCTGGCAGCAGCCAGCAGGTAGCTTTCGCCGAACAGCCCGTCGCTGTAAGTGAGACTTGGTTAACACTTTTATTGCCAATTCGTTCAGCCTTGTTCTATACTGGCGTCCCGATTTCGGCGAGCGTAAAGGATAGGCTCGCCGGATTCCCTGACAATG
>JBFHRO010000104.1:0-11360 GCA_041591635.1 Oleiphilaceae bacterium | reverse complement strand
GCACGAGGAACACCACGAGGAACACGCAGGCCCGCACGCACATGATATCGATCCTCATCTCTGGTTGCAGCCAGAAGAGGTTATTACTGCCGCCAGAACCCTGACAAGCCTGTTGGGTGACAGGTTTCCCCACAATGCGGCTTTGTACCAGCGCAACCTGGACCAGTTCGTCAGCGAACTGCGCCAACAAGATGCAGTAAACCGTGCCGCACTTCAATCACTGAAGGGGGTTGAACTCATCACCGCCCATAGCGTGCTGGAGGGCTTTGCACGCCACTACCAGCTACATGTCGCAGGGGCCATCAGTCGTACGCCTGAACAAGCACCCGGTGCTCGCCACCTGCACTCTCTGCATCAGCAACTGAAGACGGCCCAGGCCGCTTGCATCATCACGGAACGAGGCAATGCTTCGCGCCATGCCGAAAACCTCGTACAGCGTCATCGTGGTGCGGTCGTTGAAATCGATCCGCTTGCCACATTGCAGCCGCTCACCACCAAGGGATACCTCGATTTCCTGGCTAAAATTCAATCAGACTTGCAGAAATGCCGATTGTAGGCAAGTCTTTATAACAATCCACACTATCGGAATGAGACATGAAGAAACTCTATGTGCTTGGTGCACTGGTTGCCTTTTGGGGCTTAATCACGCACAGCTCGGCCGCACCGCAAGCGCAAACCGGATTGATTATTCTCACCATTGCGGCGCTGCTCTGGATGACAGAAACCCTGCATTTGGCCATCACTGCCCTGCTCATTCCGGTTTTGGCGGTGTTTCTCGATGTGCTCAGCGTCAAAGAGGCGCTGGCAAATTTTGCCCATCCGATTATTTTTTTGTTTCTGGGTGGCTTTGCCCTGGCGGCTGCACTCAATCGCCAAGGGCTGGACAAATACATCGCGCTGCAAGTGCTCAAACTGGCCAAGGGAAGCACCTTCACGGCCTGCATCTTGTTGTTTGCCACCACCGCCGTGCTGTCCATGTGGATCAGTAATACCGCCACCACCGCCATGATGCTTCCCATAGGGCTAGGCATGCTGGGCGGGCTGAATTACGAGCAGCGCCCGAAAATATTCTGGTTTTTACTGTTGGGAATCAGCTACTCCGCCAGCATTGGCGGCATTGCCACGCTGGTCGGCAGCCCGCCCAACGCCATTGCCGCCAGTGCCCTCAAGTATTCTTTCGCCGACTGGATGGCTATCGGACTACCGGTCACCCTGGTATTACTGCCCCTGCTGTGGCTAGTAATTTATCTCGTGCTCAGGCCCAAGCTTAGCGGGCTGCAACCACCGCAACAGGCACCGGATTTCGCCTGGGACAAACCGCGCATTCTGGTTCTGGCGATTTTTGTTTTAACCGCCACGCTTTGGGTTGGTGGGGTTCCCATTGGCAACGCCCTTGGCATCAACAATGACTTCGACACCCTGGTCGCCCTGCTGGCCATTCTCTTGTTACACATCACAGGCTGCGTGGGCTGGAAAGATATTGAAAAAACCACGGATTGGGGGGTGCTATTGCTTTTTGGCGGCGGCCTCACGCTCAGCGCCGTGCTTAAATCCAGTGGCGCCAATGCATGGCTGGCCGCAAGCCTTATCGAACTGGTCAAGGATTTGGGGCTGTTTGTCTTGTTGTTTGCGCTGGTGCTCTTTGTGATCTTTCTTACTGAAGTATCAAGCAACACGGCACTCACTGCACTGCTGGTACCCACATTTATCAGCATGGCCAGCCTGCTGGGAGTCAAGCCCGAACTCATGGCCGTGACTATTGCCATTGCGGCTTCCTGCGCATTCATGCTGCCGGTAGCAACACCGCCCAATGCGATTGTGTTTGGCTCTGGATTTGTGCCACAGCGGCAAATGATGCGTGTCGGCCTGATATTGAATCTTGCCGCCGCCTGCGTGATTAGCGTTCTGGTCTGGCTGCTCATGACCTGATACCGTTTTTGGGCTTTTATCATGACAATGCAGTTATGAATTTACACCAACTCAACAAGCCATCGGTGTATCTGGTTATTCTGGCCATCACCAGCTTCTGTTTTGGGGCCGCCATGGTGTACATAGTGCGAGCCACCGAAGACAGCCTTCACTACGATGCCGGCATTATCAACGGTACCGGCATGATCCGGGGCTCGGTGCAGCGTATCGCAAAGCTGGTGTTGTTTGACGTTTCGGCCGATGTCAGTGGCGAAATCGAGACCATCGACAAAATGCTGGTCAAGTTTTCAACGCTGGACAAAAAGGTGTTTTACAACACGCCCCACGATGATTACTTTGCCCGCATCCACGAATTGGATCGGGCGTGGGAGGCCATGAAAAGCCGTATTGACGACTATCTCCGCTCCCCTATGGACAAGCAGCAGAGGGCCCTGATGGACGCCAGCGAGGTTGCCTGGCACGCCTCCATTGCGGCAGTTTTGGCGGCTCAGGTGGCATCGGAAGAAAAGGTTTCGCGCATCAAATACCTGTTTAACCTGTTTCTGGTTTCTGCCGTGTTGAGCGCCGTTTTTACGCTATTGGTGCTTTCGATCTACCTGCGGCGAAAACTTGAACATGAAAGCTCGCATGACCCGCTCACCAACTTGTTAAACCGGCGCGCCTATACCGATCTGGCCGAGTACGAAGTCAAACGCAGCAGTCGGTACGACACCGAGTTTGCACTGATTTTGCTGGACATTGACCACTTCAAGCGAATCAACGATACCTTTGGTCACAAAATGGGCGACGAAGTTCTCATTAAACTGGCGCGGATTCTTTCAAGCACCGTTCGCAAAACCGACTCGGTATTTCGCATCGGTGGCGAAGAATTCGTCGTACTCTGCCCGCACACCAACGCCGAAGGGGCGTACCGCCTGGCCGACATGTTACGCCGAACCGTCGAGAACGCCGCCATCATACCGGCAGGCAAACTGACGATCAGCCTGGGGGTGGCCCAGCTGTCTGAAGACATGACCGAAGCCAAATTGCTCAGCAACGCCGACAAGGCGCTTTATCAAGCCAAAGATCAGGGGCGCAATCAGACTCGTGTGTTTATGGAAGAAAAGGCAACCAAAAACTGAAGCCACCAGAAAGTTAAACCGATGCTATGGGCTGCATCTGTGCCCGTAACAAGGCCGCAAACTCCTCGGCCGGTAACGGGCGACTGAAGAGATAGCCTTGAATCAGGTCACACCCGACACTTTGCAAAAACGCCTGCTGTTCCTGGGTTTCGACACCCTCGCCCACGGTTTCCAGACGCAGCTGACTGGCGAGTTCCACCACGCTTTTGGCGATGACGGCACTGTCAGCATGGCGAGTGACATCCTGCACAAAAGCCCGGTCAATTTTCAGCTGATCAATAGGAAACTGACGCAGATAGGCCAAGGACGAATAGCCCGTGCCAAAATCGTCGATGGATACTGTCACCCCCAGCCGTTTAAGCTCCAGTAAAATACTGGCCGCCTTGGCCGCATCCTCCATCAAGGCCGACTCGGTTATTTCAAGCTTCAACTGAGACGCGGGTAAGCCGGTGTCTGCCAACACCTGCACCACAGTTTTCACCAAATCCTTGGCACGAAACTGACGCGCAGACAGATTCACCGCAATTCGCAACACCACCCCGATCTCCTGAGTCCAGGCCTGTGTCTGTGCGCAGGCCGTGCGCAAGACCCATTCACCAATGGGAATAATCAAGCCGGTCTCTTCTGCCAGCGGAATGAAATCGACCGGGGAAATAAACTTGCCATCGGACCCGCGCCAGCGAATCAAAGCCTCAGCATCGGTTACCCGTCCGGTGGATACCCGCACCAAGGGCTGATAGTGCAGCAGCAATTCATTCTGATCGATGGCCCGGCGCAAGCGGGAGTCCAGATTCAGGCGATGCAAGGCTTCCGCGTTCATACTGGCAGCATAAAAGCGTACGGTGTTCCGGCCAGCCTCTTTGGCATGATGCATGGCGGTATCTGCATTGCCAATCAGGCTGTCATAATCACGACAATCCTCTGGATACAGGCTGATGCCAATACTGGCGGTCATGTCAAATTGGCGTCCGGCGGCCGTTAGCGGCTGATTGATCGCCAGCAACAAATCGTTGGCCACCGCCAGCGCGCGCTGTGGCCGTACCAAATCCGTCAGCAGCACCGCAAACTCATCGGCACTGAGGTGGGCACAGGTATCCATGTCGCTGGTGGTGGCACGTACCCGTTCGGCAATGGCGCACAAAATCGCGTCGCCGACGAGGTGTCCAAGGCTGTCATTGATGCGTTTGAAACCATCCAGGTCGATAAACAGCAGGGCGATTTTTTTATGCTGATGGGCGGCAAAGGCAATGGCCTGATTTACCCGGTCACGCAGCAGGTTTCTACTGGCCAGCCCTGTCAGGGCATCTTCGTTATACTGGCGTTCGAGTTGCGCCTCATAGCGCTTGCGTTCTGTGATGTCATTGATGACCCCTACAAAATGGGTAACGGTGCCCGTGTCATCGACCACCGGTGCCATGGTCAACTCGTTCCAGAACAGGCTGCCGTCTTTCTGATAGTTACGCAGCACAACACCGGTTTCACGGCGGTCTTTGATGGCCGAGCGCAATTCGACCATACCCGGCTGATCCAGATCCTTCCCAAGCAAAAAACCGGGATCACGCCCCAAAACCTCGACACCTGAATAACCGGTAATGCGCTCAAAGGCCGGATTGACATGGCGAATTGGGTATTTGTTAGTCTCTATGTCGCAAATCATCACACCGTTGGCAGATGCCTCGAGGGCACGCGCATTAAGACGGTTGGCCGCCTCGCTGGCCTTGAGGCGCTCTTCGGATTCGCGCCTTTCCTGCTCTTTGGCAAAATTATCAAGTGCGTAAGAGAGGTCCCCGGCGATTTCCTTGACCAGGGCTTCCAGCGCGTCGTCAAAGAAGCCTTTCTGGGCGGCAAAAAGGGTTATCGCGCCTATCAGCTCACCTTTGAGTCGCAGAGGCAAGGATGCCGCTGAACGGAAATTTGCCTTGTCGAGCAGCTCACGATAGGCATCAAGGGGTGAACAGTTGGCCAGATCATTACAAAGAAATATCTGTTCGTCAGACACCGCAAACTGCACCGGCAAACGCAAGGCATCATTGGTATAAAAGGGTTGCTCGCCCGCAAACCAGCTGGCCCCCTCGCCAAAGGACGCCTTGAGCCTGATGTCGCCCCGCGCCTTGTCGAGCAAACCAATCCACGCCAGAGAAAAACCACCGCATTCAACCGCAATGCGACATACCCGATGAAAGAGCTCATCCGGATCAGTGATATGCACAATGGCCTGATTGGTCTCGCTCAACGAGGCGTACAGCCGGTTAAGGCGCTGGATGTGTTCCTGGCTTTGTGTCAGCTCCTCGATTCGTGCCTGCAACTCGATACTGGTGCTTTCTAGCTTGCGTACCAGCACTTCACTGTAGAGTTTGTAACTGGGTTCGGTATCCGGTGAGAGCGCTGGTGGCTTGAGGGTACCTGCCTGGGCCTGGCCCAGGATATGTCGCATTTGCGCCATGAAGTCATCGGGGTCGGTTGGCTTGACGACAAATGCGTCAGCTCCCAGCTCAAGCGCCAGCTTGCGATCCTTTTCCTGGGTGTAGGTTGCCGTGTACACCACAAAAGGAATGGCCTTGAGCTGGTCATCGGCACGCCACTGACGCAACAGAGAGTAGCCGTCCATCACCGGCATCAGCAAGTCGCTGACCACCAGGTCGGGAGGCAGGTTACGAGCCTTGGCCAACGCCTCATCACCATGTCGGGCCTCGTCTACCTGAAACCCGTGGCCCTTGAACAGCGACACCAGCAAATAGCGGTTATCCAGCCGGTCATCTACCACCAGCACGCGCATTATCGGGACGCCTCCATGTATCGCTCCACCTGTTCGGCGAAACGCTCCGGGTCAATGGGCTTCTCGATATAGCCAGTGCAGCCCGCCGCAATACACTTTTCACGATCCCCCGCCATGGCGTAGGAAGTCACGGCGACAATGGGAACCTGATCCAGCCCCTTGATTTCCCGCAACGCCCCTGCCACCTCGTAGCCATCCATTCCGGGCAACTGAATATCAAGCACAATCAGGCCCGGGTGGATTTGTTCTGCCAGACGCAAACCCTCAACGCCATTACCGGCAACGGTGACCTGCCAGCCCCTGGCTTCGAGCAGGTACTTTTGCAGATACTGGTTACGCTCGTTGTCTTCAATCATCAAAACGCGGGAGTTCATGGTGTTTCCCCGGATGCCACCCTGTGCCTGGGTAAGGTCAAGGTAAAGGTGCTGCCCTCACCCAGCCTACTTGTAACCGAGACAGTGCCACCCATTAGTCTGGCCAAACGTTGGCAAATAGCAAGGCCAAGGCCGGTTCCCTCGTAACGCCGTGACAAATCAGATTCAATCTGGCTAAAAGGCATAAACAGACCGGATATATCGTCAGGCTTGATGCCGATTCCGGTATCGACCACGTCCAACACCAGGGGATTGCTGGCCGATCCTGCATTGCCGGGAAGGGACGCATCGCTCCTGACCCTGAGGGTCACGCCGCCCTTTTCGGTAAACTTGATGGCATTACCCAGCAAATTGAACAATATCTGCTCCAGCCGGCGCTCATCACCCACCAGCCAGCCAACCCTGTTCAAACCATCGACTTCGAGCCGCAAACCCTTGGCAACTGCCAGCGGCTCGACCAGGGCCATCACCCGGGAAATAGAAACCGACAGATCAAAAGGCAGCTGATCCAGCGCTAATTCGCCCGCTTCAATTTTCGAAATATCGAGAACATCATTGATCAGCGCCAGCAAATGGCGAGAAGCGTCGCGCACCATGCTCAGCTGCTTTTTCTGCTCCTCGTTTAAGGGCCCTGGCAGCTCCTGCAATAACAAGCCGGTAAAGCCGATGATCGAGTTCATGGGGGTTCGTAATTCGTGACTCATGGTGGCAAGAAACACCGATTTCAGCCGGTCGGCTGACTCTGCCCGGCCTTTGGCTTCTTCCAACTCGACGGTGCGCTCTTCCACCCGCTGCTCGAGCTGCAGCGCATTTTGCTGGGCCAGTTCGTACAATTGGGCGTTCTCAATGGCGAGTGCCAATGGGCCGCAAGCATCACTGACCAGTGACAGCTTGTCATCCGACGGTGGTTCGGGCGCGCAGGAGTACAGACACAAATAGCCAATCACCCGGTTTTGAGCCTCCAGCGGGAAATACAGATTCCACCTGGGCTCCTCGGCCGTTACCAGATCAAATACCGGAACCGCATTGGGTGCCGCCGCGGGCACCACGGCAAAACGCCGGGTAAGACCAATGGCATCGAATAGCTGTGAACTGCCGGCCACCTTGCTATCACTGACATCCAGAAATTGAAGGCTGTTGTCAGGATTCAGGCGCACCGCCAAATCAATGGTCGCCGTGGTATGGTTGCGCAGGCAGAGCACGGCGCCATCGAGCCCGGCCATGTCCTGAGCGCCTTTTACCGCCTCCCGCAGCACGGTGGAAAGCTGCAGGCTGGTACCGGTAGCACGCAGCATACGAATCAGAACGGCCATTTCTTCATTACGCTGACGCAACTGGGCGGTATGTCGATTGACCCTGGCTTTAAGCCAAAAACTGGTGACAACACTGGCCAAAAGCGCCAGCAAAACCCCAAAGGCAACAAACTTCAGCCAATCGGGCCAGCCCACCTTCACTTCTTTGGACAACCAGCGTTCAATCGATCGAAAGTACTCAGAATCAGGCTGCGATTTCATCGTTTTGAGGTGCCGGTCGATAGCAGCCAACAGTTCGCTGCCCTGCCCCTCGCGAGTGGCGAAAAACAAATTGGTCGGATAAAAAATAACCGCCGTATCTTCAAGTCCAAAAGCACGCGCGTGCATGAACCCAAAGTAGCGGTTGGTCACCGCCGCATCGGCTTCACCCGCCGCGACCCGTTCAAACAGGCTTTTGAAGTCCCGGCCCTCCATCAGAGTGACATTAAAGCCAAAGCCATCAATCAGTTGTTCAAAGGCGCTCAGCTGCACCGACTTTTCGAGCACCATCACCCGTTTATCGGCCAGATCCAGCAAGCTTCTGATGCCACTGCCTTTACGCGCATACACCTGAAACCAGGATGACAAGACCTCTTCCTGATGAAAATCGTAGATTGCATCGCGGGCACTGGTATAGGCGACATCCGGCATGATATCTATCACTCCGCGATCAAGACGCTCAAGCCCCTCGCTCCAGGTGCCGGGCACGTACTCCAGCGTCCAGCCTTCTCTGGCTGCAATCACATTAAGGAGGTCAACAAAAATTCCCTGCGGCTGCCCTGCGGCATCGATCCCGATCTTGGGCGTGTTTTCATACAGGCCAACACGTACCGTTTCGGCGAGTGACGGGGGCGAGAGCCACAGGCCAAGCAAAAATGCCCAAACGGGAAAACCCGAGCCACTACCCGACATGGGCCACCGGCTTCGCAAGGACTTGCTATGTACACCCATGTCGCCCAGCCCCTGATGGATGAATGCCGCCTGCTGTTAAGGAAGGCTTGTTATAGGTTTAGCACAGGGAGGATGGATCCGGGGCTGTTTCGGTCAGAATTGACTTGCTTGCGCACGTAAACCGCGGTGCGACGATTGGAAAAAGGGTGGCGGCTAAAACTCAATAGCCACTGGCACTTGATGAACTAACGGGTAAGAATAGCGACCAACCCACAGGAGAAGGATTCCCATGAAGCTAATCACCACCTTGAATGAATTAAGCGGCTGGCTTGATACGCTGCGCCGGCAACTGGTAGCGCCTGAATTGAGCAAGGTCGTTCAAATCGCGGCAAGTACCGAGATCCATCTTGATGCCTGTTGCGAGCAAATCCGGCGCAACACACAGGCACTGACTGGCGTAGAGCAGCAACTGGCACAGGTGGGCCTGCAACTCGAGCGCATTGCCACGGCGCTTGAACAGCCCCAGAGCGACCCGGTGCAGGCCGCGTCGCCGGTTGCGTTGCTCGATCCAGTGCCAGATCCACAGGCAACAAATGCAGGCCATGGCCCATCCGACACCCGGCTTGCCGAACTCCCCGACCAAACGGCAGATGCACCGGCAGCGCCCGAGCCGCAGGTGCACGAAGTCAGCGGCCCGCAGGAGTATCTCAATCGCCGCCAGATCAAGGTAAAAACCCTGCCGGTTGAAGACGAATCGGATCGGGTGTTGATTCCGGTAGCCGAATTTCTGGGGGATCGTTATACAAGTCTTCGAACGCTGTTGGGAAAAATCAAAAGCAACATGCAACTGGGCCGCAGCTTCACACTCAATCTCAAGGGCGAACCCCAGGACCTGGTTTCCAATGTGTGCCAGCTCTGTACCAAACTGCACGAGATAGCCTTTCTGGAAGCCTACAATTATCAAAAATCACCCCGCTACCTGCTTACGGCCAAACCCACCACACTGCCAAAGGCACAGAATTTCTTTTCGGGCAAGTGGCTGGAGCAGTACATTCTGCTCAAGGTTAAAGCCCTGGTGGCACGGTTGCCCGCGGTTCGCGGCGAAGCGGTGGCCTTCGATTACCTGCTTAATCCCCAGGTCATCCTGCCCAATGGCAGCGACTTTGAGTTGGACCTGATTTTTCAGGTGAATCAACATACGCTATGGATTGAGGCAAAAAGCGGCGACTATCAACAACATATCAGCAAATATTCAAAGGTATCGCGTCTGATGGGGCTGAATTACGACCATGCCATCATGGTGCTGACCGACCTTCCCAGAGAAAGCTGCGACAGTCTCTCGGCCTTGTTTGGCATGACGGTTCTCAGTCTGGAAGACCTGGAGTCGCACCTGATGCGCACGCTGCAAACCGATTTGGAAACAGAAGTCCGTGTTTCGTAACCGCAGCCGCGTGAACCGGAGCGTATACACAGATAAGGGGTGAGCCATGCGTTAGGGCTCTATTTGAACTGGTCGTAGTGTCCGCCGATAGCGAAGACATAAATAGCGTTGTCGTCAAACTTATAGACCAGGCGATCTTTCTGACTCAGGCGGCGCGACCAAAGTCCGGCGAGGTTGTGCTTCAACGGTTCAGGTTTTCCGGTGCCGGTTGCCGGATCGCCTCGCAGCATTTCCTTCAGCAAACGGCACAGCACTTTGTGCAAGTTTTTATCTTTTTCTCTTAGTTCTTCATATACAGCCCACGTATTGCCCTCAAACACCAGTGATCTCATCCATTTCCTCACTTGTAGGTGTATAACCGGTTTTTGGGTTATGCGTGCTTAAAGACCCGGCGATCTGCGTCATCAAGCTGTTGTTTTGCAGAACATAAAGCGTTTCTTGCTCACGCTCCCAGTCTTCAGCGCTTATCACCACAAAATCATCGCCGCTACGCCTGGTCACCTTTAGCGGAACGTGATTGTTCACGACACCCTCAACAAAGTCCTTCAGGTTATCTCTAAATTTGTTTACGCTGACAGTGTCCATGGGGCCCTCCAGAGACGTACGGTACTTCCGTACATTCTAGTCGAGCAATCCTAACAAGACAATCAAACCTAGGTGTGCTGCTGAGCAGCCCACACTTATCGCAACGATCTGCGCTGGCGACAAGCCCTTGCAAACACGACTGTTAACCAGCCCGGTCATGCCCAGGTGGCCACCGGTTAATTTTGTGACACTCTCGCTTCTCTTGTGAAAAACACGCTGGCACCTATTGCAACTTCTGCCCAAACCGCTTCAGAGTTGGAGCCGTGTTCTTAGTCGCCACTATTACCCCCCGCAAGGCACCAAGAGGAAAACTATGAGAGTGACATTAGTGTTAGCAATGCTGGCATGTGCAGGTACCGTTCAGGCAAATCCGGGCACCGACCCACTGGAGTTGTGCTATGCCGAAGCCCAGGCCGCACAATTGCAAGATCAGGAACTCGAAGCACACCTGGCCTTGTGCGTCGAGAGTTATGCCCCCCAGCAGACGGAAGCGTTCCAGAGCGATTCCGGTGACGATTCTGGCAACCAGTTTCCGGACGAGACAACCGAGCGCTATCAGGATAACTACGATGCAGATAACTCCAGTAGCAACGACGACCCTCACGGGCACGGGCACGGCGGGGGGTACGAATCGCGGGAAGAACCAGGCCCTGGCTACGGAGGCGACGCCTATTCAGAGGAACCCCAGGAAGAGCAGAACGCCGGGGATTACTGAACCCCTTGGGTGTCTTGCCAAAAGACTTCCAGCCGCGCTGCTTCCAGCGCATCGAGCGTTGCCTTGATGTCACCGGAGGCCACAAACCGCGCCAGTACAGGTACCGCGAGTTTCTCAAACGCCGGCAGTGTGTCCCGGTCGAAATACTGGGACACATCCTCTGCCCGATTGAGCAGCCTTGATCCCGCCAAAACAAAGGGATCATCGCCGACCGTTGCGGACTTGTTGGGAGGCAG
>JBFHRO010000103.1:0-11389 GCA_041591635.1 Oleiphilaceae bacterium | reverse complement strand
TCATGGGTCGATGGCCTGCAACAGGTAGCCCATGCCGCGCACGGTTTTAAGCTCCACCTGGGCTCCGAGCTTTTTGCGCAGGTTGCTGATGTGCATGTCCAGTGCCCGGTCGTAACGGCTCAGTGGCCGCCCCAGGGCACTTTGGGTGAGTTCGGCCTTGCTGATCAGTCGCCCGGCCTGGTGCAGCAGTGCTTGCAGAATGTTGTATTCGGTGCCGGTAATCACCAGCTCGTGCAGGGTGCCCGTGGTATCGGCAAGCCAGGCCTGGCGGCGTTCCGGTACCAGCTCCAGCGGGCCAAGGCGCAAGGGAGCAAGGGCAGGTCCGGCTGGCGGTGCCTGATCCAGCGCTACCCGACGTAAAATGGCTTTGATGCGGGCCAGCAGTTCGCGCGGGTTGAAGGGCTTGGGGAGGTAATCATCGGCACCGAGTTCAAACCCGAGAATGCGGTCAATGTCATCGCCGCGGGCGGTCAGCATCAGCACCGGCACACGCGAGGTCTGGCGCAGGCTTTGCAGCAGGCTCAGGCCATCGAGCCCCGGCAGCATGATGTCCAGAATCACCAGATCGTACTGGCCCTGGATTGCCATGCTCAGGCCGGTTTCACCCTCGGCTGCTGTGCTCACCTGGTAGCCGTTCTGGGTCAGCAGCAGGCTGAGCATGTCGCGTATATCCTGATCATCTTCTATCAACAGCAGCGGTTTGGTCATGGCGCACCCGGCGAAACAAGCGTGCTCAAACCTTAGCACAGGCGTGTTTGGGGGTTGAGCGTTTTTACCCGGTCTTTACACGACCTTTACACGGGGGCGACCCACCTTTACCGGGCGGCTTTATATACTGAGCCTGAATCTGGTGGCAGGGCCTTTCCGGGCCACCAGCCTACTGAAATGCACAGGAGTATCAGACCATGAAAAATACCCCCATTATCCCCGCGCCCGCTACACAACGCATCTCGGCGCATCTCGGCGCCTGGCTGCTGGTCGGTTTGATGACCACCAGTCTGGCGTACGCCAGCGGGCGCGACTGCGGCAAGTCCCGCGATGCGGACATGGGCGCCGCGGGCAACGGGCGCATGGAGCAAATGTTTGAGCGGCTCGATTTGACCAAAGAGCAGGAGCAGAAAATCGAAGCCATCATGGATCGCAAGCGGGCCGAAAAGAGCAGCAGCAAAGAACGCAAGGCGCAGCGCCGTGAGGCCATGAAAGAAATGCACGCCATCAGCCCCGATGACCCCCAATATGAGCAAAAGGTAAAGGCTCAGGCCGACAAGATGGCGGCAGCAATGGCCGAGAAGATGGTACGCATGGCCATGTTGCGTAAGGAGGTTCATGCGGTATTGACACCAGAGCAGCGGACCAAAATGCAACAGCAGATGGAAGAAAAGGCCGGAAAGGCGAAAAAACGCGCTTCGGAGCATGATCACCAGGATAGCGACGACTGAGTACCTGATTTCTTGCATAGGGGTGGTGTGTCGCAGTTCACAATGCGCTACCCTGTTGCAGGATCAGATCCGCGTGGAAGGCGTTTTTTGAGCATGTAATGCAAGGAGAACTGATGAAAATCTACGAAATGAAAGTGGCCCCCAACCCCCGCCGGGTAAGGATTTTTTTGGCCGAAAAAGGCATCGGGATGACCTACGAACAGGTTGACCTGCAAAAAGGCGAGAATCTCACGGCCGACTTTCGTCAAAAAAACCCGATGGGCAAGGTGCCGGTGCTGGAGCTTGATGATGGCACCTGCATTGCCGAATCGGTGGCGATATGCCGCTATTTTGAAGAGCTGCAGCCGATGCCGTCGCTGATGGGGCAAACCCCGCTGGAAAAAGCACACATTGAAATGTGGCAGCGCTGGATCGAGTTCTATTTTCTCATGCCAACCGGTATGTGTTTTCAGCACAGCAGCGGCTATTTCAAGGATCGCATGACACCGATACCCCAGTGGGGCGAGGAGTGTCGCAAAAATGCGGTGAAGTTCTTTGAGCGCCTGAACCGGCATCTGGAGCACCATCATTTCATTGCCGGTGAACGTTTCAGCATCGCCGATATCACCG
The DNA here is from genome assembly GCA_041591635.1 of Oleiphilaceae bacterium. Lineage (GTDB taxonomy): Bacteria > Pseudomonadota > Gammaproteobacteria > Pseudomonadales > Oleiphilaceae > JACKOD01. Next base: position 9,341 of record JBFHRO010000103.1, on the reverse strand, counting down.
CCTTGTGCACCATCGACTTTAACAAGGTCAACCAGCTGGGTATCCTGCCCGAGCAAACCCACCTGTGGCGCTGGTACGATGAAGTCTCCAGCCGCCCTTCTGCCAAAGCCTGAGGACTCCCATGATTGACCTGTACACGGCGCCCACCCCCAACGGGCACAAAATCAGCATTGCGTTAGAAGAAATGGCACTGGACTATCACCCGATTCTGGTGGATCTGGGGGCGGGCGAGCAGAAAACCCCCGAGTTTCTGGCGCGCAATCCCAACGGCCGGATACCCGTGATCGTGGATCGTGACAATGATGATTTTGTGGTGTTCGAGTCGGGTGCCATTTTGATTTATCTGGCTGAAAAGTCGGGCAAGTTCTACCCCGAAGACCCCAAGATCCGCTCCCGGGTGTTGCAGTGGCTGATGTTTCAGATGAGCGCCATCGGCCCCATGATGGGCCAGGCCAATGTGTTTTTTCGCTATTTTCCCGAGAAAATTCCCGCGGTGATTGATCGTTACCAGCATGAAGTCGCCCGTCTGTTTCAGGTGCTGGATACCCATCTCAAATCCCATGCCTTTCTGGCGGGCGAAGACTACAGCATTGCCGACATGGCAACCTGGGCCTGGGTGCGTACCTACGCCTGGTCGGGGGTTTCGATCGAGGAATACGAGTGGCTGCGCGGTTGGCTCGAAGAGATTGGTGCTCGCCCTGCCGTGCAGCGGGGTGTGTTGGTGCCGGTGCGGCCCTCGGCAGACAGTCTGGTCGAAGGCGGGCGCAAAATGATTATTACCTGAATTGCGTTGGGTGCCCCGGCTTCAAAAATGGCCCCGCCTCAAAAAAACAGCTCGGCCAGTTTATCCCCGGGGCGGTCGGCCCGCATAAAGGATTCTCCCACCAAAAACGCATGTACCTGATGCGAGCGCATGTTGGCCACATCCTCGCGGGTCATGATGCCGCTTTCGGTCACCACCAGGCGGTTATCAGGGATGTGGTGCAGCAGATCGAAGGTGGTTTGCAGACTCACGGCGAACGAGTGCAGGTCACGGTTGTTGATGCCCACCAGGCGGGTGGGCAGCGTCAGGGCGGCATGCAGCTCGGTTTCGTTGTGCACTTCTACCAGTACGTCCATGCCTTGTTCCTGGGCCAGACCGCACAAATCCTGCATGTGCTGGGTACTCAGGCAGGCGGCGATCAGCAAAACGGCGTCAGCGCCAATGAGCTTGCTTTCGTAGATCTGGTAGCTGTCGACCATGAAATCCTTGCGCAGCACCGGCAGGGCCACAGCGTTGCGGGCCTGCTGCAGATAGCTTTCGTGGCCCAGGAAAAAATCCTGGTCCGTCAGTACCGACAGGCAGGCGGCGCCGGCTTCCTCGTAACTTTGCGCAATGGCCGCGGGTACAAAGTGTTCGCGAATCACCCCCTTGCTGGGTGAGGCTTTCTTGATTTCGGCGATGACCGCCGGGGTGCCTGCGGTCACCCGGCTTTCAACCGCCTGCACAAATCCCCGTGCGGGCGGCTGGTCTTTGGCTCTGGCCCGGCACTCGGCCAACGGCAGCTGGCGTGAACGTTCGGCGACCTCCTGGTGCTTGCGGGCGACGATGTTGCGCAAAATGGTGGGCGTGGAATCCAGGGTGCTCATAAGTTCCTCGGTTGCGGGTCGTGGGTCATCAGGCGCTTTCCTGCGCAAAGACCTGGGTAAAGCTGACGAGTTCGTCGAGTTTTGCCAGTGCCATGCCGCTGCCGATGGCATCGAGTGCCAGTGCCACGCCTTCGTTGAGCGAGGCTGCCACGTCGGCGGCATACAGGGCGGCGCCGGCGTTGAGTGCAATCAGCTCCCGCGCCTTGCAGGCGGTTTCGCGGCTGGATTTGCCGAGCGCATCGCGGATCAGGTCGAGGCTTTCCTGCGCGCTTCTGACACTCAGGCCAATCAGGCTGGCACGGGTCAGGCCAAAGTCTTCGGGAGCGATTTCGTACTCGCTGATCTTGCCCTGGTGTAATTCCGCCACCTGGGTCACGTCAGCGATGCTGATTTCATCCAGTCCGTCGCGGGCGTGCACCACCAGCACATGCTGGCTGCCCAGGCGACTGAGGACTTCGGCCATAGGGCGACAGAGGGCGCCATTGAAAACGCCAATCACCTGCTTTTTGACGCCGGCGGGGTTGGTCATGGGGCCGAGCATGTTGAACAGGGTGCGCAAGCCCATTTCCCGCCGCGGGCCGATGGCATGCTTCATGGCGCCGTGATGGGCCGGAGCAAACATGAAGCCGACGCCAATTTCCCGAATGCACTGGGCGACTTGTGCCGTGTTAAGGTTCAGGTTGACGCCTGCGGCTTCAAGCAGGTCGGCACTGCCGGTGCTGCTGGACACGCTGCGGTTGCCGTGCTTGGCCACCTTGCCGCCGGCCGCGGCCACCACAAAGGCGGCGGCGGTGGAGACATTGAACAGGTTGGCACCATCACCGCCCGTACCGCAGGTGTCGACCAGATGCGGATCATCGAGGCTGACCTTGCTGGCGAGTTCCCGCATGACTTCGGCGGCGCCGGTGATTTCGTCAACGCTCTCGCCCTTCATCCGCAACGCGACCAGAATGGCGCCAATCTGGGCATCCGTGGCCTGACCGGTCATGATGAGGTGCATGACGGCTTTCATTTCATCGGTACTGAGATCCTTGCGCTCAACAAGGGCCGCAAGGGCGGTTTTGATATCCATGAGGGTGCTCTCGATCGTAAGGGTGGGTGGTGCCGCTAACCTTGAAGAAAGTTGCGCAGCAAGTCATGGCCATGCTCGGTCAAAATGGATTCCGGGTGAAACTGCACGCCTTCAACATCCAGGGTTTTGTGTCTTACGCCCATGATTTCTTCCATGCTGCCGTCCTGGTTTTCGGTCCAGGCGGTGACTTCGAGACACTCGGGCAGGTGTTGCTTGCAAATCACCAGGGAATGGTAACGGGTAGCGGTAAAGGGCGAAGGCAGACCCGCGAAGACGCCGCCCTGATTGTGGTGAATGAGCGAGGTCTTGCCGTGCATTACCTGACCGGCACGCACTATCGTGCCGCCAAACACCTGACCTATGCTCTGGTGACCCAGGCAGATGCCCAGAATCGGGATCTTGCCGGCAAAGGTGCGAATGGCCTCCATGGAAACGCCGGCCTCGTTGGGTGTACAGGGCCCGGGAGACACGACAATTTTGGCCGGCTTGAGGCGGGCAATGTCGGCGGTGGTGATTTCGTCGTTCCGGTAGACCTGCACGTCGGCACCCAGTTCGCCCAGGTACTGCACCACGTTGTAGGTAAAGCTGTCGTAGTTGTCGATCATCAATATCATCTGTAAACCCTCCCTTAACCGTCCAGACCCTGGGTCGCCATGGCGACCGCACGAAAGGTCGCGCGACCCTTGTTGAGGGTTTCCTTCCATTCCAGTCGCGGCACCGAGTCGGCCACCACGCCGGCGCCCGCCTGAATATAAAGCACCTGATCCTTGATCACCGAGGTGCGAATGGCAATGGCGGTATCCATGTTGCCGTTCCATGACAGGTAGCCTACCGCGCCGCCGTATACGCCCCGTTTCACCGGTTCGAGTTCATCGATGATTTCCATGGCGCGGATTTTGGGAGCACCGCTGAGCGTGCCGGCGGGCAGGGTCGCCTTGAGCACATCCATGGCCGTCATGCCTTCCTTGAGCCGGCCCTTGACGTTGGAGACGATGTGCATGACGTGGGAATAACGCTCGACCACCATCTGGTCGGTGACCCGCACGCTACCCGTTTGGCAGACGCGGCCGGCATCGTTGCGGCCCAGATCGATCAGCATCAGGTGTTCGGCGATTTCCTTGGGGTCGGCCAGCAGCTCCTGCTCCAGCGCCTGATCTTCCTCCTCGGTAAAGCCGCGGCGCCGGGTGCCTGCGATCGGTCGCACCGTCACCTCGCCGTCTTCCACGCGGGCGAGGATTTCAGGTGATGAGCCCACAATGTGAAAATCCTCGAGGTTGAAAAAATACATGTACGGCGAGGGGTTGAGGCAGCGCAGGGCGCGGTACAGATCCAAAGGCGGCGCCTGGTAGGGGATCGACATGCGCTGGGAAATCACGGTTTGCATGATGTCGCCGGCCAGAATGTAGTCTTTGATACGTTCGACTGCCGCTTCAAAGGGCTGTTGTGCAAACCCCGAGATAAAGTCGGTTTCGGCGATTTCACCGCGGGTTTCCTGCGCCCGCAGGGCCTTTTCCTGCTGCGTGGCCGCCGTGCTGGTGCGCAGCTTTTGCACCAGCAGATCAAGCGCAATCCGGGCCAGTTTCAGGGCCTCTGGCTGGGCCGGATCGGCGTGGTAAATCAGCATGAGTTTGCCGCTGAGATTATCGAACACCACCAGTTGTTCGGACACCATCAGCAGAATGTCGGGCGTGCCGATCGGATCGGGCAGCGCCTTGTGCAGGCGCGGTTCAATGTAGCGTACCGTGTCATAGCCAAAATAGCCCACCAGGCCGCCGTTGAATCGCGGCAACTCGGGCAGGTCAGGCACCCGGTAGCGCTGCTGGAAGGCCTGCACATGGGCGAGCGGGTCGGATACTTGCTGCTGATCGGTCAGTACGCCGTCCTGATAGTGTTCGACCCGGTGGCCGAACACCTTGAGAATCTGCCGGCAGGGCAAGCCGATAATCGAATAACGGCCCCATTTTTCACCGCCCTGTACGGATTCGAGCAGGTAGGAATAGGGCTCGTGTGCGAGTTTGAGATAGGTGCTCAGAGGGGTGTCGAGGTCGGCCAGTACTTCGCGTGTGACAGGAATGCGGTTATAGCCGGCTTCGGCAAGCGCGTGGAACTGTTCTGGGGTCATGCTGAAAATCCTGATGATGCCAATGCGTTAGGCGTGTTCACCGGTTGCCGGTGATCTGTGCGGTTAATCCGTCATGCGTGCGACACGCAAGCTGTTACCCACGCCATCGTGGTAACACCGGTAACGCATCCGTCCTGACGTGGGCAGACTCGGTATTCAACATGAATATCTCCAAAAAAGGTCGATAAAGGTTACAAGAGCTCGGATAACGAATCAATAACAGCGTCGGCACCGCCTTCGCGGATGTCCTGGCCATGATTATAGCCATAGCTGACGCAGGCAACAGGCACGCCGGCGGCCCGTGCGGCCTGAATGTCGTGAATCGAATCGCCCACCATGAGGGCGTGCCGGGCACTGTGGCCAAAGTGACGCAGGCAATGTTGCAGCGGTGCGGGGTGAGGCTTGCGCTGTGCCAGGCTGTCGCCGCCCAGCACCAGATCAAATTCCAGTGCCAGATGCCGCAACAATACAGTGGTGAACTGCAAGGGTTTGTTGGTGATCAGGGCCAGGGGGTGACCGGCCTGACGCAGTCGGGCAAGGGTGCTGGCAACATCCGGATAGAGCCGGGCGTGGCGGCCGTTATGTTGCTCGTAGTGCAGAAAAAAGCGTGCCTGCGCGGTCTGTGTCTGGTCTTCCTCCAGTTTCTTGGGATCGTTGTGGTTCAGCGCATGGGCCAGGGCCTGCCGCACCAGCAGCGTGGCCCCTTGCCCGACCCAGTGGCGTACCCGGGCTTCGCCTGCGGCGGCAAAGCCCAGATCCTGCAGCATCAGGTCGATGGCTGCGGCCAGATCGGGCACGCTGTTGACCAGGGTGCCGTCGAGATCAAACATGATGAGTCGGGAGGCTCCCGGGGGGAGCAGTTTGTCGATCCAGCCCACGAAGGCTCCTTGGTCGTAACGGCTTAAATGCTTTGGGCCAGCACGAGTTCGGCGCGCATGGCGGCGATGGTAGCCTGGTAGTCGGGCGTATTGAAAATGGCCGAGCCGGCCACGAAAGTGTCGGCACCGGCGCGGGCAATGGCCTGGATGTTTTGCACCGTTACCCCGCCGTCGATTTCAAGCCGGATCGGGTAGCCGCTGGCGGCGATTTTGGCGCGCGCCTGCTGCAGTTTGTTGAGCGTGCCGGGAATGAATTTCTGGCCACCAAAGCCGGGGTTCACCGACATCAGCAGTACCATGTCGAGCTTGTCCATTACATGGTCGAGGTAATGCAGCGGGGTGGCGGGGTTGAGCACCAGGCCGGCCTTGCAGCCACCGTCGCGGATCAGTTGCAATGAGCGGTCGATGTGTTCGCTCGCCTCGGGATGAAAGGTGATGTAGCTGGCGCCGGCATCAATGAACATGCGAATCATGTCGTCGACCGGCTTGACCATGAGGTGTACGTCAATGGGGGCGGCGATGCCGTATTTGCGCAGCGCCGTGCAGACCATGGGGCCGATAGTGAGATTGGGGACGTAGTGATTGTCCATGACATCAAAGTGCACGATATCGGCACCGGCGGCGAGCACCCGGTCGACCTCTTCACCCAGGCGGGCGAAGTCGGCAGACAGGATCGAGGGGGCAATCAGGAAATCTTGCATGGGGGGATTGTTCCGCGCGTAAGAATGGAGTGCGCTATTCTATCCCAACAGGTCTTTCAGGTAACGGGGTATCTACAGCTTGAATCAAGTCGATGTATCGAGGGTTGGCGCTTGCCGCCGGCGCGCGGGCCGGGGGTGGCGGCTCATGCTGCTGGTGCTGCTGCTGGGGTTCGCCGCTGCCGGGGCGCTGGCGCAGGAGTCGGGTGCGGGCGCGGACGCCCCGGCGAGCACCGACACAGCGGCACCCACAGCCGCTGACGAAGGCAAAGACGCGGCTGGCGGCGAGGCCGAAGGGGAGGCAGCGGATGCGGGCGCGGGCGTTGATGTTCGGCCGGCGCGCGATCCGAGCCCGCCCACCCGGCTCGAACCGCTTGACCGGCGCGGTCTGGAAGCGGAACTGGGCAACCGTCAGGCACGCTGGCTCGATACTGCGGGCGGGCAAAAGTTTCTGGTACTGGAGCTGGCGCACCGCAAATCCGAGCCCATGGGGGCGGTGGTGCTGCTGCACGGAAAAGATGCCCATGCCGACTGGCCGGCCATCCTCTCCCCCTTGCGGCAGCTGTTGCCGGATGATGGCTGGCTGACGTTGGGTATGAGTCTGCCGTATGCCACCCTCAATGAACTGCCTAAACGGGAATTGCCTGCCAAAAGCGCTGACCTGATTGCCGGTGACGCGCCACGTTCGGCGGCCGAGCTGGCACAGCGACTGGCGGCCGAGGCTGAGGCCCCAGCGGAGGAAGGGGCAACAGAAGGGGCGACAGAAGGGGCTGCAGCGGAGGCGACAGACCCGGCTTCGGGTGAGAAGGGCAAAGATGCTGGCGCCAGCGATCCGGTCGCCGCCGATACGCCGCCATCGGGTGCCGATGCGATGGAGAAATCCTTGCAAGAGGCCGCCAAGGGGCCGACTGCCCCGGCCGCTATCGATGTTTCTGACAAGGCCGCCCAGGAGCCTGCAGCTGCTCCGCCGGTGCCTGAGGTGCCGGTGGCCGAGCAGGCACGCCAGCGGCTGGAGGCGGCGATGAACTATCTCAAGGGCAAGGGGCAGGAGAACATTGTGTTTTTGGCGCTCGGACACAGTGCCGAAGCGGTGATTGACTACTTTGCCACTACGGGCGGGCAGTTTCCCGTGGAAGGGGGTGCGATTGTTTTCATTGATCCGGTCTTTAGTGATCAGTATCGCTACGATCTGCAATCCGCGTTGGGCAAAAGCTTCCGGTTTCCGGTGCTGGAGGTGATCGACAGTCGCGATGCGCTCAAACTGGCACAAGCCAAAGAGCGGCTGGGGGCGGCACGCCGGGCACGGATGCCGGCCTACCAGCAGGCGCGCCTGCCCCTTGATGAGGGTTTGCCGGGAGAGGCCTCCTTGCTGACGCAGCGCATTCGGGGCTGGTTAAAGGCGCAGGCGCCGGGATTTGAACGTACCGGCAAATAACCGGCTTGCTGGCCGGACAGATTCAGGGGGTGTTTTGCCCGGTACGCAACCACTGATCCAGCGTTGCCAGGCGCTCGGGGGTGCCGATATCGTGCCAGTGGCCGCGCCAGTGCTCTCCCGTGACCTTGTGGATCGCCATGGCTTGACGCAACAGGGGGGCAAGTTTGCGCGGCCCGGGCGGCAGATTCGCAAACAGTGCCGGATCGAGCAGGCTGATGCCGCTAAAGGTCAGGCAGGCGGGGCGTGCGTCCGGGTCAAGCGAGGCGTCGGGGCTGCCCAGCAGGTGGGTAGCGGCGTTAGCGCCGGCCCGCTCGGTATGCAGATGGAAGTCGCCCAGGGGGTGCTGTTGCGGATTGTCGACCAGCACCAGATGCGCCAGTGGCGGGGTGGCCAGGCTCGCCCAGGATCTTGCTTTTTCGACCAGCTGCGCGAGCGGGTAATCGCTCCAGACATCGCCGTTGATCAGAATGAAGGGCCCCTCTCCCAGCAGTGGTCGGGCTTGCACAATGCCACCGGCCGTTTCCAGCGGCGTGCCTTCATGGGAATAGTGAATCCGCACACCAAAGCGCTGGCCATCGCCCCCCCAGGCTTCGATTTGTTCGCCCAGCCAGGCGGTGTTGATGACAATATCGGTGATGCCGGCGTCACGCAGGTTCTCGATGGGGTACTGCAACAGGGGCTTGCCGCCGGCCTTGAGCAAGGGCTTGGGGGTGTGGTCGGTCAAGGGACGCATGCGGGTACCTAGACCCGCTGCCAGGATCATGGCTTTAAGAGGCGGTTGATGAGGCATGAGGCGATCCTGGAAGCATGGCAGACACAGGGGAGGTGACGCTGGCCGGGTTATCCGGGCACCCGGTGCGCTGCGCTTTGGAGTGCTGGCAGCAGCGGCAGAAATCGGGTATCGAGCCAACTGGAAAAGGTATCCAGCTCCGGGTAGCGGGCGCTGACTTTGCGGATGTAGCCGACGGTGCGGGGAATGTCGGCCAGATACCCGTGCTTGCCGTCGCGAATCGACAGACGGGAAAAAATCCCGGCAGCCTTGAGATGGCGCTGAATGCCCATGAGGTCAAACCAGCGGGTAAATTGCGCCAGATCAGCCTGGTGTCGGCCATCGTCCCGTGTTTGGCGCCAGAAGTCTGCTACCAGAGCCTCGACCATCGCTTCGGGAAGTACGATATAGCAGTCCCGCAGCAAGGAGACCAGATCGTAGGTTATCGGGCCGGTGACGGCGTCCTGAAAATCCAGAATGCCTGGCGGCTTGTCGGGAAGCATCATGAGATTGCGTGAGTGATAATCCCGGTGCACTGTGACCCGTGGCTGGGCCAGTGCGTTTTCGACCAGCAGGCGCCAGGTGGCATCAAGCAACTGCCCTTCGGCATCCGAGAGTGACAGGCCCAGTGACTGCGCCGTTAACCAGTGGCGAAACAGCTCCATCTCGCGCCACAGCATGGCTTCATCGTAAGGCGGCAGGCTGAAATCAGGTGGCTCGTTGCAGGCCTGAATCTGG
>JBFHRO010000102.1:0-11452 GCA_041591635.1 Oleiphilaceae bacterium | reverse complement strand
CGGTAAAGTTTCCCGCGTATTGTCCGATGGTCGCGTGCTCGTTTCTGGTATTAATATGATAAAGAAGCACACGAAGCCGAATCCTATGCTTGGCACCCCTGGTGGTATTGTTGAAAAAGAAGCACCTATTCACGCATCAAATGTTGCGGTGTTCAACTCAGTATCAGGAAAGGCGGATCGTGTTGGCTTCAAGGTCTTGGAAGATGGTTCCAAGGTTCGTATTTACAAGTCCAATAACGAAGTAATTGGAAGTTAAGGCGAACAGGTGACTATTATGCCGAGAATGAAAGAAGTGTATCAAAAAGAGGTTGTTTCTGCCTTGCAGAAAGAATTCGGGTATACCAGTGTTATGCAGGTACCGAGAATCGAGAAAATCACTCTGAATATGGGAGTGGGAGAAGCGATTGGTGACAAAAAGCAGCTCGAGTTTGCTCAGGCGGATCTCGAAAAGCTCTCGGGACAAAAGTCTGTAACGACCAAGGCCAAGAAGTCGGTAGCAGGATTCAAAGTGCGGGAGGGTTATCCGATTGGTTGCAAGGTCACGCTTAGGGGTGATCGCATGTGGGAGTTTCTGGAGCGTTTGGTTGATATAGCAATCCCCCGTGTTCGAGATTTTCGCGGTTTGAATCCTAAGTCGTTTGATGGTCGTGGAAATTATAGTATGGGTGTAAGGGAGCAAATCATATTCCCTGAAATCGAATACGATAAGGTCGACAAGATTCGCGGGCTTGATATTACGATCACTACGACTGCAAAGTCTGATGACGAAGGCAGAGCATTGTTGCGGGCTTTCAATTTCCCCTTTAAGAAATAAAGGTATTGGTAAATGGCAAAAGTTAGCATGAAGGAACGCGAGCTGAAGCGTGAGCAGACAGTCGCCAAATTCGCCGAAAAAAGAGCAGCACTTAAATCTGTTATAAAGAGCCCCGCATCAACAGATGAGCAGCGTTGGGACGCACAGATGAAGCTGCAGCAGCTTCCACGTGATGCAAGTCCGATACGTCTGAGACGGCGTTGTCAGGTTACCGGCCGTCCACATGGTGTTTATCGTAAGTTCAAGCTGTCACGCATAAAACTGCGGGAATATGGCATGGCGGGTGATGTACCCGGTCTCACAAAGGCAAGTTGGTAATGATTGTTGGTAAGCAGGTTCAGTTTGGCCTTGCTGCACAACTAAAACGCTTGGGAGTTATATAGCAATGAGTATGCAAGATACGCTTGCGGATATGTTTACACGTATTCGTAATGCACAAATGGCGGAAAAAAAGTGTGTCGAAATGCCGTCTTCGAAAATGAAGCGATCGATCGCCGATGTATTAAAGTCGGAAGGATACATCGAGGATTACAGTGTTTCCGGCGACGCTAAGCCGGCATTGAAGATCATCCTTAAGTATTTTGATGGTCAGCCGGTAATAAATCGTATTGATAGAATTAGCAAGTCGGGTTTGCGACAGTATCGCTCTGCTGATGGATTGCCAAAAATCTCGGGCGGATTGGGTATTTCAATTATATCGACTTCCCAAGGGGTTATGACTGATCGAGCAGCAAGAAGTGCTGGCATCGGCGGCGAAGTAATTTGCACTGTATTCTAGGAGATTGGCATGTCAAGAGTTGCTAAAAATCCTGTCGCAATTCCCGCAGGTGTGGAAGTAAAACTGCTTGGGCAGGAAATCGAAGTTAAGGGTGGAAAGGGATCCCTGAAGTTCTCGATCCATAGTGCAGTAGAAGTTAAACAGGACGGTTCGGAGCTGATTTTTGCGGCGAGAGACGGTGGTAAGCAGTCGCGAGCGCTTGCGGGCACGACTCGGGCAATTGTGAACAATATGGTTGCGGGTGTGAGCGCCGGTTTTCAGAAGAAACTTCAGCTAGTTGGTGTTGGTTATCGCGCACAAGCCCAGGGATCTACGGTTAATCTTACCCTCGGCTATTCACATCCTGTTAGTTATACACTGCCTGCAGGTGTAACCGCTGAGACGCCGACGCAAACCGAAATTCTCATAAAAGGTGCTGACAAACAGTTGGTTGGACAGGTCGCGGCCGAGATTCGCGCCTTCAGGCCGCCAGAGCCTTATAAAGGGAAAGGCGTGCGATTGTCTGATGAAGTCGTAAGACGTAAAGAAGCCAAAAAGAAATAAGGTGTAGACTATGAGCGCAAAGGTTGAAGCAAGAGTGCGTCGTGCACGTAGTACGCGCCTGAGAATTCGTGAGCTGGGGGCCGTCAGGCTCTCTGTTCACCGTACCCCAAAACATATTTATGCCCAGATTGTGACGGCAGCGGGTGATAAAGTTATCGCGGCCGCTTCTACGGTCGAAAAAGACTTTAGAGAAGCGTCGACTGGCAATATTGAAGCAGCGACTAAAATTGGGAAATTAATTGCGCAACGCGCGAAAGATGCTGGGATTACCACAGTGGCATTTGACCGGTCAGGTTATCGCTATCATGGGCGTGTAAAGGCCCTTGCTGATGCTGCACGTGAAGGCGGTTTGGAATTTTAAGAGGTCTAGCCATGAGTGTTAACGAACAAAAGCAAACTGATTTGCAAGAAAAGCTGGTTCAAGTCAATAGGGTAGCAAAGGTTGTGAAGGGTGGACGGATATTTGCCTTCACCGCGCTAACCGTTGTCGGTGACGGAAATGGCCGTGTGGGATTTGGTCGGGGCAAGGCAAGAGAGGTGCCTGCCGCGATTCAGAAGGCCATGGATGCTGCCAGAAAGAATATGATTAACGTGTCCTTGAACGCATCGACCCTGCAGTATCCTGTTGAAGCCCGCCATGGTGCCTCGCGTGTATACATGCAGCCTGCGTCTGACGGTACAGGTATTATCGCGGGTGGCGCGATGCGTGCGGTGCTGGAAGTGGCAGGTGTGCAAAACGTTCTGGCTAAGTGCTACGGCTCGACCAATCCGGTTAACGTTGTTCGTGCAACAATAAACGGATTGAAGATGATGCAGTCGCCTGAGGCCATTGCAGCAAAACGCGGCAAAACCGTTGAACAAATTTTGGGGTAACATCATGACTCAGAAAAAGATGGTCAAGATCACTCTGTTTCGTAGTGTAATTGGCAGACTTCCATCGCATAGAGCCTGCGTCTCGGGTTTAGGATTGCGAAAGATTGGACAGACCGTTGAGGTTGAAGACTCTCCTTCTGTTCGCGGAATGATAAACAAAGTGCAGTACATGGTACGGGTTGAGGGTGAATAAGATGCAGTTGAATACATTAAGCCCGGCACCCGGCTCGAAGCCAGCCAAAAAGCGTCTCGGACGAGGTATTGGAAGCGGCCTAGGAAAGACAGGTGGCCGGGGACATAAAGGCCAAAAGGCTCGCTCGGGTGGTACAGTGAGAGCCGGATTTGAGGGTGGGCAACAGCCGTTGCAAAGAAGGTTGCCAAAGTTTGGTTTCACATCGCGTAAGTCTTTGATTACCGCTGAAGTGAGACTGAGCGAGCTTAATTCCGTTGAAGGCGATATTGTTGATTTGGCTTCGCTTAAGAACGCGAATATCGTTCGCAAAGATATCGAAGTTGTAAAAATCATCAAATCGGGTGAGATCACTAAGCCTGTTACAGTTCAGGGGTTGCGCGTTTCTGCGGGCGCTCGTGAAGCAATCGCCGAGGTTGGCGGTAAAGTAGAGGATTAAATGGCAAAGGCAACTTCGTCTGCTGCGGGCCTTGGACAAGGTCTGTCAGAGCTAAAGTCTCGACTTTGGTATGTGTTTATAGCAATAGTCATCTATAGGGTGGGAGCTCATATTCCTGTTCCAGGAATTAACCCCGATCGGTTGGCTGCGCTTTTCGAACAAAATCAAGGTACGATTCTGAGTTTGTTCAACATGTTTTCCGGTGGTGCGCTGGAGCGGATGAGTATTTTCGCGCTTGGCATCATGCCGTACATATCTGCGTCGATTATCATGCAATTGCTGACATCGGTGATGCCGCAGCTTGAACAGCTTAAAAAGGAAGGCGAAGCCGGAAGAAGAAAGATAAGTCAGTACACGCGATATGGAACTGTTGTTCTGGCGACTATTCAGGCGCTCGGAATGTCGGTTGGTTTGGCTTCTCAGGGAATAACCTTTGCTAGTGATTTTGGGTTTTACTTTGTGGCCGTGGCAACATTCGTGTGCGGTGCGGTTTTTCTGATGTGGCTGGGTGAACAGATTACTGAGCGTGGCATTGGGAATGGAATATCCTTGCTGATTTTTGCTGGTATTGTAGCTGGCCTCCCCGGTGCCTTTGGACAGTCTTTTGAACAGGCGAGACAAGGTGAGCTCAATATTTTGGCTTTGCTGTTTATTGGTGTGTTTGCAGTTGCGATTGTCGCCTTTGTTGTGTTTATGGAGCGTGGGCAGCGCAGAATTACCGTTAACTACGCCAAAAGGCAACAGGGCAGGAAGGTCTACGCGCAGCAAACGAGCCATTTGCCGCTGAAAGTGAATATGGCGGGAGTTATTCCGCCAATTTTCGCCTCAAGTATTCTGTTGTTTCCGGCATCGCTAGGACAATGGTTTGGTAAGGGTGAGGGTATGGAGTGGCTTTCGGATATTTCCCAGGCTTTGGCGCCAAGTCAGCCACTCTATATATTGCTTTTTGCGATTTCTGTGATTTTCTTTTGCTTTTTTTATACTGCGTTGATGTACAACCCAAAAGAGGTGGCGGATAACCTCAAGAAGTCGGGTGCTTTTGTCCCTGGTATTCGACCGGGGGATAACACAGCGAAGTATATTGATGGAGTGTTGACGCGACTTACGTTGTTTGGGGCTTTGTATATTACATTGGTATCTTTGCTCCCTCAGTTCATGGTCGTTGCCTGGAATGTCCCTTTTTACTTTGGGGGGACATCGCTTCTGATAGTGGTTGTGGTTGTGATGGATTTCATGGCGCAAGTTCAGGCTCATCTGATGTCTCATCAATATGAGTCCCTGATGAAGAAGTCGAATCTTAAAAATTACGGCAGAAGCGGAATTTAGGGCCAAGCTAATTTTTGTTTTAAAGTGTATTGGGAGAGTGCTTATGAAAGTGCGTGCTTCGGTAAAAAAAGTATGCAGAAATTGCAAAATAATTCGTCGCAATGGCTCTGTTAGAGTGATTTGCGTTGAACCGCGTCATAAACAGCGGCAAGGTTGATTGCTTGAGCTGAAGCGCAAGAAACTGCTTGATTAGTTCTCGAACTAGCGGTAGTATCTTGCGCCTTTTATGATGTTATATCCACAAGCGAAGCTTTAAAAGCGGAGTAAAATGAATGGCGCGTATAGCCGGTGTCAACATACCCGACAATAAACACGCTGTTATTTCCCTAACCTACATTTATGGTATAGGGCGTACAACAGCTAAGAAGCTTTGCGACGTAACCGGTGTCAATCCTTCTGCAAAAATCAGAGAGCTCTCTGAGGAGCAGTTGGATACCCTGCGTACTGAAATCAGTAAGATCACTGTTGAAGGTGATCTGCGTCGTGAAGTGCAAATGAGTATTAAACGTTTGAAAGATCTTGGATGTTTCCGCGGTTTGCGTCATCGCCACAGCCTGCCTGTGCGGGGACAGCGCACTAAAACCAATGCGAGAACACGTAAGGGTCCACGCAAACCAATTCGTAAATAATAGGAAACAGGAATGGCTAAGCCAGGTACACGTACCCGTAAGAAGGTGAAAAAGACGGTTGTAGATGGAGTTGCGCATATTCACGCATCCTTCAACAATACCATCGTGACCATAACTGATCGTCAAGGTAATGCACTTAGTTGGGCTACCTCAGGCGGGTCAGGTTTTCGTGGTTCTCGCAAGAGCACACCTTTTGCTGCGCAGGTAGCAGCTGAAAGAGCCGGTAATGCGGCTGCTGAATACGGCCTGAAAAATCTTGAAGTGATGGTTAAAGGGCCTGGGCCAGGACGCGAGTCAGCGGTCAGAGCGCTGAATGCTTGTGGGTATAAAATCACGAACATCGTGGATGTTACCCCTATACCGCACAACGGGTGTCGTCCACCCAAAAAGCGTCGCGTTTAACGAGGAGACAGTAAATGGCTCGATATATTGGACCAAAGTGTAAGCTGTCTCGTCGTGAAGGGACAGATTTGTTTTTGAAAAGTGGTGCAAAAGCGCTCGAATCGAAATGCAACATTGAAACTGCGCCTGGTCAGCACGGTGCGAGACGGGGGCGTCTGTCTGAGTATGGCACTCAGTTGCGTGAGAAGCAAAAAGTAAGACGCATATACGGCATTCTTGAAAAGCAATTCAGAAGCTATTACAAGGAAGCGGCGAGAAGAAAAGGTGCCACGGGCGAAAATCTTCTGCAGTTGCTTGAGCAACGGCTGGATAACGTCGTGTATCGCATGGGCTTTGGAGCTACAAGAGCTGAATCGCGACAACTGGTTTCGCATAAAGCGATCATGGTGAACGATCGAGTGGTAAACATTCCTTCGTATCAGGTGTCGCCTGGGGATGTCGTGTCTGTTCGCGAAAAGTCTAAAAAACAGTTGCGCATTGCAGGATCACTGGAATTGGCTGCCAATAGGGGCTCAGTTGAGTGGGTTGATGTTGATAGAGTCAAAATGACCGGAACCTTTAGATCGGTTCCAGATAGAGCAGATCTACAGTCTGATATCAACGAAAACCTTATCGTGGAACTTTACTCCAAGTAAAGCTCAATGAAACTCTAACGAAAAGGGGCAATTATGCAGCGTTCAGTGAGCGATTTTCTTAGTCCGCGAAACATTGAAGTTCAAACGCTCGGAAATACTCGTGCGAAAGTTACACTGGAGCCGTTAGAAAGAGGTTTTGGTCATACTTTGGGAAGTGCCCTTCGTCGGATTCTTTTGTCCTCAATGCCTGGTTGTGCGGTCGTTGAGGTCGAGATAGATGGCGTATTGCATGAATATAGTGCGATAGAGGGGGTTCAGGAAGATGTAATTGAAATCTTGTTGAACTTGAAAGGCTTGGCGATAAAGATGCACAGCCGCGATGAGACGGTTCTTACCTTGAGCAAACAAGGCGCAGGAGCCGTTACAGCGAAAGACATTAAACTTGATCATGATGTCGAAATCATGAACCCTGATCATGTTATTTGTCATCTGAGCGGCACTGGTGTCATTAACATGAAGCTGCGTATTGCTCGTGGACGTGGGTATGAACCAGCCGATCAGCGATATGGCGCTGACGACGAAACGAGATCGATTGGTCGGTTGCAGCTTGACGCTTCTTTCAGTCCGGTATGTCGTGTTTCGTATGCAGTTGAAAGTGCGCGTGTTGAACAGCGGACAAACCTGGATAAGTTAGTGATCGATTTGGAAACGAATGGGACTATCGACCCAGAAGATGCGATTCGTCGTGCAGCAACGATTCTTCAGCAACAACTTGCGGTGTTTGTGGCCTTTGATAACGAAAAAGAGCCTGAGCACGTTGAAGTTGAAGAAGAAGTGGATCCAATTCTGCTGAGACCTGTTGATGATCTGGAATTGACTGTGCGGTCAGCCAACTGCTTAAAAGCTGAAAATATTTACTACATTGGTGATCTGATTCAACGAACTGAAGTTGAACTGTTAAAAACGCCTAATCTTGGTAAGAAGTCGCTTACTGAAATTAAAGATGTTCTTGCATCGCGGGGATTGTCTTTGGGTATGCGCCTCGAGAACTGGCCTCCAGCCAGCCTTAGGGGTGATGACAGAGTCTTCGGTAGTTAAATTGGGTAAGGATAAAGACAATGCGTCATCGTAAAAGTGGTCGTAAATTTAATCGGACCAGTTCTCATAGAAAGGCAATGTTCAGCAATATGACAGCCTCATTGGTTGAGCATGAGTTAATAAAAACTACACTGCCTAAGGCAAAGGAGCTGCGTCGTGTGGCTGAGCCGTTAATTACGCTGGCAAAAAAGGATAGCGTAGCGAATCGGAGACTGGCCTTTGCTCGCCTTGGTAACAAAGCGGCTGTTGCTAAGTTATTCAACGAACTCGGGCCGCGCTATAACGCTCGTCCTGGGGGTTATCTGCGCATACTGAAGTGTGGATTCAGAGCGGGTGACATGGCGCCAATGGCGTACGTGGAACTGGTGGATCGCCCGGCGGATGCCCAAGTGGTTGATGCTGAGTAAAACGCAGGTTGTGTTGCTTGGTGCTTGAAAAAACAAAACCCCGGAAACGGGGTTTTGTTTTTGGGATGCTATGAAGACATATCACCGCGCGAGTATGTCTTTAAGAAACTTGCCGGTGTATGAGCGCCTGTTGTTTGCGACCTGATCCGGTGTGCCTGTCGCAATTATTTCGCCGCCTTTGTCGCCACCTTCGGGGCCGAGATCAATAATCCAGTCTGCAGTCTTTATGACGTCAAGGTTGTGTTCGATGACTACTACGGTGTTTCCTTTGTCTCGGAGACGATGGAGCACGGTGAGTAGTTGGTTGATGTCTTCGAAGTGAAGACCGGTGGTCGGTTCATCCAATATATAAAGCGTTTGTCCGGTGTCACGTTTTGATAGCTCTTTCGCGAGTTTGACGCGTTGTGCCTCCCCGCCTGACAGTGTTACTGCCGATTGCCCCAGTCGAATATAGGTTAAGCCAACGTCCATCAATGTTTGTAGCTTTCTGGCAATGAAGGGTACAGCGTCAAAAAAGACCCTGGCGTCTTCGATTGTCATTTCGAGAACGTCATGAATACTCTTGCCTTTGTATTTGATATCGAGAGTTTCGCGGTTGTATCTTTTGCCATGACAGACATCGCAGGGCACATAGATATCGGGAAGAAAGTGCATCTCGACTTTGATTACGCCATCGCCCTGGCACGCCTCGCACCTCCCACCTTTGACGTTAAAGCTGAACCGCCCCGCAGCATAACCGCGGCTGCGACTTTCCTGCGTTCCGGCAAAGAGGTCGCGGATCGGGGTGAATAGGCCGGTATAGGTGGCCGGGTTCGACCTCGGTGTTCGACCTATCGGGCTCTGATCTATATCTATAACCTTGTCGAAATGGTCGAGCCCGGTTACTTCCTGGTATGGGGCTGCGGTGTAGCTTGTGGCGTTGTTGAGTTTGGTACAGGCAAGGGGAAAAAGGGTTGCGTTGATAAGGGTTGATTTGCCTGAGCCGGATACACCGGTAATGCAGGTGAACAATCCCACCGGGATTTCAAGGTTGACGGACTTAAGGTTGTTGCCGGTTGCCCCTTTGAGGCAGAGCATTTTATCTTGGTCAGGGCTTATACGTTTGGTGGGGATGGCGATGGTTTTACGACCGGACAGGTAACAGCCCGTAATGGACTCCCTGCATGCAATGATGTCGGCTGGCGTGCCTTGGGCAATGATTTGGCCGCCATGAACGCCTGCGCCGGGGCCTATGTCGATAACGTGATCCGCCAGCCGGATGGCATCCTCGTCGTGCTCAACGACTATCACGGTATTGCCAATGTCTCTGAGGTGGGTGAGGGTTGACAGTAAACGCTCATTATCGCGTTGATGAAGGCCGATTGAGGGCTCATCAAGGATATACATTACGCCAACGAGACCTGCACCGATTTGGGAGGCGAGGCGAATGCGCTGGGCCTCGCCGCCGGAGAGCGTATCCGCACTGCGGTCAAGGGTCAGGTATTCAAGTCCGACATTGACCAGGAACTCCAATCGTAGACGGATTTCCTTGACGATTTTTTCGGCTATTTCGCCTTTGACCCCAGTTAGCTGCAGGGTCGAAAAATAACCGTACGCTTTTCCAACAGGCAGTTTGGTCAGTTGGGGAAGTGTGTTGCCGCCAACATACACATGGCGTGCGGCGCGTGTGAGGCGCGAACCGTTGCAGTCTGGACAGGACTGGTTGGTCAGGTATTTTGCCAGCTCGTCACGCATGGTCTGGGAGTCAGTTTCCTTGTACCTGCGTTCGATATTGGGAATGATGCCCTCGAAGGGATGGCTGCGCAGAATAATATCGCCTCGTGTATTGACATACTTGAAGCTGATGGATTCCGTCCCTGTGCCGAAAAGTATCTTTTGCGTAAAGGTGGCTGGCAGGTCCTTAAAGGGTTTGTCAATCGCGACGCCATAGTGTTCCGCGACACTCGAAAGGAGTTGAAAGTAATAGATGGTTCTGCGATCCCAGCCGCGGATTGCGCCTTCGGCAAGCGAGAGCGAGTTGTTATAGATGAGTTTGGCAGGATCAAAGAATTGCTTTACGCCCAATCCGTCACAAGTGGGGCAGGCTCCGGCCGGGTTATTGAAAGAGAACTGGCGAGGCTCCAGGTCACTAATGGCGTAGCCGCAATGGGGGCAGGCGTAACGGGCAGAAAAAAGAATTTCTGCCGCTGTCTCGGCCGAGTCATCCATGGGGCTGAGAATGGCGATGCCTTCAGCCAGGCCAATGCAGGTTTCGAGTGATTCGGCCAACCGCTGGGCAAGTTCAGGCCGTACCTTAAAGCGATCAACTACTACGTCAATGCTGTGCTTGCGGTTTTTTTCGAGCTTGGGCGCATCGTCGAGATCGACAATAAGTCCGTCGATTCGTGCCCTGACAAACCCCTGTGCCTTGAGTTCCTGTATCAGATGCAGGTGCTCGCCCTTTCTGTCTTTGATGACGGGCGCCAGCAGCATGAATTTTGTGCCCTCGGGATAGTCCAGTATCTGGTCCACCATTTGACTGACCGTCTGGGCGCTTAGCGGGACATCGTGGTCAGGACACCGTGGGTCACCGGCGCGGGCAAACAGCAGGCGCAAATAGTCATAGATTTCGGTGATGGTGCCTACGGTAGAGCGTGGGTTATGCGAGGTGGATTTTTGCTCAATGGAAATGGCCGGGGACAGTCCTTCGATGTGGTCTACGTCTGGTTTTTCCATCATTGAAAGAAACTGGCGCGCGTAAGTAGAGAGCGACTCAACGTAACGGCGTTGCCCTTCGGCGTATAAGGTATCAAATGCCAGTGAGGATTTGCCCGAACCAGACAAACCAGTGATAACGATAAGTTTGTCGCGTGGTATTTCCAGATCGATATTTTTGAGATTGTGGGTGCGGGCACCACGCACAAGTATTTTGTCCATATCGTTTGAGTATCGCCTTGGCTAAAAGGAAAACGCTCATTATAGAGGTACTGAGGGATGAGGCTCAAAGTGCATTTGGCTGGCGGCAAGGAAAGAGTGTATCTGCTACAATCCGCGCTCGTGATTTTTGACAGGGTTTGGGTGAACAATGACCGCAAGTGAGCGACTCTCGGTTTCGGCGCTGGCATTGCTGTACGCAATGCGGATGCTGGGTTTGTTTATGGTTCTGCCGGTTTTTGTGTTGTTGGGGGCCGATCTTGAAGGAGCGACACCTTTATTGATTGGTTTGGCCATGGGCAGCTATGGGCTGAGCCAGGCATTTCTGCAAATACCCTTTGGTATGCTGTCGGACAGATTTGGGCGCAAGCCGTTGATTTTGATAGGGCTGGCGCTGTTTTTTTGCGGCAGCGTGGTGGCCGGTGCCAGCGATTCTGTGTACGGAGTCATTGCAGGCCGGTTTTT
>JBFHRO010000101.1:0-11477 GCA_041591635.1 Oleiphilaceae bacterium | reverse complement strand
GGCGTTGATCGTTCTGTGGTCCTTGCCTGGCTTGATCGTGAGGGCAAACGGTGTTACCCGTCCTTGGACAATCTCATCGACTTGTGTTTGAAAACCGGGACTGAGCTTGAGTTTCTTTTGGATGTGGCGACGAATCCGCAAGAACATCAACAGCTTAAGCTGCCAGGCTTGACCTCCGAGGAGGAAAGCGATTTGGGTGTGTCGCTCGAGCTGTTGCAGGCAGAACTCAACCGACTCATACCTACCGAGCAGGAGCTGGAGTTGCTTCGGCGTTTCCGGGCCTGTGATGGTGAAAACCGCAAGCTTATCATCCAGCTAATGGGCTAGTATTTGGGGGTCATTCCAGGCCGAAGCTGTCAGCTTCCTGCCGTGAATTGTCCAGCTTGTGCCACTCTGCAAGTGCTCTTACCAATTTTGTGTGCTCTGTGGTTGAATAGCCCGAATGCAAATAACGCCCGGCAGCAGTGACTACAGCTTCTGCTTTACCCAGTCGATAGTGATGATTGAGTAAAGCCTTGGCGACAAAATCCTCATCGGACCCAGATTCGCGCATTTCGATGGCTTTGGCGATGGCTTTTTCAAGTTCTTCGTCGGTGGGTCGTCCCATAAAACGCATTCCTTAGTGTATGTTCACTCTGAGTTAGTAATGTCTTGTTCCTAGTGCCAAGTGCTTCGCGATATCGCCGATTTCATGAAGTTCTCGGCGGCACCTCCTGAGCGTACCCGGTCATGCTCAATCGCCGTCAGCGTCAACATGGAATGATTGCCAATGTAAGCGTGGGTTTTCAGCAGTATCGTTTGATCCCCGGAAAAGAGTTGGGCGGTCATTTTTGCATGACGACTCTGAATTTCGATGTTGAGAATAACCAGCCTTGAGCCGCCAAACCGGTATATTTGCTCATCAATAAAGGACAGAAGCTGCAGTTGCCGGGTTTCGCCGGTTGGGGGCTCGCCACTGGTCAGGGGGGTGCAGTCGGCGCGCATAAAAACCTGCGGAAGCTTGAGTTGGGCCGACCAGGTCGACGGCGCCTGAACCAGGGTGCCAATTTTTTGCGGTTGCTGAGGAAAGAGCACCCGATATTCGCAGGCTGGAGGCGAAAACAGAAAGCGCTGGCTGAACAGGGTGTTGTCGGAGGTGCCTGTAGCACTCAACAAAAGTGATGGAACCAAACCTTGAAAGACGTACCACATAGCCATCACTCCTGAGCATGCAGAGGGACCCTACAAGGTAAGCGTAGCCCAGGATTAAGGATTATGCATAAGAGGAGCCCAGAGGCGTGTCAGTTCTCTGGGCTGAGCATTGCAGTTTAACTTAGCCGCACTTGCTGTCGCCGCAGCTCAGGCAGGTCATGCAGCCGTCCATGATAATGACGGCTTTGGTGTTGCATTTTTTGCACAAGCTGGCACCGGGCGGATAGGTGTTATCCGCTGCCGTATCGTTGGCGCTGGCCGTCTGTTTGGCTTCATAAGCGGCTTTTTTTTCGGCAAGAATCCGCTTGGTGATTTCGCTGAATTCCTCGCTTTCAATCAGTCCAATGGCTTTCATGTGTTTTTCAATAATGCTGGCGATTTCGGCAACCAGCGACGGCATGTATACGCCGCCTTTTTTGTAGTAGCCACCATTAGGATCATGAACCGAGGAAAGCTCTTCAACCAAAAAGGTGACATCGCCACCTTTGCGAAATACCGCCGATATAACCCGTGTGAGTGCAATCACCCATTGAAAGTGTTCCATCGATTTTGAATTGATGAATATTTCATAGGGGCGGCGCGATTCGTGATCGGTATTCTCGTTAAGAATGATGTCATTGATGGTGATATACAGGGCATGTTCCGACACCGGCGGCTTGATCTTGTAGGTGGTGCCAAGCAGAAAGTCGGGCCGCTCGATGCTTTCGTTCATTTCTACCGGTAAAAGCGCGGGGCTGGGGTCGACTACCGCCGGCGCAGGTACTTCGGTTTTTTTGACCTGATACCCAACGATCTTTTTGTCGATTTTTACAGTCATATGGATGGATCCTTAACTAGTGGGTCAGGTGGTAATCAGTATTTGCCATAAGTGCCTTCTTTGAGGGCATCGAACAAATTGGCAGCTGTATGCTTTTCACCATCGTACTCGATTTCCTCGTTGCCCTTGACGGTGATTTTTTGGCCGTCATCAAGGGTGAATTCGTACAGCGTGTTTTCAAGGTCTTTGTCTTTGACCAGCACCCCTTGAAACGCCTCTGGATTGAAGCGGAAGGTGGTGCAGCCCTTGAGTCCCTTTTCATAGGCATACATGTAAATGTCTTTGAATTCGGCATAAGGGAAATCGGTCGGGACGTTGGCCGTTTTGGAAATGGACGAATCGACCCACAGTTGCGCTGCGGCCTGAATGTCCACATGCTGTTTGGGCGTCACTTCATCGGCACTGGTGAAGTAGCCGGGCAATTGCTCGGACGGGGTTTCGCTGTACGGCATTGCGCTGGGATTGATGAGGTGACGATACGCCAGCAGCTCAAAGGAAAACACGTCTACCTTCTCCTTGGTTTTTTTGCCTTCCCGAATGATGTTGCGCGCATAGTGATGGGCAAAACTGGGTTCGATGCCGTTACTGGCGTTGTTGGCCAGTGAGAGCGAAATGGTACCTGTGGGGGCAATGGACGTGTGGTGCGTAAAGCGGGCACCTTGCTCAGCCAGTTGGCTGACCAGTTCGGGTTCGTATTGGGCCAGTCGCTGCATGTAACGGCTGTATTTGGCGTGCAGGATGCGCCCCGGCACCAAGTCACCTATCTTGTACCCATCGGCCACCATTTCTGGCCGCTTGGTCAGCATTTCAGCGGTTACGGTAAATTGTTCCAGCATGATGGGCGCCGCACCTTTTTCCTTGGTGAGTTTGAGTGCCTGACGCCAGCCCTCGATTGCCATTTCACGGCACACCGCCTCGGTAAACTCCACAGATTCAGCCGAACCATAGGCCATTTGCAACATCGCAAGCGTGGAGCCCAAACCAAGAATGCCCATTCCGTGTCGGCGTTTGGTGGTGATTTCCCTTTGCTGATTGGTCAGGGGAAGCCCGTTGATCTCGACCACGTTATCCAACATGCGGGTGAAAATCGCTACTACCCGGCGGTACTTGTCAAAGTCGAAGTAGGCTTTGTCGGTGAAGGGGTTTTCGACGAATTTGGTGAGATTCACCGAGCCCAGCAGACAGCTTCCGTAAGGGGGAAGGGGTTGTTCGCCACAAGGGTTGGTGGCGCGGATGTTTTCGCAGAACCAGTTGTTATTCATCTCGTTGACCTTGTCAATCAGAATGAATCCTGGTTCGGCGAAGTCGTACGTGGAAGTCATGATCGAATCCCAGATAAACCGGGCCTTGAGTGTACGGTAAATCCGGCAGGCCACGCGCCCGATGCTATCGGTGACGTAGCCTTGGGTCACAGGAAACTCGCGAAACAGATATTTGCTGGTATCGCTCAGGTCGGCCTGATCGATTTCGACTTCTTTTGCGGTAACGGGGAAAGACAGCTGCCAGTCGGCATCGTTCTGCACGGCCTTGAGGAAATCCTCTGTCACCAGCAGGGAAAGGTTGAATTGGCGAAGTCGCCCGTCTTCGCGCTTGGCACGGATGAAATCCAGCACATCCGGATGGTGCACATCGAAGGTTGCCATTTGAGCGCCACGTCGTCCGCCTGCCGAGGAAACGGTAAAGCACATGCGATCAAATATATCCATAAAAGACAGGGGGCCGGACGTTGTGGCACCGGCGCCCGCCACATAGGCGCCGCGTGGCCGCAGGGTGGAGAACTCGTAGCCAATACCACATCCGGCTTTAAGGGTAAGGCCAGCCTCGTGGTTTTTGCCCAGAATATCGTCCATTGAATCCAGTACAGTGCCTGAAACGGTGCAATTGATGGTGGAGGTTGCAGGTTTGTGGCTACCGGCACCGGCGTTGGATGTGATACGTCCCGCCGGGATGGCGCCATTTTCCAGTGCCCACAGGAAGTCTTTGTACACGGCTTCGCGTTTTTTCGGGCTCTCTACTTCAGAAATGGCTTTGGCGACCCGGATGTAGGTCTCTCGGATGCCGGCATCGACCGGAGAGCCATTTTTGGTTTTTAACTGGTACTTGGTGGCCCAGATATCGAGCGACGCATCCTGCATGGGTATGCTTGTGGTGACGGATTCTGCAATGGCGTTCATTCTTGTCCTCGGCTAAAGGCGGTTCTTTTTATGGATGATGCAATCGTGGAGCGAACACTATATGTGGTGTGCGTTCCTATATCTGTTGTTGTGTTTTGCGAGCGCGCCCGCACGACAATGCATGTGGAACCAGATCATGACATCGTATCTGTTACCCAGATTGTCGGAAAAAGCCGGCGAATTCCTGTTGATTTCGGGGGCTATTGTTGCTAGGCGAATTTTATCTTGTGCCCATATCTTTGGTTTTGGCTGGGTGAGTATAACATCATATTGTGGTTTGTGAAGTTTTGACGACCAGAAATCTGTTAGTGACAAACGGTTGATCAAGAATGGCTGTGAGGGCAGGACTGATGCATCTTTATGTGATTATGCCTTGTCCTATTGCGAGTACCGAGGTTGTCTTGTCTTGAGGTTGCGCATCGCTAGATGTAGTGGTGCTCAATCATTGAGCCTGTGAGCTGTGGCTAAATCGCGCATGTCAATAGCCTGAATTGACGGTGTGGTTTTCGGGTGTCGAACTGCGTAATGGTGCACAAGGTGTTCAGATTTATTTGAATCATTTTTAAACAAAAGTTACAAATGCAATTACGAAATTGCACGTTTGTACAACTGAAGTGCGAGCGCAAAACTTGTCAACAACAACTATAACGAGTGATTTATGAAAGCACCTTTGATGATTGTTTCTCTTACCGCCGGCGCCTTACTTTGTTCTGCACAGGCCAATGCCTGGAGCCAGGAAACCCACAAGCGTATCGTTCAGGATGCGATTCGCTATATGGAGGCCAATCCTTCTACCACCCAGTATGCGCGTCTGAAACAGGTGGCGAGCGCCTCCGGTATCAGTATGACCAGGCTGGCGGATATTTTGGGGCAGGGTGCCTATGATGTGGATGACTTCGAGGATACCTACCTCTGTGGTGCGATATCGGGCGATTGCCAGCTGGCGCCCGTATGGGGAGCCGGAGCTTCGATAGTGAAATACACATCGTATTGGCATTTTCAGAATCATACCCAGGGTTCAGATGCCCATGGCAACGATTTTGGCGGCTACAATTACGCCAAGTTGACAGTATGGGGCACGATTGACACCATGGCGGCGACCTGGCTGTACGGCGACCACCTCGACGATGGCAAAGGCGGAATGAAAGGTTGGTTCAATCGCGATAACTCCAAGTACAACAGCTACGATGTGACCGAAAAAAACTATCGGCTCAACGGTTACTCTACTAAATCCATGTATGCTGATTTTGAAAAAGCCGCATTCCAGCCAATCGATAACCTGGGTCAGTATTGGTACAATCAGTTTCTTTCTCGCCCTACAGCGCAAACGTTAGGTTTTGTGTTACATACGACCGATCTTTTGCAGCCTCACCATACCTGGACAACCTCGGATCTGAACCATTCTGGCTGGGAAAGCTGGGTCCGCGACTATTATGATCGTGAAAACCTCAACGATCTCACGCTGGTAGGTGAGGCCATGAATTACTTCACGCCCGTTCATTCTGATGTTACCGACATTCGGCCATTGCTGACGCAAGGCGGTGCTTTCAGCTACTCTGTGGGTGGCATGGTGCTGAGCAGCCAGGATCATTACGACCGGGTACAGGTGGCGCGCCAAACCATTCCTCATGCCATTGCGATGGTGGTGCATATTCTTAATCATGCTGCTATGCGCTTCTGAGATCACTAACTCGTGTCGTGGCAGTAACCGCGGCTTTGTGAAGAGGTCATTATGAGGTTCACGAACAGGAAAAGGATCAGCCCACGTCTGTGGCATCTGATGCTGCTGATTCTGGCCTGGTATGGTGAAAGTGCCAGGGCGGTCGAGTTGCAACCCGGCTTGACGGTCAATCAGCATGCCTTTGCCAAGGTCGCGTTGCAGGCCGTGTATCAGGTTGCCAATGCGGACGGAAAGAAGATAGATGCGACAGCATTCGTTAATTCGCTTGTTGATGATCGTCTGCTGGCTGATTATGCGCTCAAAACTCTGGGGGCCGATGTGCTTGAGACCAATGTGGCTGTCGGTTTCCCGGTGTCGGTTTGGGTAACGGGGCAACAGGTCGGTATTATCCAGAGCGTCTATGGCAAAGAGTTGAATGCGTTTCGGCATGCCAATCCACAGATAAACATCGACAAAATCGTCACCTTTGCGGACGCCACAGCTGTGGATCAAGCCAAGGCGACACTTGCAAGCGTCGGCATGGTTTATGAGTTATCAGCTTCGGCCCGAGAACAAGCCTCGGGTATTGTCGTGGGTAGCTTTACTTTGCCCGGGCAGGCGCCACGCGCCGTGACTCTGGCAGAGCTGTACGATCGCCAGAATGTGCAGGGACGCATAAAGCTGCATGAGTCATCGGCTGACTTTATGCGCGAGCAGTTGGTGGTTCTGGCGGGTCAAGAACTGACATTATGGTGGGCCCGTAACCACTCGGCGCTGGGTGAGAAGGGGGTTAGCGATTTGCAGGCGCTTGTCCGTGCCCGCTATTACACTCAACGCTTGCGGGCGCACCTGGGGGTGGAGCTGGATATGCATGACGATAACCCGGCGTTACAAGCCGCCTACGAGCGCGTCAGCGACCAGGACATTGCCCGTTACTACCGGGAACATAAAGAGCGTTTTCGACGTGTCGAAGCCGTTGCTGCGCGCCACATCCAGCTCAAGGACCAGGAGACTGCCAATAAGGTATTCACCAAACTGCTGGAGGGCGTTTCTTTTGATGCCCTGGCGCAGCAGTATTCGATTGCCGGCGACGGGAAGGCCGAGGTCCCTGGCCAGCTGCCGATCATCCGTCACGATGACAAGACCTTTGTCTGGCTCAAAAGTGTGGTATTTGCCCTGAAGCAAGGCCAGGTTTCACGGCCCATAAGAGCGCCTCAGGCCAATGGCGATGTGTTTTGGGAAATTCTGTTGGTCGATGAGCGAGTAGAAGGCTATTACGACGAGAAGAGCGAAACCGTGCGCTATTTGGCGGGCAAAGTGATTGCCCAAGAGGCAATTAATACCCACTATGCGCAGCTAAAACAAGGTCTCAGAGACGCAGCGACGATCCGGATTGCCGAGAATTGGTATCAGTAATGACTGTTCACGTGCAGTCCGGCAGCAATATCAGGCAGGTATGCAATGCAAAAGATGTCGATAAAAGGCGGATTGTTTATTGCTCTGGCGTTACTGATTTTGGCGATCCTGTGTTGGCAGTTTTTCGATGCGCCAGATGCACCTGAAACAGCAGTGTTGCCGGCATTGCCTGAGCCAGCCACGACAAAAAGTGCTGGGGTGATCGGGATGAGCAACCCTGCGCTGTCGCATCTTGAATCTGATCTGAGTGAAACTGCCGACCATGATGTGCTGCTTAATGAGTCCGATGCAGTATCAGAGGATTCCAGCGCTGTTGAGCGAATCGACTTGAACACGCAAGCTGTTGAGGCTTTCGGAAGCAGTATTACGATGGGCGACGACCGGGCGCCCCCGATAGGTACGACGCTGCCGGAGTCGAAGCCGGACGAGTCTCAGCTCGAAGATCAGGCCTTATATCATGCCTGGGAGGCGGATCAAGAACGAAAACTCAAACGCCTGTTCGTTGTGGAATCAGGTAAACAAATAGAATCCTTGAAGGCCGATATTGATCGTGCCAGATCCGAGGGGATGGCTGAGAAAGACATCGAAGTGGGGCTTGAGAAAATTCGACGCCTTGAACAAATGCAGCAAGAATTGAAAGCGAGCGATCCGGCACTGACCATGCCCTGAATCAGACTCAGGCGTGGGGTGTGAGCGTTTTTTGCGCACTTGTTTTGTTGTTAAACAGAGATCGCAGTGCCTTTTTAGCCAAATGCGGCAGGAGAATGCGCAGGGGCATACGGTTGAAGTGCCCGCGCCAGTAAAGAATATAAATTGCAACTCCATGCAGTGGGTGTGTGGCGCTTGGATGAAAGGGGATCAGTACCTTCAAAAACAGCCAATCCATCATTTGCAGCTTTCCTGTCGCACGAATGCCGCATTCGTAAGCATCAAGGTAGTTTTCCGGTACAAAGGTGCCGAGAATCTTGTGGCAGTAGCGCGCCGCGTAAAAAAGCGGGAGTGCAAGCCCGAGGGTAAAGGCGCGGATCTTGAGTGCCTCCCAGCGTCTTTGTTCGCCTACCATCAAAAACAGGCGATCAAGATCGGTCAAATCGCGCAGACCGTGTTCAAAGTCACCTTCAAGAAAAAGATGGGTTGCGCTATGTAGCAACATGTCTTCCAGGCACAGTGTGCCAATACCTGCTTCGTCAAAGGAGGCTCTGCGCCACAGCTTGTCGGTGTTGATGCAAAAATTCAGCACCGGAAACAGATTGTGATGAACGTCAAGCACTGTACCGCGCTTGATATGCTGAATCGGCGGGATTTCGTGAGTCCACTCCCGGTAGTACATTTTGTCGTAATCATTGGCTTTGGTGGTGATCCAGCCGGCCATGAGCAAGTGCATCTCGGTTTTCTTGATGTCGCTTTTGGGTACAAGGATATCTATGTCACTGAGCGTGCGGCCTTGTGCGCATGGCAGGTTGCGGTAGATGTAGGCCGCGCCCTTAAGTAGCACCGGCATCACGCCTGTGCCTTGCAATGCCTTCTGTATTTGATAGGTTTCCCAGAAAACCTGTTGATGCTGACGTTGGGCTTGTTTGCAAGCCGAGGTCAGGTGATTGAGTGCAGGAAGAGGGATGTGCGTCGTTAGCTTTTCGTCTTCTAGCACATGAAACAGTCGAGCCAAAAGACCGGAAGAACGAGCCTGGCGAATCAAAAGATCCCAGTCATGCAGGTGGAAATCACGAATGATGGCCGGCTGTCGGAGCACCTGAATCAGCATGCTGGTGGTCATTGGGCATTTGCCAGTGAATCGAAGAAACAAAAGACATCGTCGAAGTCGCTGTACTTCAGGTGCATGCACTCACATCCATCTACTACGTCCATGGCAAGCTTGACACCCTCCTCGCCTAACATGTGGTAATTAAAGCTATTGGTTACCAGCTCCATCAAAGCCTCGGCTTGCGGCATGGATGTTACCTCCAGGCGAGCTCCCGCTTCGTAGCGCGGGAAGACAATGTGTGTCGGAATCTGGGTTCGGTCCACTAAATCAACGCTGGTTCTGGAGGGCGCCATAAGGGCAACCGTACCTTTGTGCGTATCCTGGAAGCGTTGAGAAAAATAGTTCCCGGTGAACAGGTTTTGGGCAATATCAATAGAATCGTTTTTAAGATTAATCGGGCGCGCCAATGGTACTGCATGTCCATCGGTTGGCCGAATCATCACGATTTCATCAGAAAACAAGCGCCAGCCATGGTGCATGAGCGCAGCCGTAAGTGTGCTTTTGCCGGAGCCGGGCGGTGCCGGCATGATTACCATGACATTATCTCTGGCCAGACCTGCAGCGTGAAACTGCAGAAACTGATGTGCTTGAGTTGCAATACACCAATTAAAGCCCCACTCGAACATGGGTAAGGTTTGCGAGTAGGGCAGCGGGTAAAAGGGTTGGTACGTGTCGCAAAAAAAACTGACTTGGGGTCGGTAAAACCGCCGCAGAAACGAGCTCGCCTTTACGGATATACGAAAATCGATGAATGCATTCTTTACTGCCTGGCTGGCGGCAATCTGATAGTGGTAGAGGCGCTGCAAATCCTCAACAAAAGGCGTTTCAAACTCCTCAATCGCGATATGAAACGGGCCGGTGCGCAGATGTAAATTCAACTCCATAGCGGGGCCTTTTGGCGATAGATTCAAATTGTTTCAACGAGTTCAAGTGATTGCAGATAGCGAAGACTGGCCAGCACCTCATCCTGTACCCTGTCTGGTTTTGCGTCAATCTCGTATTGGTCGATCAGTATACTGGTGAGATCCTGTATCGTCATTGGCTGATCAATCAGAAGCGGAAGCAGAAGTCCGCAAAGCGGATTAACGCGATGGATGTCGCCACTGCGGCCATCGTACACGACTGCACTGGTGTCGTATTCTTTTACATAAACAGAAAAGCCCTTCACAGAAGGGCTGATGTATTTGATATGATTATTTTTTTCTGGCATCAACAGCTCACGCGAGTCACCAAGTGAGGCGCGTCCGCACTTCCCAGGCCATCCTGCAACTGTTTAAGAATCTCGGTCAGTTTGGCTACCTTTTCATCCCCGGCATTCAACGCATAAATAACTGCGTCGGCAACCTCCTTTGGCGTATAGGGGTAGTTGGTGTTCGGATGGTGAGCCGACAGCATGGCGGCGGCCACATGCTTTGGAAAGCCTGGCCCATTGGCGAGATAGTCTATGAGTGTATTGTTGTATCCTGCAACAATCTGCCCACTGGCGTTGGACAAGAGGGTAGAAAGTGATATGCCGTCGCTGTAGGTATAGTCCTGCCAGTTTCCCAGGAGTTTTCCGTTGGTGTTGGCCGTGCCGTTCTGGAGATAAGCACACTTAAGGTTCGGACTGTCGCTAATGCTCAATTGCCTTACTACGTTGACTCCATCGGGTGCCTTGATCTTCCCAATGAGTACAGCGACTGGCCAGCAGCCGGCATGAGTCTTCCAGAATCCTGGCGATTTCCCGTTGGCTGTACGGCACTGGTAGTCCGGCTGGTTCGAAAGATTGCCGCTGAGCAAGCCCGAAATTGAGCAGTTGTTGCCACGCCCCCATGCAAACCGGGTGGGCAGTGTCGCGGCTACCGGCGCGGCAGCTAATCCCAAAATCAGTTTTCTCTTGGAATTCGACGGGTTACCGATATTCTCATCATTAGGTGCTTGCTTCACTTTATTATCCATTCTGGCGGGCCTCGTCCATATCCTGTTTTGTCAGGTTACTTTACAGGAACTGGTGTAGATTAACGATTTTAACCTAAATCAGCACAAATTGTGCCAGCCTGAGCCTGTTTTTCATTAATTGGGGTCGCCATTATAGTTGGTTGCGTACGGCGACAAAATACTGTGGCAAAATAGTTACGGATAATCGCTGGAAAAAAAAGCTCGAAATACTAGGCTGATATTTAACCAGTGGTCGAGTTGCCGGGTTTTTTGGATCGGAATGTTGCTCAGGGAGGTTGTATGCTTGAAGAAGATCTTCCGCAGTTGTTTGATACCTATTTTGATGTTGTTTTGGCGGATTCTCGCCAGCTCCAGGAAGAATGTTTTCGTATTCGCTATGAGGTTTACTGTGCGGAACTTCGTTTTGAAGACGAATCTGCGTTTCCTCAAAAGATGGAGGTTGATGATTTTGATGCCTTTTCGCATCACTACCTGATCCGACACCGGCCTTCGGGGTGTTTTGCGGGCACGGTTCGGCTG
>JBFHRO010000100.1:0-11556 GCA_041591635.1 Oleiphilaceae bacterium | reverse complement strand
CGGCCGCTTCGGCCAGTGCCTGGGCCGTATAATCGTCACGGGTTGGCCCTAATCCCCCATTGACCAGCAACACATCGGCCGACCGGCTCAACTGCCGCAACTGCGCCACCAGCGCCGGCAGATCATCTCCCAGGGTTGTCTTGCGGCACACCGCCAGGCCTTCTGTGAGCAATGCCCTCGCCACCAGAGCCGAATTGGTATCTATGACATCCCCCGTCATCAACTCATCGCCAGTGAGCAGCAACTCGATCTTCATCGTTAGTTTTCTCCCCGTCCACGGCACGTCACAGGCCCGAAACAGCCGCATCCTCTTCATTTGTGACCATATTTGTCACTCTTTTGTCATTCGCGCCTGGCACCCCGTCGGACTCATGCCATGCATTCCCATCTAACTTCATGATCTGGCAGGCCTATCAGAAGATGGCATGGTTATCGCGTTATGATCCAGGTAACCGGCTTTACACAGGAGTCACCGATGAACCCCGATAATCTGATCTTACTCGCGGCAGTGCGTGAATCCAAAGCACTCAAATCGCTGAACCGGCTGACCGGGCTGCAATGGGAAAGCTATCCCGAATCGTTACTGGTAAAGAACGGAGCCGACGGCGAGCCTCTACCGTGCCCAAAAACGGCATGCATCTACAGGCTGCGAACAAATGAAAGGCGAGGCGCAAAGCGCCCCGGCGCGGGGCATATGGCAGAAAAGAGCCGCTACGGGCACAAGGTATAGTTACTGCGTCAGGCTGATCGTGGACGAACCACCGATGCCTTGGCTTTTCTGATCCTTTGCACATGCAGCTCGTCAAGAATCGGCTGCTGGCTGGGCAGCAGCCCAAGGCAGCCCACCCTCAACCGGACAATCGGCCCTTTGCTGACTATTTTGACCTGACCGGCAAGCATGAGGGCATAATTGGAGCTGATCTCGGCTTCATCTACCAGCACCGAGTGTTCACCTTCGACATCTTCATAACACAACAGCAGGGAAAAAATCTGCTTCTCGCAGTGGGCAACACGAATCCACGCCGCCACATTGAACTCGAAGGTTTGCTGTGGCAGTGGCTGAGTCTTGGTCTGTGCGATCGAGCCACCGCCACGATTGCCCCTGAGCAAACTGATAATCGAGCGATGCCAGCCGGTATTTTCCTGGCGATCGGGAACCGTTAACTCACGGTACTCCACTGCCGGAACTTCGGCCAGGATACGCGGCCGCGCATCTTGCGAAGGAGTATGATCAAGCATGAGAGTGACCTCTGTATTGGTTTAGGTGGGCACATTGTATACCATTCCCCCCACTGGGCCCCGTGCGTCAATCCCGGAGATAACGTGGGGCTGCGCACATTTTGGGCAATTGAATTCCATCAAACACATAGACACCGGGGCCGGGAGACTGGAAACATGCTCAGCAAACTGTGGCAAGACTGGCAACGGAACCGGCAGGCCCGAAAGCGAAACCGGATCAGAACCCAAAGCCTTCTGGACGCACTCACCCAGATGCCAGAAACCCAACAGGCCAGTGTGCTGGCACTGGCCACCCTGTTCCGGCACAAGGTGATTAATCACTCGCAACAACTGTCGGATGTCATATACCACCCCGAACACAGCAGCCCCAAAAAATTGCGCCTGGTATTTGAACTGCTGGAAGCCATTCAAACGCGTATGAAGACCGAGATGCACAATGTGCAGAAACACTTGCACGACATCCCCCTGATCGCCAACCAATCGCCCGAGGCACACTGGCTTCACTCCATGCAGGGCATGGATCTTTGGCTCATTACCCTGGGGGCAGCCATGGACCCGGATCAGCGCGCCAATGCGGTGCGCATCTGGAACCTGCTCGGCGCCAGCAGTCATCACCTGGTATTCGCCATTGCCGCACTGCGCGAACTGGAACAGGCCTCAAGTACCCAAAACGAAATGTATGGCGACATCAAGGATGAGCACTGGCTGAGCCTGTGCAGCTATCGGCCCGGCGCCCTTGGCTTGACCGACGCCTCACTGACCAGAAACTAGCCACGACTCCCGACACCAGAAATGACGCGGCCTGAGCGCATCTATAAGCCATCTGTCCAGAGACTTATCCACAGCAAGTGTGCGTAAGTGGCTGCGCCTCTAAATTAGGGTGCATAGCCTAATTCGACCACGCACTATTGTGACACGACTCACAAAACGAGGAACTGTTATGAATCCTTCTGATCGTGCCACTTATATCCGCCCCCTGGTACTGTCGCTTCTTATTGCTACCAGCCTTGAAATCCTCAACTTCGCCATTTTTGGCCTGCTGCTTGGCCATACCGAGAACCTCGCGGCCACCATGCTCTGGTCTGTGGGCGTGGGAGGCATCGGCATGGGGGCGGTTTTGGGCGTGCTGCTGGACTTTATCGTGGTGGGCCAGCTTGATTCGCGTGAAGCCCGCCTGGCCACCCTGTTTCTCAGCACCCTGCTGCTGGGTCTGGTCGCCAAGGTCGCGACCATTTACATGGCCGCGATAGATGTTCCCCTGGGCCTGTCAACCAATCCGGTACCCTATTTCATCACCGGTATGCTCTGTGCGCTGTTGGGCGGCTACCTTCTGGGCCAGTTGCTGTTTACCGAAAAAGGCAAACACCTGGTGCAAAAAATGGGGCTCTGACCCCGGCACCCGGCATTCGCCGGATTTGACGCAAAAGCGCCTCAATGCAAGCTGCAGATCATGGTAGAATGCCGGCGTTTTTTTACGCTGGGAGACAGGAAAACATGTTTAAAGTCGGTCAACGCTGGGTTAGTCAATCCGAACCCCAACTGGGTCTGGGCATGATCGCTGCGGTATCTGGCCGACGCGTCACCATCAGCTTCCCCGCGGCGGACGAGGAACGCACCTACGCCGCCGAGAACGCCCCCCTGAGCCGGGTGCAGTTCAAGGCGGGCGACAAGGTGGAAACCCTGGATGGCCTTTCTGTGACCCTGACGGCGGTAACAGAACAAAAAGGCCTGACCCTGTACGCCGGTGTCGATGATCAGGGTGGCGAGCGCTTTTTTGCCGAACTGGAATTAAGCTGCCACATTCAGTTGCACACCCCCAGACAACGCCTGGCTGGCGGCCAGGTTGACCGGCTTTCAGCTTACCGGCTGCGGGTACAGACCCTGTTGCACCGCCAGCGTCTGCAGCAGTCCCCGGTGCGCGGCTTGATAGGCTCGCGCACCAGTTTGCTGCACCACCAGATCTACATTGCCCACGAAGTGGCACGGCGCTTTGCCCCGCGGGTCTTGCTCGCCGACGAAGTCGGTCTGGGCAAGACCATCGAAGCGGGCATGATCCTGCATCACCAACTGTATACCGGGCTGGCATCCCGCGTACTGATTCTGGTGCCCGACAGCCTCGTCAATCAGTGGCTGATCGAAATGCTGCGCCGCTTTAATCTGCATTTTGCCGTATTCGATGTCGATCGTTTTGTCTCCTTGCGCGAAGAAGGCATTCGCAACCCGTTTGAAACCGAACAGCTCATTATTGCTCCCATCAGCCTGATTACCCGTAACGCCGAATACCGCAATCAGGCCGCCAACATTGACTGGGACTTGCTGATCGTGGATGAAGCCCATCATCTGCACTGGAGCGAGCAGGCACCCAGCAGCGAGTACTGCGATGTCGAAATCATCGCCCGCCACAGCAAGGGCCTGCTGCTGTTGACCGCCACACCGGAGCAAGCCGGCCTCGAAAGTCACTTTGCCCGGCTGCGTCTGCTGGACCCGGCACGCTTTCACAGCCTGGAAGCATTTCGCCAGGAAGAAGCCAATTACGAACAGCTCATGCCATTGGTTAACAAGCTGCAAGCACTGGCCGACACACCACTGGAAGAAGCCTGCGCCAGCGACCCGCAACTGGCAACCGAGTTAACCCGGTGGCTGGGTGCAGACCAGGACAAGCACAAAACCGCGCAACAACTGATCTACGAACTGCTTGATCGCCATGGCACCGGGCGGGTGTTGTTTCGCAATACCCGTGCGGCGGTCAAAGGCTTTCCCCAGCGCTGCCTGAATCCCTGGCCCCTGCCGTGCCCGCCTGTCTATACCGCGCGTTTTGCCGAAGCCGGCCTGCAACCCGAGCAAGGGGTGGATGAGGCGCTGTGGCTGAAAGAAGACCCCCGTGTGCACTGGCTGGAGCAGCAGCTGATTGCCCTCAAACCGAAAAAAGTGCTGGTCATCTGCGCCAGTGCAAAAACCGCCGTCGCCCTGGAAGGACACCTCGAATTGCGCTGCGGTATCCGTGGTGCCGTGTTTCACGAAGGCATGACCTTGCTGGAGCGGGATCGGGCTGCCGCCTACTTCGCTGAAACCGAGCAGGGCGCGCAGATTCTGGTGTGCTCCGAAATTGGCAGCGAAGGGCGCAATTTCCAGTTCGCTCACCATCTGGTGCTCTTTGACCTGCCGTTGAATCCCGACTTGCTGGAACAGCGTATTGGTCGACTCGATCGTATCGGCCAGCGCTTTCCGATTGAAATCCATGTGCCCTATCTGCAAGGCACCAGCCAGGAAACCCTGTTTCGCTGGTACAACGAGGGCCTGGGCCTGTTTGGACAGAGTTTTTCTGCCGGGTTCGCCGCCTTCGAAACCTTCGAGACCGACCTGCGTCAGCAGCTTGCCACACCCGATGCCCAACTGCAGGACCTCCTGCATCGCACCCAGGCTTTTGTGGAGAAAACCCGCTCCAGTGCCGCCCAGGGACGCGATCCGCTACTGGAACTGAATTCGTGTCGCACCGACGTTGCCGAGGCCCTCATCGAAGCCATCGAGGAAGCCGAAGACACCAGCGTTCTGAAGGACTATATGGAGGATATCTGCGACCATTATGGCGTGCATTACGAAGAGCATTCGCTGCATGCTCTGATCATGCAGCCCACAGATCAAATGCTGACCGGTCACTTTCCCGGCCTCAAGGACGAAGAAGGCATTACCGTCACCTTTAACCGTGAACATGCCTTGCGCCGTGAAGACATGCAGTTTCTGAGCTGGGAACATCCCATTGTTGAAGAAACCATGGACATGCTGCTTAGCGGTGAACTGGGCAATGCCACCCTGGTGACCCTGGCACTTAAGGGCGTGCCCCCCGGCACCTTGCTGCTGGAAGCCTATTACGCCGTCAACGTGATCGCCCCCCGCGAATGCCAGCTGGAACAGTTTTTGCCCGCCACACCGGTACGGGTGCTGGTCGATATCGGGGGCAAGTCCCTGGGCCACGCCTTGACCCATGAGCAGCTCAATCAGCTGTGCAACCCGGTGAAAATCATGACCGTACCCCAGATCGTGCGCCAGATAGGCACTGAAATCGACACCCTGCTCGCCCATGCGGAAAAGCTTGCCAGCACCGAGCTGGGCCCGCTGCAGCAAGCAGCACGTGAGCGTATGACAACACTCATTACCCAGGAAACCGAACGCCTGCGAGCCCTGAAAAAGGTCAATCCCAGCGTGCGAGAGGAAGAAATACGCTGGTTCGAGGATCTTGCCGCTATCAATCACGACCTGATTGATAAAGCCACTCTCGAATTACAGGCAGTTCGACTGATTATTGCGACCGGTTAGGAGGCACAAGTGCATGTTATACCGCAGCAAATGCAGGTCGTACCGCACTGGCACCCAGGTGTCTGACAACGCTTTTGCCGCCGGCTGGAAACGCCGATACAGCCTGGCCGCCCTGCTGTTACCACTGTGGCTTTTCATGCAAAGCCCTGTGCAGGCAGATCAGACCCGGATGCGCTTGTGCTACGAAGACCAGCACTATTGGCCTTACCTGGCCGGCACCACCGACATACCCTCTATCCAGCCGGGGTTTGTGCTGGAGCTGATTCAACAAGCCGCGCAGGCGACAAACATCCAGCTTGTACTGCACCGACGCCCCTGGAAAAGATGCATTCAGGAACTCACTCACAATGAGGTTGAGGGCATCTTTGTGAGCATTTATACCCCTGAGCGCGAAGCCTGGGGACGTTTTCCCATGCGCGAAACAGACCAGGGATTGCAGCCCAATCCGCAAGAACGAATCTGGACTGGCACCTACGCCATTTTTGTTCACCCTGACAGCCAGTTGCAGTGGAATGGCGAAACCTTCTCTGGCACACGTTTTGGTCTGAGTGCTCCACTGGGCTATGTCGCCCACAAGAAACTGGCTGATCTTGGTGTGTTGGCCGACAGCACCTATGATGTGGCCCGGGGGCTCAAGGCCGTTGCCTACGACCGGCTGGATGGCTACGTGGTGGAAAGCCGCATTGGTGAACAGACCTTGGCACAACTGAATCTGACCCATAAGGTGAAGACCCTGCCGGTTGCCTTTATGGAAACCGACTGGTATCTGCCGCTCTCCCATGCCTTTGTGCAAAGGCAGCCCGAAACAGCCAGGCGATTTTGGCAAATACTGGGAAAAGTGCGGGACGCATCAGGTGCCGCCTTGCTGGCAAGCTACACCCTGGAGCCGCCGGAAACGCACCGATAGCGCAACAACCGATAGCACAACAATTGATTACAAATCTCAATGCAAAGCCAACAAAGCTCAAATATTAACCAACACTGGTTACGGCTTTACAACGGTAATAGATCAAGGTGTGAGCAATAATCCAGTCACAATAAAAACGTGACGGGGTTATCACCATGCTCAAATTTCCAAAAAACGCGTCCCGCATCAACAGCATCCACGCACCCACCCTGGCCGTCGCCGCTCTGACCGCCTCCACCTTGTTGTTTAGTGCTGCCGCACACACCCATTTACTGTCACAGGATGCCGTAAACGCGCCGATATTTATGGACGATCTTTCTTCCATAACACTCGACAGCCCCCTGTGGGAGCACATTGCCGATCACTCTGACCAACCCCTGCATTACGTTGCCGCTTATGATGATGACCACTCCTGGCAACCGCTTCTGGATTACGATGGCGATAACGGCAGTCATGATGACGATGACACCATACTGATCCCGTACCACCACGAAATTACCCTGGTTGCCAGTGAACTGGATGCCGATCCCAGCCTCATCTACGCTGTCACTCGAGCAGAATCCCAGTTTCAGGCCGATGCCCAGAGTCATGCCGGTGCGGTTGGCCTGATGCAGGTGATCGCTGATCGTGCGGGCGTGGATGCCTATCATGAGGTGTACAACGTCAAACAGGCCCCGAACGAATACGAACTCAAAGACCCCTACATCAACCTCAAGCTGGGGACCGCCTACCTCAAACTGCTGGAACAAAAGTATTTTCATCAGATAGAAGACAAGGAGTTACGCCAGGCGCTGGTGCTCGCCGCCTACAACTGGGGGCCAGGCAATGTGCGCAAGCATCTGATGAACAAGAACAGCCCCCGTAATCTTAAGGAAGCCAAGTGGGCGCTGTGGGCCAAGGCCCCCCGGGAAACCTGGTCTTACGTCAACAAGGTGATGAAATACCAGCTGCAGTACGATGCCACCCTGAATAACGATCAGGACGCCTGATCGGGCATCGCTGAACATCCAGGGTGTGCACAGGCAAACGTCACTCAAGTGTCTTCGCCGAGGCGTAAAACACCACAAGGTCTTGAGTGATGACCTGTCGTTTTTTGCCCAATTCCGCAAAGAATCCTGACCCAAACTTCGGTACAATCGTTCGCTCTTTTTTTGCGCTTTGGCCGGCGTCGCTTTTTTCCTGCCCCGCTCTGGTTTGGCACGTAACATGCGTTAACAGGCACGATGAATGGTACCCAACTAAGCTCTATCAACACCCCTTACGTTTTCAATCACATCAAGGATGTTTCTGCATGAAAGCCCTCAGTCCCTCAGACACCCTCTTTCTCTGGCTGGAAAAGCGCCAGCAGCCCATGCACGTTGGCTGTTTATGGCTGTTTTCCTATCCGGATGATGCCGGCCCGGACTATGTCAGCCGGCTGGCGGAATCCTGCCGGGAATGGACCAGTCCGACACCGCCGTTCAACATGCGTCTCAAGTCCCGTCTGGGGCAGTATTACTGGGTCGAAGACCCGCATTTTGATCTTGAGCATCACTTTCGCCACGAGGCGCTGCCCCATCCTGGCCGGATTCGGGAACTGCTGGCGCATGTGTCGGCAGAACACAGTAACCTGATGGATCGCGAACGCCCGCTGTGGGAAATGCATTTGATCGAAGGTCTGCCCGATCGGCAGTTTGCGGTCTACACCAAGGTTCATCACGCGTTGATCGACGGTGTGGGTGCCATGCGGATTTCCATCCGATCGCTGGCGACAGATCCGGCCGCACGGGGTTTACCGCCGTTCTGGTGCCTGGAAAAACCGCCCAAAAACCCTGGCGCACCGCAAGGCAATGACCTGCTGGGCAATCTGGCCCAGATGGCCAACGATGTTGGCAAACAACTGGGTACCATTCCGGCAATTGTGCGGGAAATGGCCAAATCCATTCAGCAATCAGGCAAAAACAACCATTCGGTTTCCATCTTTCAGGCACCCCAGTGCCTGTTAAATCGCAGCATCACAGGTTCACGCCGCTTTGCTGCACAAACCTGGCCACTGGAGCGGATTCGGGCCATCGGCAAGGTGTTTGGCGCCACGGTCAACGACGTGGTGCTGGCCATTTGCGGCAGCGCGCTGCGCAACTATTTGATCAACCAGCATGCCCTGCCGGATCAGCCGCTGATCGCCATGGTGCCCATGTCACTGCGTCAGGATGACAGTGAATCGGGCAATCAGGTGGGAATGATTCTGGCCAATCTGGGTACGCACATTGCCGACCCCAGCGACCGGATTGCAGTGATCAAAGCCTCGGTGAAAGACGCCAAGGCCCGTTTTGCCAGCATGACGCAGGAAGAAATCATCAACTACACCGCCCTCACCATGGCCCCCACCGGTCTGAATCTGCTGACCGGCCTGGTACCCCAATGGCAGGCGTTCAATGTGGTGATTTCGAATGTGCCCGGCCCGCGCGAGCCCATGTACTGGAACGGGGCACGAATGACCGGCATGTACCCGGTATCGATACCGGTAGACCAGATTGCCCTGAATATCACCTTGCTCAGCTACATGGATCAGCTGGAATTCGGCCTCACGGCCTGCCGGCGCACCCTGCCCTCCATGCAGCGATTGCTGGACTACATCGAAAACGGCATTCAGGAACTGGAAATCGCCGCGGACATGCGCTGATCCGGCACCGCCAAAACCAAAAAAAGCGATCAGCCGCAACGGATGATCGCTTTTCTTTTGGAAGTACGCCGCCCCTGAACCCGCGGACGGCCACACCCGTTTAGGCCTGTTTGCAGCCCTTACTCATACTTGCACAGATAAGCGGTGTCGATCGCCACTTTCAGATCAAATGACTGATTGGCTTCCACCGTAAACTGCTGGCCATTGGTAAAAGTCTGCCAGTCACTCTGGCCCGGCAGCCGTACGCTCAATTCGCCGCAAATCACCGTCATGTACTCGCGCTGGCTGGTGCCAAAGCTGTACTCACCGGGCGCCATCACCCCAACCGTGGCTGGCAGGTCGCGGGTTTGCATGCCGATGGATTTTACCTTGCCATCAAAATACTCGTTTACTTTCAACATACCTATCTCCACACAGGGCTGCGAACAAAAGAGTGGCGATTATAGCGGCACGGCAACCCGGCGTCTTGCCTTTGTTATTCGCCGGCCCTCACCCGGAACACCAATGCATGATCCGCGTTATGACCCACTCTGGTGCATCCAGGGGCAAGTCATGGCCCGCCTGCGAATGCACCTGCAGTTCCAGTTGCCAGGCATCGGCCAACGCCTGGCTGCAGCGCACATCCACGATCCGATCCTGGGCACTGGCCAAGAGGAGCATGGGCACCTCGGGCGCTTCATCTCGCGGCCGATACGCACCTGCTGCGTACAGTTGACGCAAGAGGTTGCGCCTTTGTACCGGGCGCTGGCGGGCAATGTCCACCCAGTCTTGCAGCGCCTGCCCGCGAGCCTCG
Organism: Oleiphilaceae bacterium; assembly: GCA_041591635.1. GTDB lineage: Bacteria > Pseudomonadota > Gammaproteobacteria > Pseudomonadales > Oleiphilaceae > JACKOD01. The sequence continues at coordinate 1,641 of JBFHRO010000100.1, read as the reverse complement.
GGATTATTGGATGACAGCGCCAGAATCTGCGCTTCCCGGCTGAGCTTGTCACTGAACAGGCAGCGCAGAATGCGGCCGTAGTTGCCGGCCCGCAAGCGGTGATAAAAGGGGCTGAAACGGCCAAGACTGGTGTTGATCAGCACGGCGCCGGCCAGTTCTTGCGGATAGCGTTGCGCCCAATCGACGGCGATCATGCCGCCCATGGAAATTCCCAGCAGCCGCACGGGCCCGACGCAGGAAGCCATGTCGAGCGTCTGGCGCAGGCTGTCCACGACCTTGCCTATACTCAGGTGGCTGGCTTGTGCGCAGTACTGACCATTGCCGGCGATATCGAGGGTCAGCACGCGGCTATCCGGATGGGCTTGTGCCAGCGCCTGCGCAAAGCTCCCCCAGTGACCCTGTTCGCGCAGCAATCCGCGAATCAACACCCAGGTGCCGGGCGCTTCATTGGACACCGCATTCACCGGCGCGGGGGCGCGCCGCGGATTATCGGTATCGGCTTTGAGGGGATGGTCGTCGGGCGCAATCATGATTCGTCTCTCCAGAGCCAAATGCCGGCTGGCGATGTGCTGCCGTTGCATGGACCCATGATAACGGAAGGTCTCACACTCGTTGTAAGCCTTATGGGAAAATGGTTGCCCACCGGTCACCCCGCAAGGTTCCTCATGCCCATTCCTGGCCCTTACCTGAGCACCATCACCTTACTTTTTTGCAGCAACCTGTTTATGACCTTTGCCTGGTATGCGCACCTGCGCGATCTTAGGGATAAACCCTGGCTGATTGCCGCGCTCATCAGCTGGAGCATTGCCTTGCTGGAATACCTGTTTCAGGTCCCGGCTAACCGTATCGGTCATGAGGTCATGTCGGTCGGCCAGCTCAAGATTTTGCAGGAAGTCATCACGTTGCTGGTATTCATCCCTTTCTCGGTGCTTTACCTGCGGGAAAAGCTGACACTGGATTACCTCTGGGCCGGACTGTGTCTTTTAGGGGCTGTGTATTTTATGTTTCGCTCAAAACTGGGGCACTGAGCTTGCAAAGCGCCCAGCCAGGTGAAATCCTGATCGGGTAGCTTGAGAGCCTTACGTACTTTATGGCAACACTGCACATTCACGCCGACCAACTGCGCCCGGCATTTTTAAGCCGGCTCAACGATCACTTGCAGGCGCTTTCGCATCCGGACTACGGCGACCGGCCAAACCCTGGTCAGGTTCATCAGGCCCGGGTGCGGGTGAAACAAACGCGCGCCTTGCTGCAGTTGCTCGACAAGGCAAGCGACACGCACGTTCACCTGCTTGATCGCGAGGTAAAAGCCATCGCCAGGGCACTGGCAGGTTCGCGGGATGCCCACGTACTGGAAAAAACCCTCGCGCGCCTGATCACAGACCCCGAGCAACGCTCGTTGTTGCTGCCGCCCTTGCTGCACGCACTTGCATGCACATCGCTCGCACCGGCCAGCAGGTATCGACCGCCCACCCTGGTGCTTCAGCAACTGGCAGAGCTTGAACCAGGGATTTCGACCCGGACGCTGCTTCAAGGCTATGCTCGTATCCGGCGCAAAACCCGGCGTCACGCCAAGACTGCACGCAAAACACGGGAAGATGAAGCCTTGCACCGCTGGCGCAAGTGGGTCAAGTACAGCCT
>JBFHRO010000099.1:0-11576 GCA_041591635.1 Oleiphilaceae bacterium | reverse complement strand
CGGGGCATCGCTGGGCATGTTTCATATCGGGGTGGTCAAAGCCCTGTGGGAGCGTGGTTTGTTGCCGCAGGTGATCACAGGCTCCAGCGTGGGCTCCATTATTGCCGCCATGATAGGTACCCGCACCGATGCCGAACTGCCCGAACTGTTGTTACCCGAACGCCACAACCTCAAGGCGTGGCGCTGGCGTGGCCTGTGGAGCGCGATCTCCGGTCAGGGACTGATGGATCAGCAGGTGCTAGAGAACTGTCTGCGTTCCAATATTGGCGAGTACACCTTTGAAGAGGCATTTCGCCGTTCCGGTCGCAGTACCAATGTCACTGTGTCACCGGTTCACATGAATCAAAAAGAGCGTTTGCTCTCGGGCTATACCTCGCCCTATTTGCTGTTGTGGAGCGCCAGCCTGGCGTCTTGCGCCGTGCCCATGATTTTCCCCCCGGTAACCTTAATGAAAAAGGATGACCGCGGCAGCACCACACCCTACATGCCCAGGTTGCGGTGGGTCGATGGTTCGGTGACCAGCGACTTGCCCATTGAGCGCCTGATGCACCTTTACGATGTGAATTTTTCCATTGTCAGCCAAACCAACCCCCATATTGTGCCGTTTTTATCAAGAGAAATTCGCAACAAGAAAAAGGATTCTCTGTGGACATTGCCGGGCCGGATGCTGAAATCCGAAGTTCGCTTTCACGGTGCGGCGCTCTTTAATTATCTGCGTACCCGCGGCCGGTCTGAAGTCTTGCGCCAGACGGCAGGGCATGCCTACACCATCCTGGCCCAGCGTTACTGTGGCGATGTCACTGTGGCGCCTCAGTACTCACTGCGCCACTATGCCAGTATGCTGAGCAATCCGACGCCGGAATTTGTCAAGGAAATGATTTTGCAAGGCGAGCGTGCGACCTGGCCCAAGGTGGCGATGATTCGCACCCACTCTAAAATCAGCACCACACTGGAGCGGTGCATCACCCGCTTGAAATCCCAGATCGAGAACCGCCGCGCTCAGTTGCGCGTGATTGCGTAAGAAAAACCAGCGCGAAAAGATAACACAGGGCAAAAAGATAATGATGCAAAACACGGAAGTCCCAAGGTGACAGAAACCATTTACTGGCACGATTACGAAACCTTTGGGGCCGATCCACAGCGCGATCGCCCCGCCCAGTTCGCCGGAATACGCACCGATCTGGAATTGAACCTGATTGGCGAGCCGCTGGTGATTTATTGCCAGCCCGCCGATGACATGCTGCCCGCGCCTCAAGCCTGTCTGATTACCGGTATTACCCCTCAGCACGCTATGACGGAAGGGGTTACCGAGGCTGAATTCATCCACCGTATCCATGAAGAGATGAGCCGGCCGGGAACCTGCATTGCCGGTTATAACAACATCCGCTTTGATGATGAACTGACACGTAATACCCTGTACCGAAACTTTTTTGATCCCTATGAACACGAATGGCGCAATGGCAATTCCCGCTGGGATCTGATTGATGTGGCGCGTTTGGTGTATGCCTTGCGCCCCGAAGGCATCGAATGGCCTCGCCACGACGACGGCCGGCCCAGTTTCAGGCTGGAAGATCTTACGCATGCCAATGGCATTACCCATGAGGCGGCGCATGACGCCATGTCAGATGTGTATGCGACCATCGCGCTCGCCCGGTTGATCAAAACCACCAAGCCGAGGCTGTATGATTTCGTTTTTGCGCACCGCACCAAGGCTCGGGTACGAGGGTTGCTTGATATCGACACCATGAAGCCCGTGTTTCATGTGTCGTCAAAATATCCGGGTGAGTACGGCTGTTGCGCGGTGGTGGCGCCGGTGGTGCAGCATCCTGTGAATAGCAACGGCGTGCTGGTGTATGACTTGCGCGTCGACCCCGCCCAATGGCAAGCCCTGAGTGTAGAGGAAATACGGCGTCGGATTTTCACACCCAAAGCGGCCCTCAACGAGAATGAAGTGCGGGTGCCGTTCAAGACGCTGCACCTGAACAAAGCGCCGGTTGTTGTACACACGAGCGTTTTGAAAGGGATGGATCAAGCCGATCTGGATCGGTTGCAGTTGCAGGGTGAGCGCATGCGCCAGCATCTGGCATCCCTGCGATCCATTGACGGATTGGCCGAGAAAATCCGTGCCGTGTTCGCGTCTGAAGCCGGCTCCCGGGAAGAGACAACGGATCCGGACTTGCAGATCTACGCCGGTGGATTTTTCTCCGATCAGGACAGGCAGGCGATGGGGCGGGTGCGACGCACCCCAAAAGACGCTCTGGCCACCACCGATTTTTGCTTTCAAGATACCCGTTTGCCTGAAATGCTGTTTCGCTATCGGGCTCGCAACTATCCCGAAACCTTATCCGAAGAAGAACGCGAACGCTGGGAGCACTATCGGGCCATGCGGCTGAATAATCCGGCGCTGTCATCCGTGACTTTTGCTCAGTTTTTCGAAGTGTTACAGAAGCTTTCTGCTGATCCGTCACTTGGATCAAAGCAGCGACAGATACTGGAGGAATTGCATTACTACGCGGAGTCAATTTACCCAGCACTGGATTGAGCTGGATTAGAAAAAAGCGCCGCATGCGGCGCTTTTTCTTGATGCATTTGGTCCCGTATCTGTCGGTAGCGACCGTTGGTGCCCTGATGGCGAACCAAGGTGTCACCGGGTGAGTTACCAGAGGGCCTGCTTCGCAGAAAACAGCTTGATGGCGGGTTTTGTGTCTGCCGTGGCGGTTAATTGCTTGCCCTGATTGAACACAACCAGCGCGTTGCTTTGTTTTACCAGTGCCTCTTCAAAGAACTTCACAAACTCGGCTTTGGACAGTTGTTTGAGTGAAGCCACAATTTGCTCCCGCCAATCATAAGTGGCGTTATCCCGATCCAGCTCGATCCAGTATCTGTTACTGCGATCACTGATGGTGTGTTCCTTTTCTTCAAGTTTACTGATGATACCCTTAATGTGCTGGGCGTATTCGGCATCCCCCATTTTGGTGATGTTGACCAGGTGATCAGCAAAGAACTGCTGTGATGCCTGCAAGATATCGCTGGGCGAGTGGGCAGGGGACTGAACAATAAAGGCGATCCCGGGGTGATCGAACAACGAATAAGGCGAGGCAAAGACGATGTACCCCATTTGTTTCTCGGTTCGCAGCTGCTCATAAAACGGTGAGGAAATGATTTGCGTCAGCAATAAATAACGTGCCTGCTCACGATAGGATTTATTTTCACCCTGGTAGTACAGAACCAGACTGGAATCAGGGTGATCAATCTGCAACTCAAAGCCCTGGGTGCCTTTTTTAAGTTTTGCGACCTGGCTGCGACTGACGGATGCAAATTGCGCTTGTTCTGTAATCAGCTGTTTTACAATGGCGCCATGGTTGAGCGCTGTGGAACGGTTCAGATTGCCGTTTTGCAGCATGAGCACATCCAGGGCCTGTAGCCAGCGGGTACGAAAAGCAACCAGCTCTTCGAAGTTGATCGATTCCAGTTCCCGCAGCTTTTCCTCATCAGACCAGGAGGGCGAGACCAGAAGTTCGCTGGTTTTGGCAATGGCCTGCTGATAGGGCTTTTGTTTCTTGCTGTTCTCCAGACTGCGCTGCAGGTTTTGTTTGTAAATATCAAAGCGTGCACGCACAAAGGCAGAATACTTGAGAGTACTGAGAATCTCAGTAAGCAGCAGATTCTGTTTGTCGCTGTAGCCAGAGATTTTCACCGAAATGCCCCGTACATGGGGATAAAGCTGGTAGCTCAAGCCGGCAAGGTAGGCGGGGTAAGCGAATTCATTCAGGTTATCATTGATCAGTGATGCCATCAGCGCCGTCATCACGTGATGCCTGGCCGTGTTGTTGGCAATCGGGCTGCGAAAGTTCACAAAGATATCGGCTTTGGGTGTTTGGAAAGACGTATCTTTGGCGTACCAGGATAAGAATCCCTCGTCCAGATCCAGTAATTCCGGAATACGCACATCGCCCCCCTCGACCATCGCGAGCTTCTCAGGAATAAAGGGATTGGGATCAGGCAGACGAAAGGGCAGCTGACCGGTATGCTTGCCTGACAGGCCTCGAATCTGTGCTGATTGGGTCACCAGGGCGTAAGGCGTTTCATACCAGCGTGTGCGCTGTTCGCTGGCAACACCAGGCGCCATCAAGGTCACGAGAAGGTTGTTTTCATTCAAGAGGCCAAGATACTTCTTGATCAATTCGGGCTTGAAAGTGCTCATCATAAACCCGGATTTCAGAATGCGCCGAGCAGGCACCTCGTGCAGCTGGCTGGCGAGCATGGTGACATAGTGCATGGGTTCGGAGCGTTCAAGGTAGTTAAAGGATAGCTCCAGCATCTGTTTTTGTTCATTGAAACAGTGTTTGCACAGGGGTTGTGTTTTAAGCATGTCCAAATAGACAAAAACGGTCTTGACCACTTCCTGCCAGTGGGTTTGCCCGTCCGGGGTCAGATTAAGGCCGATGTCAAAGGTCGCTTGAGTGCCTACCTCAAGTCCGCTACCCGCTGACAGTGAGTCCACCCACCCGCGGGCCTTCAGGTACGAGAGCAAGCTCCCATTGCCTTCGTGGCCGATAATGTTGGCAAGGTAATACAGCGGCTTGGAGTCGTAATGCGCTTTGGCCGAAGGCACCGGAAACGTCAGTGTCAGGGAGCGCTTGTTCATGAGGGGTTCAATCTGTTGCAGGCTGGGGAGCTGCTCCTCAAGAAAGAGTGGTTGCGTGTAGGTCAGTGCTGGCAGGCGCCGGTTCTTGATCGCACTGAACTTGTCTTTCGCCAGTTGCTCGAGTTCGTCGAGAGGCTCCTTGCCCAGGATGACCAGCTTCATCCGGTTTGCAGAGTAGTTCTTTTCGTAAAACTCCAGGAGCACCTCGCGAATACTGGTGTTATCCCGGTTGGCCAGGGTTTCGAGATTGCCGACGCTGAAACGACTGTAGGGATGTGCCGGATTCATGCTCTCCTTGACAGCCGAAAAATAGCGCCGGCTGTCGTCTTTCAATTTGGCAGTGAATTCGGAGTGCACGGCATTTTTTTCGCGCTCGACGTAGGTTTCGTTAAACAGGGGCGAAACAAACTGGGAGGCGAAGCGATCAAGGGCGGGTTCCAGCGCCGAGGCCTCTATATCAAAAAAATAGTTGGTATGGTCGAAAGAGGTATAGGCATTGTGGTTGCCGCCATGTTGTTGAATGAACGCCTGATAAGCGCCCGCATCGGGATATTTGGTGGTTCCGAGAAACAGCATATGCTCCAGAAAGTGTGCCAGCCCTTCGTAGCCTTGGGGGTCGGCACCACTGCCGACGGCAATGTCCAGTGCGGCGGCGGCTTTGTCGGTAACCGGGTCGGAAACCAGCATGACCTGCAGCTGGTTGCGCAGCGTGATCACCCGATAGTCACGACTATCCGAGGGGCTTTTGTCGGGCGAGATCCATTTGGCGGCCTCGACCGTGTTGCTTGTGCTGGCAAGCAACACCAGAGTGACGACCAGCGCCCCGCGTTGTTTCAAGGCCGCGGAAATCAGTTGTGCCAAAGATACGGCAGCGACAAATACGCAATTCATGAATAAGTTTGTTCCTTTGGAGTTTGCACGGTAATGATGATCGGCGCCTGCAGAACGTCAGTGTCAATGCAACGAAGCTTTCACCGGTGTTGATGCCACCCGGGCCAGAGCCTCGGCGGCCTTTTTATGGGCATCTTCAAGGTTGATGGTGTGGTCGCGAATGTTGGTCAGGGCACCCAGGCTGATTGCCAGATCGTCGGCAAGCTTTGCTGTCTGCTCTTTAAAGGCCGCATCAATCGCGGTGTACACGGCGGCGATAGCCTGATTTTTGTCCCCGGGTTCGCGGGCCATCTGGTTTACCGCCTTCAGGCAGGCGCGGGCAATTGCAATGTACCTTTCATCCTGTTTTGTTGCCATAACGCAAAATACTCTCTATAAAAATATCTACTGTTGTCTACCGGGTGGAGGATTATTGAGTCAGATTAAATCTGTAAAGCAGCAAGTTTCTGTGGGTGAGTGCCATAAATGGACTATAAATAGTACACGGAAGCCATTATGACACCGAGCACTCAAGAAGGCACGGAACAAGGGAGAGGGATTCGAGGTTTTGCAGGGATGTGATTGCTATTTTTCGGGATACCTCCCGAAAACACGATGGTGGGTTGCTTAACTCTCGGATTTCAAAAGATTTTGGGGGGTTGTTGCGAGATGTTGTACAGGAGTACAGAGCAGTTACTCTAATTAAAACAATTACTTGTGTAATTTTTCAGGGTAAAATGCCTGCGTCTGTATGGAAGTGCAGCCTTCATTGTAGGGTTCTGGCAAGGTAACTCAGACTTTAATTAATAAGATTCTCTAGATCACTAACCAGGATGGGGTGTATATGAACTATTTTGTCACAGGTGGAACAGGTTTTATCGGCCGATTCCTTGTTGAAAAACTCTTGAAACGCGATAGCACCATCTATCTGTTGGTGCAAGAGAGTGGACTGGAGCATCTCGCCCGTCTGCGTGAGCGCTGGGGTGTTGGCGAAGACCGTGTCAAAGCCGTGATTGGTGATTTGCGTGAGCCATTGTTGGGGATTTCTCCAGCCGTGGTGGCGGAGTTAAAGGATAGTGTGGATCACTTTTTCCATCTGGCCGCTATCTATGACATGAAAGCCGGTCCTGAAATACAGGAGCAGGTGAACGTTGAAGGAACCCGTCGGGCAGTGCAGGCCGCCAAGGCCATGGAAGCCAAACGCTTTCATCTGGTAAGTTCCATTGCTGCGGCCGGCCTGTATCGCGGAACCTTCCGTGAAGATATGTTTGAGCAGGCCGAAAAGCTCGACGATCCGTATCTGCGCACCAAGCACGAATCCGAGCGTATTGTGCGGCAGGAGTGTGAAGTGCCATGGCGTGTCTATCGCCCGGGCATGGTTGTTGGTCACTCCAAAACCGGCGAAATGGACAAGATCGATGGTCCTTACTACTTCTTCAAGCTGATTCAGAAGATCCGCAAGACCTTGCCCCAGTGGGTACCGACCATTGGTATCGAAGGTGGCCGGATCAATATCGTTCCGGTCGATTTCGTGGTCAGCGCCATGGATCATATCGCTCATGCCGAAGGCGAAGACGGTGGTTGTTTCCATTTGGTCGACCCCGATCCATTGAAAGTCGGTGAGGTGCTGAACACCTTCTGTGAGGCTGGTCACGCACCCAAAATGGCGATGCGGATTGATGCCCGCATGTTTGGCTTTATCCCCCCCATGATTCGTCAGGGCATTGCCAGTCTGCCACCCGTCAAGCGTATTACCAATGCGGTCATGGGTGATCTGGGGATTCCGGATTCGGTGCTGGGTTTTGTTAATTATCCAACCCGTTTCGACACGCGTGAGGTTGAGCGCGTACTCAAGGGCACCGGTATCGAAGTGCCACGCCTTGCGTCTTACGCCCCCGCCTTGTGGGATTACTGGGAGCGCAATCTGGATCCGGATCTGTTCAAGGATCGTACCTTGCGTGGTGCAGTGGAGGGCAAGGTTTGCGTGGTAACGGGAGCAACGTCGGGTATTGGTCTGGCGACCGCTCACAAGCTGGCCGAAGCGGGAGCCAAGCTGGTGATTGCTGCCCGTACTATGGAAGCGCTTGATACCGTGAAGGCTGAACTGGAAGCCAAAGGGGGGGATGTCTATGCCTACCGCTGCGACTTCTCGAACATGGAAGACTGCGACGCCTTTGTGAAGAGTGTGTTGGGCGATCATGGCCATGTGGATTATCTGGTCAACAATGCCGGTCGCTCGATTCGTCGCTCGATCTCGCATTCCTTTGATCGTTTCCACGACTTTGAGCGTACCATGCAACTGAACTACTTCGGTTCACTGCGACTGATTCTGGGCTTTGCCCCCTCAATGCTGGCACGCAAGCGCGGCCATATTGTGAATATCTCCTCGATTGGCGTGCTTACCAATGCGCCGAGATTTTCATCCTATGTGGCTTCCAAGGCAGCGCTCGATGCGTTCTCGCGGTGTGCGGCGGCCGAGTTCTCGGATCGCAATGTGACTTTCACCACCATCAATATGCCGCTGGTGCGCACGCCGATGATTGGGCCTACCAAGATCTATGATTCGGTCCCAACCCTGACGCCAGAGGATGCCGCAGATATGGTGGGAGAAGCCATTATTAACCGGCCCAAGCGCATTGCAACCCGTCTGGGGGTATTTGCTCAGGTACTGCATGCCATCACACCAAAACTGGGTGAGATCATCATGAACACCGGGTACAAGATGTTCCCTGACTCCGAGGCCGCCAAAGGCAAGAAAGAGGGCGAGAAGCCCAGCGTCTCCACCGAGCAGGTTGCCTTTGCGGCCATCATGCGCGGTATTCACTGGTAGTCATCTGCTCTTTGCGTTCACTACGCGCTTGACCCGGTACGCCGTAAGGGTACCGGGCAATCAAACCCCTTCGGGGGTTTTTTTGTGTCCAATCAATGATCATAGCTTTTGGCTATTGATGCGATAAACAAATTAAATCAATAAGTTATGGGATGTTTGGGATGTTCTGTGTAAGATCATGGCCACTCTCGCAAATGTTGATTTGCGGATAGCAGGGGCCTCGACTAGTGTTTAGGAGCGCGACTTACCACGGCCACGCGCACCTCATTACTCTGGTGGACCCAAAATAACTTCAAATGGAGAACAAACATGAGCGTATTAGTAGGAAAAAAAGCCCCCGATTTTACTGTACCAGCCGTTTTGGCATCCGGTGAGATCGTCGACAGCTTCACCTTGTCCGAGGCGATCAAAGGCAAATACGGGCTGGTGTTTTTCTATCCGCTGGATTTCACTTTTGTGTGTCCTTCAGAGCTGATTGCCCTGGATCATCGCATTGACGCCTTCAAAGAGCGCAATGTGGAGGTGATCGGGGTGTCGATTGACTCTCATTTTGCGCACAATGCCTGGCGCAACACTCCCGTCAATCAGGGTGGAATTGGCGCGGTGAAATATACCCTGGCAGCCGATATGAACCATGACATTTGTAAAGCCTATGATGTGGAAAGCGCCGGTGGCGTCGCATTTCGTGGCGCGTTTCTGATCGACAAGGAAGGCAATGTGCGTGCCCAGATCGTCAATGATTTGCCGCTGGGGCGCAATATTGATGAACTGGTACGTCTGGTGGACGCACTGCAATTCCACGAAGCGCATGGCGAAGTGTGCCCAGCTGGCTGGAACAAAGGCGACAAAGGCATGAATGCATCGCCCTCGGGTGTGGCCAAGTATTTGGCTGAGAATTCAGACAAGCTTTGATTTACGGCAGACCAACGCCTGAGTGTGTTGTGTCTGCTCGATTCACCGGTTAGAACCCAATGCCCCGCAGCTGTCCGGGGCATTTTTTTTGTGTCGGCGATGCCAGTGCGCTTTTCAGATCAGGCATCAATTGGCCAGCCGCCAAGGGATTGCCAGCGATTGACAATGGTGCAGAACAGGTCGGCAGTTTTTTCGGTATCGTAGCGCGCGCAGTGAGCAGCCTTGTTGTCAAAGCTGATGCCGGCGCTCAGGCAGGCTTTGGCCAGTACGGTTTGACCATACGCCAATCCAGCCAGAGTAACAGTGTCGAAGGTAGAAAAAGGGTGAAAGGGATTGCGTTTGATTTCGGCCCGCTCCGCCGCGGCGAACACAAAGCCATGATCAAAAGTCGCATTGTGACCAACGAGAATGGCGCGATTACAGCCGTGGTCCTTGATTGCCTGGCGCACGGGTTTGAATATCGCTTCCAGGGCATCGCGCTCGGTTACGGCTTTGCGCAGCGGGCTGAACGGGTTGATACCATTGAACTCCAGCGCGGATTTTTCCATGTTTGCGCCCGGAAAAGGTTCGACATGGCAGTGGATGGTTTTTTGTCGCACCAGTAGCCCTTGCTCATTGAAGTCCACCATGACGGCGGCAATTTCGAGCAAGGCATCGGTCTGACTGTTGAAGCCCGCTGTTTCCACATCGATGACAACCGGTAGAAACCCCCTGAAACGCTTGGCGAGCGGCGATTTTGCCGTGATGTCCTGATTTTCGAGCATGTTCAATGCACATTCCTTATTGATTTGCGGGATCTTCAATACCAACGACTTGCCAGTAAATGGGTTCTCCGGCGCGCAGGGGAGTAATGGTGGTGGTTCCGAAAGGTAATGAGGCGGGCATGACCCAGGTGTGCTTGCGAAGCCGCAGGCGTTGGGAGTTTCTGGGCAGACCGTAAAAATCCGGACCGTAATGGCTGGCAAAGGCTTCGAGTTTGTCGAGCGCGCCGCGGGATTCGAAGGCTTCGGCATAAAGTTCAATGGCTGCTGGCGCGCTATAGCAGCCGGCGCAACCGCAGGCGCTTTCTTTCTTGTCTGTTGCATGGGGCGCCGAGTCGGTGCCGAGAAAGAACTTGCCCTGACTGGTTGTGGCCGCGTCCAAAAGCGCAGATTGATGCGTGCCGCGCTTGAGTATGGGCAGGCAGTAATAATGGGGGCGAATGCCGCCGGCAAGCATATGGTTGCGGTTGTATAACAGGTGGTGGGCGGTAATGGTGGCAGCCACATTGGGGCTGCTGCTATTGACGAAATCCACGGCGTCTTTGGTCGTGATATGCTCGAGCACCAGTTTCAGTTCGGGCAGTCGCTCCACCAGCGGCGCCAGACGGGTTTCGATAAACTGCTTTTCACGATCGAAGATATCAATCCCGGCGTCTGTGACTTCGCCGTGTACCAATAGCGGCAATCCTTCTCTGGCCATGGCTTCCAATACCGGATAGATGTTGGCGATGTTGGTGACGCCTGCATCGCTATTGGTCGTTGCGCCCGCCGGGTAAAGCTTGCATCCCGCAACGCCGGATTGTTTTGCCAGCACAATTTCGTCGGGGTGCGTGTTGTCTGTCAGGTAAAGCGTCATGAGGGGTTCAAACCCATGCCCCGCAGGTAATTGGGCTTTGATTCGCTCACGGTAAGCCATAGCCTGTTGCACCTGTGTAACAGGAGGAACCAGGTTTGGCATTATGATTGCCCGCCCAAAGCAGCGTGCGGTGGCGACAAGGGTGTGGGCCAAAAACTCGCCATCGCGCAGATGCAAATGCCAGTCATCGGGCAAGTCAATGAGAAAATCGGTTGGATGAGCAGACTGGGTCATGATGAAATTCCGCGCGTTACACTTAATGATTGCCGGTTCAACGGTTGGGGTGTCGTACAGCCATACCTTCGTGATGCCGGCACCGCAAGACCTGAACTCTGGCGAAGTATAACAAGCCAAGCATTGCAGGCGATAAAGTTTTTCTCAGGATTGCCGCTACACTCTAGTAGGTACTAGGCAAGTGCTGGCAGTTTCGGTGGCAAGCTAATGAAGTATAAATCGATCGGTTTCGGTGTATTGCTGTTCGCTGTTTGTGGCTCGAGTCAGGCGGTAACCTATGCCGCCCAGATAGAGTCCAGTCAGTGGTATCTGTCGGCTTCTATTTTTGAATGCTCCCTGACGCATACCATTCCCAGTTACGGCAAGGGGATTTTTTTTCACGAGGCCGGGGAAACGCTGCAGTTTTATCTCGATGCCCTGCACAGCCCCATGAAAAGTGGCAAGGCGGCCTTGGTGCTTGAGGGG
>JBFHRO010000098.1:0-11602 GCA_041591635.1 Oleiphilaceae bacterium | reverse complement strand
GTTTTCGCTCGGACGTTATACCTCGGAAGAAGAAGTGCGATTTGCCGCGCAGCTTGTTCAGCGGGTTGTGACGCAGCTTCGTTCCTGACTATAAACGACAGACGCGGTGTGCCGGCAGTAAAAGCACGGTTTGGTTTGTGTGAATTTTCCAGTGAAGTGCGTATAATGGCGGCCCAACATGACTTGCCCGTTATTCAATAGTTAACTTCGGAGAATGTGTTAAATGGCAACTGAACGCACCCTTTCTATTATCAAGCCAGATGCTGTCGCCAAAAACGTTATTGGTAAAATCTATTCGCGTTTTGAAGACGCCGGTTTGCGTATTGTTGCATCGAAAATGCTGCACCTGAGCCAGGAGCAGGCAGAGGGTTTCTACGCAGAGCATAAAGAGCGTGGTTTCTTCAAGGACTTGGTGGCCTTTATGACTTCAGGCCCTGTGGTTGTGCAGGTGCTGGAAGGTGAGGGTGCTGTGCTGAAGAACCGCGAACTGATGGGCGCAACCAATCCGAAAGAGGCTGCAGCAGGCACAATTCGGGCAGATTTCGCCCAGTCAATTGATGCCAACGCGGTGCATGGTTCGGATTCTGCGGCCTCTGCCGAACGGGAAGTCGCGTACTTTTTTACCGATGCCGAGATTTGTCCGCGCGGATAAGTTGAGTGGTTGACGCACAAAAGCAGGCCTCTTCAGTGAGTGCCTGCTTTTGTGCGTAATAGGGGGAGCGAAATTTGTTTGCTGTTTTGGTTGTTGAAGGTAGTTATCTCACATGAATGCTAATCCCGAGAAAGTGAATTTGCTTGGACTGACACGGGCCAAAATGGCGCAGTTTTTTCAGTCCATGGGCGAAAAACCCTTTCGTGCCCAACAGGTCATGCAGTGGATTCACCAGTACGGGGTCTGTAACTTCGATGAGATGACAAACATCAGTAAAGCCCTGCGCGAACGCCTGAAAGAGGTGGCCGTTATCCTCGAGCCGGAAGTGATCTTTCACAAGGTATCGGCAGATGGCACGCGCAAGTGGGTCATGCGGATGCCTGGCGGCAGCAGCATTGAAACCGTATTGATTCCGGACGGTAATCGGGGCACCCTTTGCGTGTCGTCACAGATTGGATGCGCCTTGGATTGCAGCTTTTGTTCAACCGGAAAACAGGGCTTCAATCGTAACTTGACGACGGCTGAAATCGTTGGCCAGATCTGGGTGGCAGTGAAATCGTTTGAGAACATTGATCCCGAAAAAGAGCGACCTGTCACTAACGTGGTGATGATGGGTATGGGCGAACCCTTGCTTAATTTTGACAACGTTGTAGATGCTATGAACATCATGATGGACGACTTCGCCTACAGTATTTCCAAGCGTCGCCTCACGTTGAGCACCGCGGGAGTTGTACCGGCGTTGCGCAAGCTGGGTGAAGTCAGTGACGTTTCGATTGCGATCAGCTTACACGCGCCTAATGACGCACTGCGAAACCAGTTGGTTCCGGTTAACACCAAATACCCGATTGCCGAGCTCATGGATGCGACACGGGAGTATCTTGGCCGTTTATCCGATGCACGCAAGGCAACCATCGAATACACCCTGATTGCAGGCGTGAACGATCAGATTGAGCATGCCCAGCAACTGGTTAAGCTGTTGCGTAATTTACCGTGCAAGATCAATCTGATTCCCTTTAATCCCTTTGCGGGTAGCGACTACAAAAAGCCTGATGTGCAAAGTATCCGGCTGTTTCAGTCAGTATTGAGCAATGCCGGATATATCACTACAGTGCGCAGTACTCGTGGCGATGACATTGATGCCGCCTGTGGACAATTGGTTGGCCAGGTTGAAGATCGAACTCGTCGCAGCAGCAAGTACATTGATTTACAACAGCTACCGGGATAGTAGAGCACACATGATGCGAACAAAAATACTTGTCTGTTGTTTAGCCCTGTTGCTGGGCGCCTGTGTCAGCAAAACAACCAGCAGCTTCAAGAATAAAGAAAATCAGACTGATGCCCTGAATCTCTACATACAGCTCAGCTTGGCCTATATTCAGAAACAGGATCTCGAAAGGGCGCGAATACATATCAATCGTGCGCTGGAAATTGACCCGGACAGTCCTGGCGCCCATGCGGCTTTTGGGTTGCTTTATGAACGTCAGGGTGAGCCCGCACTGGCAGAAAAAAGTTTTTTGCGTGCACTCAAAAAAGATCCGCAATACACTCGTGGACGGACTTATTACGCCGCTTTTCTCTACAGCAAAAAAGACTATGCCAAGGCACTGGATCAGCTATTGATTGCATCCGAGGACACCGGCTTTGACGGCCGCGGGCAGGTGTTTGTCAATATTGCCCGGTGCTCGATTCGCTTGAAGAAGCATGAAGAGGCGACAAAAGCCTTTGACAAGGCTGTCCTGCTTGATCGCAGTCTCTTGTCGACTCTCGTTGAGCTGATCGAAGTTCAGATAGGAATGAATGAGCATGATGAAGCGCAGAAGCTCTTCAATCGCATGCAAAACTATGTTCGAAATGGCGTGATGACCCATTCACCCCGCAGCCTGCTGGCGGGGGCCCGATTGGCCAAGCATTACGGGCAGTCGGATCAGATGGCTAGTCTGGGGCTGGTATTAAAAAACCTGTACCCGGGGTCGCAGGAGTACACACAGTATAAGGCTTTGATCACGAATGATTGATGAAGCAAAGGATGTTGCCGGTAAAGGCGCTCGCTCACCGGGCGCGATGCTTAGAGCGGCGCGTGAAAAAAAGGATCTCAGCATTGCCGATGCAGCGCATGACTTGCATTTGCGACCCTCCATCGTAACGGCCATTGAAACCGGACAGTATGAACTTGTTCCCGGTGTCATTTTTCTCAAGGGTTATGTGCGCAGTTATTCCCGGTTGGTCGGACTTGATGAAGCATCGATGATTGCCATGCTCGAGGATGAACTCAGTCAGCAACAAGCGCAAGTAGACCAGCAGTTGCACGAAAAGGAGTTCAAACGTCGCAAGGGGTTGTTGTGGTTGTGGTTGGTGGTGCTGCTTGTTGTGGCCGTTGCGGCGGCTGTGGTATCAAAGGATTTGCTGCTTGAGTTCTGGTCGCCTGCCCCCTCCACCGTTCCGGCTGGTAAAAAGGATCAGGCGACGGTATTCGAAAGCAAAAATCCTGATCAGCCGAGTGAACCGGTGGACGCACCTCCACAGTTGCCGGTGTTCGATCCCTTGGTACAGACTTCGCCAGCGGTGCCCGAACCCGCAGCAGAGGGCGACGAGGCCGGGATCAGCGCAGGTCAGGATGCAACAGAAGCGCTGTCGGTAACTTCAAGCGGGGGGGCAAGTGTGCCCAAGGTGGTCCTGCCTGATCCCGTGCTTGAACAGGCGCTTTCGTCGGCCCCATTGCTTTCTGCAACCCTGGCGCCTGCGCCACAAGTACAGCCTTTGCCATCCACCTCGGTAGCCCTGCCACAGAGCGAGGCCATCCAGGGTGCTGTGTTGGAGATGAGCTTTCGTGGTGATTCGTGGGTACAGGTAAGCGATGCTCACGGCAAGCGTTTGGTTTCGGCGCTTAAAAGGGAGGGCTCATCGTTGCGTATCACCGGTGAAGCCCCCTTGAAAGTCGTGGTAGGAGCCGCGTCCGTCAGTGATTTGATGTTTAATGGCAAGCCGGTCAACTATGACGACTATAAAGTTCGCAACAATCGAGCTGAGTTGTTGCTGGAGTAGTTGTTGTTGCTGGAGTAGTTGTTGCTTCGTTTTTGTTTAAATAATCCATAGACCTTTACACAGACCAGAATTATGAAATTTGAATCGCCCATCGTTCGTCGGAAATCGAAAAAGATCTGGGTTGGCAACGTCCCTGTGGGTGGGGATGCGCCTATCTCTGTGCAAAGCATGACCAATACCGATACTTTGGATATTGCAGCCACGGTGGCCCAGATTCAACGACTGCAGCAAGCCGGGGTTGACATTGTACGAGTCTCGGTACCGTCGCTGGATGCGGCCGATACCTTTGGTGAAATTCGCCGCCAGGTGTCGGTGCCCTTGATTGCCGATATCCATTTTGACTACAAGATCGCACTTAAGGTTGCTGCAAACGGTGTGGATTGTTTGCGTATCAACCCCGGAAATATAGGCAAGGAAGCCCGTATCCGTGAGGTGATTGCGGCAGCGAAGGATTTGAATATTCCGATTCGGGTAGGTGTGAATGCCGGGTCGCTTGAAAAGGATCTGCAAAAAAAATACGGCGAGCCGACACCTGATGCCCTGGTTGAGTCGGCGATGCGCCACGTCGACATTCTCGATCGTTATGATTTTCAGAACTACAAAGTAAGTTTGAAGGCTTCTGATGTGTTCATGACAGTGGCCGCGTACCGGAAAATCGCGGCACAAATCGAGCAGCCTTTGCACTTGGGTATTACCGAGGCGGGCGGGTTACGTTCGGGCACGGTAAAATCCGCCGTGGGCTTGGGTATGCTGTTGATGGATGGCATTGGCGATACCATCCGGGTGTCGCTGGCGGCCGATCCGGTAGAAGAGGTCAAGGTAGGCTTCGATATTCTCAAAAGCCTCAAACTGCGTTCCAAAGGTATCAACTTCATCGCTTGTCCCAGCTGTTCCCGCCAGAACTTTGATGTTGTCAAAACCATGAATGAACTGGAGTCGAGGCTCGAAGACATCAGTACACCGCTTGATGTGGCCATCATTGGTTGCATTGTGAATGGCCCGGGAGAGGCGCGTGAGGCCGACGTGGGTTTGACCGGCGGTACACCGAGTAACCTGGTGTATCTCAAGGGGATACCCGATCACAAGCTCGACAACGAGAGTCTCGTCGACAGTTTTGAAAAGCTGGTGCGAGCCGAGGCAGCCAAACGTGACCAGGAATCTGGCCAGAGTGAAACAGGCACTACAGCAGACATCATTGTCAGGAGTTCCTGACAGGTTTGTGCAGTTACTGACAACGCAAAACGTCCATTAAATCAGCATATAGGTATAATTTTGGCCAAGATTCAAGCCATCAGAGGCATGAATGATGTTCTGCCTTCGCAAACGCCCGTGTGGCAATATCTCGAAGAAAGGGTTCGATCGCTGATACAGGCCTATGGCTATCTCGAAATACGTTTGCCCATTCTGGAGCAAACGGAACTCTTTAAGCGTTCCATCGGTGAAGTGACCGATATTGTCGAAAAAGAGATGTACACCTTTGATGATCGCAATGGTGATAGCCTGACCTTGCGTCCGGAAGGCACGGCCGGCTGTGTGCGCGCCGTCGAAGAGCATGGCATGCTGCACAACCAGGTACAGAAACTCTGGTATACGGGCCCCATGTTTCGTCATGAACGGCCGCAAAAAGGCCGTTATCGTCAGTTCCACCAGATAGGTGTTGAAACCTTTGGTCTCGCCGGCCCCGATATCGATGCCGAGCTGATCCTGCTGAGCGCAAGATTATGGCGGGAACTGGGGCTCGACAAGTTCGTGACCCTGCAGATCAATTCGCTGGGAAGCAGCGCCGCAAGAGGCTTGTACCGTGATGCGCTGGTGGACTACCTCCAGTCTCATGTCGAGGCGCTGGATGAGGATAGCCGTCGACGTTTGCAGACCAATCCGTTACGCATTCTTGACAGCAAAAACCCGCAAACTCAAGCCATTCTCGTCAATGCCCCGGATTTTGCCGATTTTCTGGATCAGGAGTCCAAAGCCCATTTTGATGAATTGCGCGGGCTGCTCGATGCCAATGGGGTGAGTTACCAAGTGAATCCACGACTGGTTCGTGGTCTTGATTATTACGGAAAAACTGTTTTTGAGTGGGTGACGGAGCATCTTGGCGCCCAGGGTACTGTCTGTGCCGGCGGTCGATATGATGGCCTGGTAGCACAGCTGGGAGGCAAGCCAACACCCGCCGTCGGCTTTGCCATGGGGGTTGAGCGGCTGGTGTTGTTGCTTGAAAGTACTGGCGCTGTGCCTGCGAGTGTGAATGCTCATGCCGATGTTTATGTCATCGCCGCAGGAGTCGGAGTACAGGCCGTAGCCTTTTCGTTGGCCGAAAAACTGCGAATGGGTTGCCCCGGGCTGAAGGTCACCGTCAATTGTGGCGGTGGCAGTTTTAAGAGTCAGTTTAAAAAAGCTGACAAGAGCGGTGCGCATGTCGCGGTTGTGTTAGGCGAGGACGAAGTGAGCGCACAGGTCGCCGAGGTCAAGAGCCTGCGTGAAGACAGCCGCCAATACAAGGTGCCTTTTGCCGGGCTGGTTGAGGCCATAAAGGAACACCTCTGACAGTCGAAGCGGGTTGTTCGTAATGGGTTTTTATAATAAGCCACTGATGAAGATTTCATCGGTGATGGGATCTTGATAGGGGGAGTGTTGTGGATATTTACCGTACCGAAGAAGAGCAGGTTGCCGCGCTGAAGAAATGGTGGGCAAGCAACGGCAAATCACTGATTATTGGAATTATTCTTGCCTTATCGTTGGTGTTTGGATGGAAGAGCTGGCAACAACGAGTGCTGGACGAAAAGGATGCAGCGTCCATGTTGTATCAACAATTGCTGCAAGCTTCCATGGCAGAGCCGATGACCGAAGAGAGTCGTTCATCGGTTCGTTACATGGCGGGCAAGTTGAAGACCGACTTTGATGACACTCAGTATGGCGTATTCGCAGCCTTGTATCTCGCGCGCGAGGCGGTGGTCGCCAATGAGCTGGCAGCGGCTGAAACCGAACTCAATTGGGCATTGACGCATGCCATCAGTCCGGAACTCAAAGCAATAGTGACCATCCGTCTGGCGAAGGTGCTTGCTGCACTGGGCCGCCATGATGAAGGGATCAAGCGCCTCGACGGACAGATGGCGAACACCTTCCTTTCTCTGGCAGACGAAGCCAAAGGTGATATCTATATGGAGAAGGATGACAAGAATGCGGCCCGGGAGGCCTATATCCGTGCGTACAAAGGGAGTGACGAGACACCGGGGCGGCGCGAGTTGTTGCGTATAAAATTAAGCAGCCTGGGTGTGTTTGCGGAGGATCTCTGATGTTGTATCGCGCATGGGCCGTGGCTTTTCTGGTCTGGCTGGGGCTGTTGGCGGGATGCAGTTCGAATGAGCCAAAAAATGAGCCTGTGGAGTTGCAGAAGATCCAGGAGGAAATTCAGGTAAAAAAACTCTGGCGCCTTTCGGCTGGCCGGGGATCAGATGGCAACCTGCTGTTGTTTGAGCCTGCGGTGGTGGGTGATCAGGTTTATGTTGTGGATATTGAAGGCAAAGTGGCTGCTCTGAATAGATTCAAGGGCACAACGGTCTGGCGCAAGTTTCTGGATGAGCCGATTCTGGGAGGGGTGGGAGCCGACACAAAGCGGCTTTACCTTACCAGCAGAGAAGGTGAACTCATCACCCTGAACATTGCCGATGGCAGTGAACTGTGGCGCAAGTCGCTTAGCAGTGAGGTGCTGGCACCGGCACAAAGCAACGGAACCCGGGTTGTGGTGTCCACCATTGATGGCAACGTATTGTGTTTTGACGCGGCAACGGGCGAGCTTAAGTGGCGTTACGATTCAGAAACGCCGGTGCTTTCTGTGCGTGGGAGTGCGCCCCCGGTGATTTACCGCGATTCGGTGTATGTGGGACTCGCCAACGGCGAACTGGTGGGGTTTGATCTCGCCAGCGGCAAACCACAGTGGGAATACGCCGTAGGGGTGGCTGAGGGCCGTACCGAACTGGAGCGCTTGGTCGATGTTGATGGCGCGCCCAAGGTGGTTGAGGGGCGTATTTTCGTGGTGTCCTACCAGGGGCGACTGGTGGTACTTGATGCCCTTAACGGGGCTGAAATATGGTCCAAACGAGAATCCAGTTACCGTGCCGTAGATGTGGCGCTGGGGCGTATTTATGTCTCCACGGCCGAGGGAGAAGTCGTCTCCTATGATCAGACAACCGGTAATGAAGTGTGGCGCCAAAGCAATCTCAAGTTCCGTCAGCTAACCTCACCCCAAGTGCTTGGCAGTACGCTGGTTGTAGGCGATTTTGAAGGCCACCTGCACTTTCTTTCCTTGATGGATGGACGCTTTCTGGCGCGAGTTCATGCGGATACCGAGGGCGTTCGCGGCGGCATGCTGGTGGTGGACAACCTGCTTTATGTTCTTGGCAATAGCGGCAAGTTTGCCGTATACAAAATTCAAAATTAGAGGTTGTCTCGATGATTCCTGTCATCGCCCTGGTGGGGCGTCCGAATGTAGGTAAGTCTACACTGTTCAATCGACTTACCCGATCCAAGGACGCCATTGTTGCGGATTTGCCCGGGTTGACTCGTGACCGCAAGTATGGCGAAGGCCGTTACGAGGGACGAAAGTTCATCGCCATCGATACTGGTGGCATTACCGGTGAAGAGGCCGGCATTGACGCGGCCATGGCACAGCAATCTGAACTCGCCATGGATGAGGCCGATCTGGTGTTCTTTGTTGTTGATGCCCAGACAGGGCTGACGGCCAGTGACGAATTCATAGCGCGCAAGCTTCGGGTGCGTAACAAGAGCGTATTCTTGATCGTTAACAAAGTCGATGGGCAGGATTCCGATGTCGCGTCGGCCGAGTTCTATCGGCTGGGTTTTGAGAATGTGCGGCTGACCGCTGCCGCTCACAACCGGGGTGTCAAGAGTCTGATTGAAGAGACGCTCGGCTTGTTTCCCGAGCCGGAGGCTGAGGGAGGCAGTGGCGAGGAGGCGCAGGGAATCCGGATTGGAATTATCGGGCGGCCTAATGTTGGCAAGTCGACACTGGTCAACCGTATGCTCGGCGAAGAGCGGGTGGTGGTCTTTGATCAGCCAGGGACAACCCGCGACAGTGTGTACATTCCTTATGAACGCAACGGAAAACCTTACACCCTGATTGATACCGCGGGTATCCGCCGCCGCAAAAACATCAAAGAGGCTGTTGAAAAGTTCTCCATTATCAAAACACTGCAGGCAATCGAAGATTCCAACGTCCTGGTGGTCCTGGTCGATGCAAGGGAAGGTCTGGTGGACCAGGACATGCACCTCATCGGCTTTGCCATTGAGGCCGGGCGCGCCATTGTTTTGGCGGTCAATAAGTGGGACGGCATGACGCCGGATCAGCGCGATGACGTAAAGAAAGAGCTGGATCGCCGGCTGAATTTTCTTGATTGGGCAAGGATTCACTACATTTCAGCGAAACATGGCACCGGCGTTGGCAATTTGTACGAATCCATTGAAGACGGTTTTCGCTCGGCGATGTCGAAATGGCCTACCAACAAGCTGACCCGGTTGCTTGAAGATGCCATTGCGTTGCACCAGCCACCCATGGTGAAGGGGCATCGTATCAAATTGCGGTATGCGCACCAGGGAGGCTCCAATCCGCCCCGCATCATCGTTCATGGCAGTCGCACCGATGAGGTTCCGGGGAGCTATAAGCGTTATCTCGAGAACACTTTTCGCAACGCGCTTCATGTGGTGGGAACCCCGATTCTGTTTGAATTCAAGTCGGGCGAGAATCCCTATGCCGACAAGGTCAACCCCTTGACCCAACGGCAGAAGGTGAAGAAAGCCCGACTGATGAAGCATGTATCCAAAATCAAGCGACGCGAGAAGAAAGCGCGCAAGAAGGCTTGATCATCTGACTGCCGGGAGGCAGTTCCCCTCCCGGCGCCTTTTTTGCGAAGCCTTGGCCAGCGTCATGATTCCTGACCCGATGTGTCATTTTGAGCAGCCTGTACGGCAGTCAGGGCAATCGTAAAGACAATATCTTCCACCAGTGCGCCGCGAGACAGATCGTTTACCGGCTTTTTCAATCCCTGCAGCATTGGGCCAATGCTGATCACGTCTGCACTGCGTTGCACGGCTTTATAGGTGGTGTTGCCGGTATTCAAGTCGGGGAAAATGAATACCGTGGCTTTGCCGGCGACCGGGCTGTTCGGGGCCTTGCTTTTGGCAACGCTTTCAATAGCGGCGGCATCGTACTGCAGTGGACCATCGATGACGAGATCCGGGCGTTTTTGTTTGGCGATAGCTGTGGCTTCCCTGACTTTGTCCACGTCTTGTCCTGAGCCCGAGGTGCCGGTGCTGTAACTTATCATGGCGACCCTGGGCTCAATGCCGAATGTAAGTGCCGATTCGGCGCTTTGAATGGCGATATCGGCAAGTTCTTGGGCATTAGGGTCGGGATTGACGGCGCAATCGCCATAGACCAATACCTGATCGGGCAAGCACATGAAGAACACCGACGACACGACGGCGGCATCGGGTTTGGTTTTGATCAGCTGCAGGGCGGGTCGAATGGTGTTGGCCGTCGTGTGCACGGCACCGGATACGAGTCCGTCAACCTGATTCATGGCGACCATCATGGTGGCCAGCACAACGTTATCTTCCAGTTGGGCCAGCGCCATGTCGGCAGCCAAACCTTTATGGCGCCGCAAGGCCATCATGGGGGCAACGTAATCGGCCCGCACCTGATCAGGATTCACAATCTCGATGTCGGCTGGAAGCTGAATACCCTGAGATTCTGCAACGCGCTGAATGTCCGTTTTTTCTCCAATGAGAACGCAATGAGCGATTTTGCGCTGGTGACAGATAACCGCGGCCTGCACGGTACGTGGCTCGTTCCCCTCGGGCAGCACAATGCGTTTGGCCGCTTTGCGTGCCCGGTCTGTGAGCTGGTAGCGAAACGCAGGCGGTGACAGCCGGGGGGAGCGCGCCAGAGGCAGGCGTGAGGTGAGCCACTGGATGTCCAGTGCATGAGATACTGATTCCATGACATGTTCAATGCGATCAAGGTCATCCTTGGGTACTTCCGAATCCAGCGCCGAAATCATTTGGGCAGCACAATAGGTATCGAATCGTGTCAGCAATATGGGCAAGCCGGTTTCGATGGCGCGTGCACACAGGCGTAGCGTCCGCTTGTCGGGCTGCAGATTGCCGGTGAGAATAAGCCCCGCCAGTGGCACCCCATTCATGGCTGCCATGCAGGTGGCGAGCACTACGTCTTCGCGATCGCCAGGCGTTACGATCAGGGTTCCGGGGGTCAGTTGGTCGACCATGTTGGGTACGGTGCGGGCACAAACCGATATGCGGGTGATGCGCCTTGTATCGAGTTCTCCCCGGTGTATAGGGGTTGCCTCGAGGGCGTTGGCAATATCCAGGGTGCGTGGTGCGACCAGATCATTTTTCCACGGAACCAGACCGAGAATCTTGTACCGGGAATCGGCGAAAACCCGACACTCTTGGGTGTAGCTGGTGTGCGTTTCCTGGGGCAGCGGTGGCGCTTCAATAAATCGGACCTTGCGGCTCTTGCTCGAAGGGGCGCCAACCTTATTGATAATAAAACCAATGACATCGGTGCCTTCGGTGGTGCTGTACATGCGCGCCGAGATATCCAGGTGTTCGTTGAATTCATCGATGCTGTAGCCTGCGGGAGTGGCTACCAGAATCACTTCAGCATTGAGATTGCGGGCGATTTCGGTATTGAGTTTAGCGGTATAGGGTTCATTGCGATCAGGCACCAGACCTTCAACGACAATCACATCGGCCTCGCCGGCCACTTCGTTGTAGATCCCAATAATCTCTTCCATCAACGCATCGGTTTTTTTCTGGCTCACCAGGCTTTGAGCGTATCTAAGGCTCAGTGGTTTGGGTGGTTTGAGC
>JBFHRO010000097.1:0-11607 GCA_041591635.1 Oleiphilaceae bacterium | reverse complement strand
GGAATGGCTGAAAACCGCCGCCAAAGAAGACGAATCCTTCTTTTTGGGACTGGTGCAGCGGGCAAAGATCATTACCGAAACTGACATTGGCGCGCTGGTTATCCGAAGCGCAGCCGGCGCCGAGGATCACTGGTACCAGGATCCGGGCATGCTCGATCAGTTGCATGCATTTATCGCCAGCGCCAGTACCCAAAGCGATGTTGTGACGCTGCTGGCGGGCCAGGAACTCTGGGTGCTCGACGATCCGGCCCGTATGGACGGGGTGACAGGCGCGAGCCAGTTTTTCCGCAACCTGATACGGGTGCCCTTCAGCCTGTTGCAGGGAGACTTTGAAGGCACTCTGTTTCTGGCCAACAAGAAAGAAAACAAGCACTTTGCCTGGCTCGATCAGGTGTACATATTGCAGATGCTGGATCAGGCCGCCACCATCATTAACCTGATCCGGTTGATGGAAAAACTGCGTACCACCAACGCCTCGCTGCACGAAGAGAAACAGCAACAGGCGAAGCTCATTCAAGAACTCAACAGTGCCGAGAATCAGTTGCTGCAATCGGAAAAAATGGCCTCGATCGGCCAGTTGGCGGCAGGGGTTGCCCACGAAATCAACAATCCGATCGGCTACGTCAGTTCCAACCTCTCGTCCATGAGCAACTATGCCACCGACATGCTCGAAGCCATCGCTGAGCTGGAGGCGCTCATCGATGCCCAGGGCAACAGCAGCCTGAGTGACAAGGCGCGCAAAATCATCAAGGACTATGATGTCGAGTTCATCCGCGAGGATATTCCGGTATTGCTGGATGAATCGCTGGAAGGGACAAACCGGGTCAAGATAATAGTGCAAGACCTCAAGGACTTCTCCCGGGTCGACAACAAGGGCGGCATGGAGCCGGCGGATTTGCACCGCTGTCTCGACAGTACCCTCAACATCGTCCACAACGAAATCAAGTTCAAGGCGCAGGTGGTGAAGGAGTACGGCGACATTCCCAAGGTGGAGTGCACTGCCTCGCAAATCAACCAGGTCTTTATGAACCTGCTGGTCAACGCCGGCCACGCCATTGAAAAGCAGGGTACCATCACCATTCGTACCGCCGTTGATGGCGATTACGTCAGTATCAAGATCATCGATAACGGCTCAGGTATCCCGCCCGAGAACCTTCCCAAGCTGTTTGAACCCTTTTTTACCACCAAACCGGTCGGCAAGGGCACGGGGCTGGGGTTGTCGGTGTCCTATTCCATCGTCAAGACCCACAAAGGCACCATTGATGTGGAAAGCACGGTAGGCAAGGGCACCACCTTTACCCTGCGCCTGCCAATCAAACAAGCGCTTGCAGGTGATGCCGCCTGAGCCCGCACCGTGCAATCAGTTTCATTGCGCCGGTGTGAGGTTTTGCGGCGCGCTCCAGGGGGCTGAAAACACCTTGTCACCGTAGACATAATGCACCGCCTCGCCGTGCAGTATGCCGCGCTGGGGCGTAACGTAGGGGGCATACAGGCTCTGCGCGCTTGCCTTGTCAGCCACCATGACGCCGGCCGGGGCAATAGTGGCACCGGCCGTGAGCGAGATATCAAACAGCTGCAGCCCGGTATAGTGCCAAGGGGTGCGCTCAGCGGCGGTGCTTTGGACGCCGTCATGCACTTGTATCGGCAGCGTCAGACGGTAATGGCCGGGGGCCGATTCGAGCCAGCCAAGCGCCTTGTGATCATAGGAAACCTGGGTTTCACTGCCACGCTTGCCCAGGCTGATCTGGCGGATCAGCGTCGGTGCCGCGATATCCCGCACATCAAACATGCCCACCTGTACCCCCTGATACCAGGCAATATCAGCTTCTACTGTGGCCGATTTGCCAATGCCGATCAGGTAGTCCTCACCCAGCGGATGCAGGTAGTCCGAATAGCCTTCCACATGCAACTCACCGGCAATGGCAGGGCGGGTAACGTCGCTCAAGTCAATCAGGTACAGGGGGTCGGTTTTGCGATAGGTGACTATATAAGCGCGATTGCCGATGTAGCGAACGCCATAGATATCCTCATTGGGCTTGCCAATGGCGGCGGGCTGGGCGCTGTTGGGCAGGGTGGCCAGGGTTACCAGTTCTTGCTGGGCATTTTCTTTGAGCACACTGAGGTGGTGGGTTGGGTAGGTTGGGCTGGCTGCGGCGACACGCGTGCCGATCGGGGTGTCGGCAAGTAATACGGGCGCAGGCAGGGTATCTATGCCGCCGCCGGGAAACACAGTGGAGACGGCAATCAAGGCACCGTCCTTTTCACTCAGCCGAAAGGCAGGGGCCCGCCAGCCCAGGGAGCCCGGTAAGGTGCCGCTGCCCTGGTAGGCCGGGCCCGCCGGGGTAAAGCCAAACTTGTGGATGATGGTGCCGGTTTGCCAGCGGTCATTGAACAGATACAAGGCCTTGGAGGAGGCAAAGAGGCCGCTGCTGTGGCCGCCGATGCAAACCGAAGTGATATCGCCCGGGGAATCAAGATTGATCGCTGAAATGGTAACCAGCGCCGGCGCGTAATAGTCGCTGGCGGAGGTTGCCGGGAGGTAGCAGTTGTCGCTGCTCACCAGGGGCGTGGGGCTGGTGTCTTGTACCTGCACCCGGGGGAGCAGGTCGGCCAGTGTCAGCGCATCAATAATTTTCTTGTTTTCGGCCAGACTCTGGGCATCATTGTTATACCACTGCAATCCCGCCACAGCAGGCACATGGCGGGTCACCAGATACAGGGTGTTGTCGATCCGCCGGCTGTCGATCAGGCTGCCTTCAATGCTGATCGACCAGACGGGTGTCAGGCTGGTGGGGGTTTCCACGTCAAACAGCGACACATAGGTGTGCTGGTTGCTCCAGCGGTCGTAGCGCAGCCACTGATTCCAGCCAAATGACGGCGGACGACTCAGCACCGCCAGTTGCGACCGGTTACTGGCGTTGCGGTGCAAGTACAGACCGCTGATTTCGCCTTGCTGGCTGTCGAGCGCGAGGCTGGCCAGCTCGGTGGCAGCGGGCGCCCCGTTTTGGCTGGTTGCCAATATGCGGACGCGGGCCGCACTGGCGGCAGTTGCCGGTGTTGCGGTGCTCAGCGCCCGCATATCGCCACTGTTGCCCGGATTGACGGCCACATAGAGGTAGCGGCCATCGTATTTCACCAGATCGGCTTCATCGACCCCGCTGACCTGGGTGTTGGTCTGGCTGTAACCGGTTTCGCTGGCGCGGGCGGTGGCGTTGGCGGCTGTCGCCTCGGCTGCCAGTTCAAGGCCGTTGGTGATCTTGCTTGATTCGGTGGTGGCGCCCGACAGGCTGCTCTTGAGATAGGTTTCGAGCACGGCAGGCGACTGGCCCGGCACCAGTTTCACACTGGGGGTGCTCGTGTCTGCGTCGGCCTGGCGGTCACTGTGGCAGGCGCTCACCAAGAGCGCGAGGCCAAGAACGGCGAGCCGGCGAGGAACGGATGGGTTGATAGGAATATGCAGCATCGGGAAACAGGACCTCTCTGAAGAGAAAGGCCGCTTCTTTGTCTCAAAGCGGCCGCTACCATGCGATCGTTGCCGTAAGAGTGCTACCCGGTGATCACTGTCAGTTGTCCCTTTGAGGTAACAGTTACGGCGTGATTCACAGGGTACCCAAAGCGTTAGCGCATTGCCATCCAGCCAAGAATCTGGCCTTTTTCATCACGCTCAAGCTGGCGCTGCTGGTATTGGGGTTGCTGCGCCAGGGCTTCCATGCGCTTGAGGGACTTGAGCGGGATATCCACCAGCAGCAGATTCACCATCCAGCCAGGAAGCCGCCCACCCGGGTCGGTGTGCTGTGACCAGGTCACTTCGGTCTGCTGCTCCGATACTTTGCGCATGGAGTAGGCTACCTTCATTTTAGGGACGCGCACCTTGTCGGTTTGCGGGGTTTTGTCGGGCACTGCATTCATGGTCAACAGCACCTCATCGGCGTTCACCTGGTGTAGCTGGATATGGATGATGTAATCCCGATCGTCGGCCGGCCAGGGGAGGTCATTGACGCCGTATTGCCAGCTGTCGAGCAGCGTTGCCGGGCCAAGGTTCTCGGCGTGAACACAGCCTTCCACCCAGCGCGGGCAGGTATCCGGATCGGTCAGTACGGCCAGCAGACTGGCCATTGAGGCGTTGAGAACTGCCTTGCCCTGAAAAGCATCAACATCCGAATCGGGCACCGAGCGAATGCGCACTTCGACACCGGCTTCCTGATGCCGCAGTTTCCAGGCATCGCTGTTGACAAAATCGTCGGTCTGGGCCTGACCCAGGCTGGCAATGGACAGGATAAGTGCCGCCAGCAGGGGGCGGTAAGTCAGCAGTTTCATAGTAAAACCTCGGCGCTTGTTGTGTGCGTGAAATAAGTGCGCATGAAATAAGGGTATTGCGCCGCAGTGTAACAAAAAGTAAACGGGCCAGACGCGATCTGGTGCGCGTTTTATCCGTTTATTGAGTAGGGTTTTGATGGGGGATGGGGATATTTCACAGTTGCCGCATTGGGTGGTCTTTGCCTGTATTTTTCTGTTGAATTGTGCCGATCTTGCACGTAAAACATAGCAGCTTGCCAGGGCCGTCACGCGCAGGCGTGAACCGTGGCAAAATCAGGCGCTGGTAACCACAACAAGAAGCACGCTTTTTTGGGCCCGTGACGGCCTTCATTTCAGTCAACAGGAACGAACCATGACAGATAAATACGGAATCATTGGACCTGCCTATGATGCACTGAGTTTTGTATTCGCCGGCAATTCGCTGTTGCGTTGCAAGTGCGCCATGCTTACCCCCGAGTACCTCAAGCGAGGCGACAAAGTCCTGTTTGCCGGCGTGGGCCATGGGAAAGAGGCCATTGTTGCGGCCAAACTGGGGGCCGATGTCACCGTGGTGGATCTGTCGGCGGCCATGCTGCGGAAGTTCAAGGAAGGGCTGGACAAGGAGCCCGGTGATCTCAAAATCCGGATTGTCCACAGCGATATCATGAAGGTCGAGGAGTTCGGCCAGTACGACATGGTGGTCGCGAATTTCTTTTTGAATGTATTTAGCGAAGACTTTATGGCCGAGGTGCTGGCGCACCTGATCAAGCTGGGTAAAGCCAAAAGCCTGGTGGTGGTGGGAGATTTTGCTTTCCCGACCGGCAACCCCCTGGCCCGCCTGTTCAAAAACGTCTATTGGTACATTGCCATTATCATTTTCTGGGCCATGACCGGTGCTGCGTTACACCCGGTATATGACTACCGCAAGCACATGGAAAAGCAGGGCCTGAAGGTGACGGCTGTCCGGCACTCGAAGTTTTTGGGTGTTGAAGCCTATACCTCGCTGCTGGGCGAAAAGCACGGCTGATCCTGTGCTGAGGGGCGCGGCGGGCTAGCTCTGCGCCGCGTCAGCGGGTGCCTTTTTCTTGCGCCCCAGCGAATTCAGTACTTGCTCGCACTGCTCCTGGGCATAGTCGGCAATGATCTTGGCTAAGGCCTCGCGATCCCGTGCCTTGATGGTATCGAGGGAACGGCGCATGTGCTTGAGGCTGTTTTCGATCACCACCGGGCCCTGGCGCAAGGCGACAAAGGCGCAACGCTTGGCCGAGGGCCAGAGATCGCGCAGGGCACTGACGATAAAATAGTTGTCTGCGTAAACAATGGAGCTTTGCGCGTATTCCATTCCCAGATTGAGAAATTCCATCAGCTGGCCACGGCGATAACACTCACTCATGGTTTCGTAGAGGGTTTCGAGCTGGGCCAGGTATTCGGGCGTCCAGTTGCTCAGCAGTTTCATGTCGGTGTGGGTCAAATACAGCTGCATGGCTTCGTACAGGCTGCGCACGAAACTTTCGTCGAGTTCGGTGACAAAGGTGCCCTTGCGTGGCGTGCTCCACACCAGATGACGCTTTTCCAGCAGCAACAGCGCTTCGCGCACCGAGCCGTGGCTGACATCCAGTTCCTTGGCCATCGGCCCTTCATAAATGCGCTGGCCTCCTTTGAGCTTGCCGAACACAATCATGTTCTCGATGTGCTGGGCGACCTGCTCTGTCAGTGTTTCCCTGGGCTTGAACTGCATTTCTCACCTGCTTTTGTTAGTGCCAGTGTTTGTTGTTCGCTCCGGCCTTGGCGGCCAGTTTTTTTGGCGTGGCTTTCAGTATAGAAAATTTCGCTGTGGCGTATAGCCGCTTTTTAGCGTCTGCCGCCGGCAGTGTGTGCCGGAGCACAAAATGTCCGGGTGCGAACTGGCGCAGCGGGGCTCACAGCAATGGCGCCAACAAGCGGCAGGCGCGGCACGTCAGTTTGAATGCGGTCGACTTGTTGCGGTAATCGTCACCGGTCAGGCGCACCGCCTGGCTGAAGTCCTGTTCGAGCATCTGTTCGGCACTGGCGATGAGTGAGCCTTCGGTAATGACCGCGGCCGTTTCAAAATTCAGGCGCATGGAGCGGTTATCCAGGTTGTGGGTGCCGACCACACAATAGCGGTTGTCGATGAGCCACACCTTTTGGTGCATAAAGCCGCTGTGATAGCGGTAGATCTTGATGCCGGCCTGCTGGGCATGCTCCAGATAAGAGTAAGCCGCATACTGGAACCAGGCGAAATCGGCCCGGCTGGGAATCAGAATGCGTACGTCCACGCCACGCAAGGCGGCCAGGTGCAGGGCGTTGATGAGTTGCATGTCGGGCACAAAGTAGGGGCTGGCGATCCACAGCCGTTGCCGGGCGTGATGAATCATGGTCAGAAAAGCCAGCATGCAGGTTTCGGGTTCATCGGCGGCGCTGGTGGAAAGAATCAGTACGGCGCCCTCGGTGGGCGGGGTGTCCTCGGGGCGACGCTGCCAGCGCAGGCGGGGCGTTTGGCCGGTGGCCCAGTACCAGTCTTCCATAAAGGTCAGTTGCAGCGCCTGCACGGCCGGGCCCCTGAGTTTGAGCTGGGTGTCGCGCCAGGGCGAGAGGTCCGGGTCAAGCCCCAGGTATTCGTCGCCTACATTGATTCCCCCCATAAAGGCCAAGTCCCCGTCGACCACCACCAGCTTGCGGTGGTTGCGAAAGTTCACCTGAAACCGGCTGAGCAGGCGTTTGACACTGTTGAAGGAGTGTACCTCAACCCCGGCCGAGGTCAGGGCCTGGATGTACTGATCAGGCAGTGAGGCGCTGCCCCAGGCGTCATACAGAAAGAATACCTGCACGCCCTGTTGTTGCTTGCGCAGCAGCGTGTCGTGCAGCAGTTGGCCAATGCGATCGTTGCGAACGATGTAAAACTCCAGCAGCACGTAACTGCGGGCCTGCTCGATGGCTTCAAACATGGCGCCAAAGGTGGCCTCGCCATCGATTAGCAGGGCGCACTGGTTGTTGTGGCTAAAGGGGGCCTTTGCCAGATGGCTGATGACCGCCAGTTCGGGGCTGTGTGCCGGCGGGGGGCAGAAGTAGCGGGCATTGGTGTCGAGCACTTCCTTGCTGATGTAGATGAGTTCCTGGTCACCCGAGCGACGCGCGGCGACATAGCCTTCAAAACGATGACGGCCGA
Source organism: Oleiphilaceae bacterium (assembly GCA_041591635.1). Taxonomy (GTDB): domain Bacteria; phylum Pseudomonadota; class Gammaproteobacteria; order Pseudomonadales; family Oleiphilaceae; genus JACKOD01. The sequence continues at coordinate 4,124 of JBFHRO010000097.1, read as the reverse complement.
AAAAGACGAAAAACACCAGACTGAAAAACGGAAAGGCGATCAGCGCCACGATCCAGGCAATGGCGCTGTGAACGCTGTGATAGGTCAGAAGTACACGACGAATACAGTACAGTGCGAGCAGGTAAATACCTGCAAAGGCAATGGCGATCCAGCTGAAATCCATGATTGACTCGCGTGGTCCAAAAGGCTGATTCGGCTGACAGGTGCCGCTGTCTAGAGTGTAGCCGGTACCAGGGCCTCACCGGCAAAAGATAGGCCTTCCCAGCCGTCGCGCATAAAAGTGCGGATGTTGGCGTGGTCGCTGCCTTCGGGGTGCTTGAGTACGTCATCCCGGTAGTAGGCGCCAAAGCAGGCCAGTGTTTGGGTCTGCGTCAGGCCGTGCAGTTTGGCAAAGGCGAAAATCCGGCACGAGCCTTCGTTGCTGCCGGCGGCGTTGACGACCTGGGTGGCTGCCTCCTTGCCGTTCACAAAGGCGGTCGGCTGGTACTGATAGTAGCGGGCAATAGTGGCCATGACGGCGCCAAATTCGATGCTTTCGGGAGCCTGGCGAATTCGCGCCAGCAGTTGCTCGGGGGTCATAACCTCAAGGGGGGAGGTACTCATGGGTAACGATTCCTGGTCAATGCAAAACAGATGTTGGTCCGGGGCTGGCGACCGGACGCTCGCCAGCCTCGCAACGGCGTTACTTCGCCGCCTCCAGTGCCTGGGAGATGTCGGCCAGAATGTCATCAATGTGCTCGATACCGACCGAAATGCGCACCATGTCTTCACTCACGCCTGCCGAGGCGAGTTCCTGCGGATTGAGCTGGCGGTGGGTGGTGGAGGCCGGATGGCAGGCCAGGGATTTGGCATCGCCGATATTGACCAGACGCAGAATCAGTTGCAAGGCATCGATGAATTTTGCCCCCGCCTCGCGCCCGCCCTGGATGCCAAAGCTGAGTATCCCCGAGGCGCGCCCCCCGAGGAGTTTTTGGCAGGTGGCATGGTACGGGCTGTTGCTCAGGCCGGCGTAGTTGACCCAGTTCACCTGCGGGTGGTCCTGCAGGAATTGGGCGACCTTGAGCGCGTTTTCACAATGGCGATCCATTCGCAGGGTGAGGGTTTCCAGGCCCTGCATGATCTGGAATGCATTCATGGGCGAGAGCGCGGCGCCGGTGTTGCGCAAAGGCACTACGCGGCAGCGGCCGATGTAGGCGGCGGCGCCCAGCGCCTGGGTATAAACCACACCGTGGTAAGAGGGGTCGGGCTCGTTGAGCATCGGAAAGCGGGCTTTATTCGCCACCCAGTCGAATTTGCCGGAATCCACGATAATGCCGCCGATGGTGGTGCCATGGCCGCCAATGTATTTGGTCAGTGAGTGCACGGCGATATCGGCGCCGAAGTCGAATACCTTGCACAGGTAAGGCGTGGCGACCGTGTTGTCAACCACCAGGGGGATGCCGTGGCGGTGGGCAATGTCGGCCAGGCGGGTCAGATCGACCACGTTGCCGGCCGGGTTGCCGATCGATTCGCAAAACAGCAGGCGGGTATTGTCGTCGATGTGTGCTTCCAGCCCTGCATAGTCATCGTGGGCGGCGAAGCGTACCTGAATACCCTGACGCGGCAGGGTGTGGGCGAACAGGTTATAGGTGCCGCCATACAGCTGGCTGGTACTGACGATGTTGTCGCCCGCCTGGGTGATTGCCTGTATGGCATACGTAATCGCCGCCATGCCGGAGGCCAGTGCCAGTGCCCCCACACCGCCTTCCAGCGCGGCCAGACGGGCTTCGAGCACCGCGTTGGTGGGGTTCATGATGCGCGAATAGATATTGCCTGCCACCTTCAGGTCGAACAGATCGGCACCGTGCTGGGTGTTATCGAAGGTATACGAGGTTGTCTGGTAAATGGGGGTGGTAGCGGCCTTGGTGGTGGGTTCGCTGGTGTAGCCCGCGTGGAGCGCGAGAGTTTCCGGTTTCATGACAGCTCCTGTCAAAAGGGTGAGGGGTAGGAAGGCAGCAGGATTACTGGTGTGCCAAGGTATTAAGCCTCTCAGTTATAGCACAGCGGCGCCAGCGCGGAAATTGATCCAGGTAAGACCTGAAGGCGGCGGAACCCTGATAAACCTTGCTATGCTTAATCAGAGCCTTATCTCGGTTATGGAACAGGGAATGCCTGTATGCTGGCACGGTTGATTCTGCCCTTGGTGTGTCTGGGCCTGTTTTATGGCTTCTGGGCCAGTGATCACTTTACGGCCATTGCCGCTGGCGTGGCGGTGTTTTTGTTTGGCATGTCCTTGCTTGAGCAGGGGTTTAAGGCCTATACCGGCGGCACCCTGGAAAAACTGCTCACCCGCTCCACTCGTACCACCACCCGCAGCCTGATGTTCGGGGTGGTGGCCACCAGCGTGATGCAGTCGAGTTCGCTGGTATCTGTGATTACCATCTCTTTTCTCTCGGCCGGCCTGATCAATCTCGCCCAAGGTATCGGCATCATTTTCGGCGCCAACATAGGTACCACTACCGGGGCCTGGCTGATCGCCGGGGTGGGCTTGAAAGTGCAGATTTCAGCCTACGCCATGCCGCTTTTGGTGATAGGCACGGTGCTGACGCTGCAAAGCCGCACCAAACTGCACGGCCTTGGCTGGGTGCTGGCGGGAATCGGTTTTCTGTTTCTGGGTATTCATTACATGAAAGAAGGCTTTGATGCCTTCAAGGACCAGATTGACCTGGCGACTTACGCCATGCCCGGGCTGATCGGGTTGCTGGTTTATACCCTGCTGGGCTCGTTGGCGACGGTGGTGATGCAGTCGAGCCATGCCACCCTGGTGCTGACCATTACCGCGCTGGCATCGGGGCAGATTGATTACGACAACGCCCTTGCGCTGGCCATTGGCGCCAACATTGGCACCACGGTCACCGCCGTGATAGGTTCGATGAAAGCCTCCCGTGATGGTAAGCGTCTTGCCCTGGCCCACTTCGTTTTTAACAGCAGCACCGCCCTGGTGGCCATTGTGGCCATTGTTCCCCTGCGTTTGGCGGTGGATGGAATTGCCGATCTGGTCGGAATCGCCCCCGACGACTACACCTTGAAACTCTCGATTTTTCACACGCTGTTCAACGTCATCGGCGTGGCCATGATGTTGCCGCTGATGCCGGCCTTGATTCGTTACCTGCTGTGGATACTGCCCCAGCGAGACAGGCGCGAATCGCTGCAGCTCGACGTACCCGACGCCGAACGCCGCAGCGAGGCCGCCACCCGCTATCTCAATGATGCCGCCATGGCCTATCCCGATGCGGCCATGAAAGTCATCATGGAAGAGGTGCGGCATTTACTGGGTAATATGAGTTCAGTCATGGCGTACGGCCTGTATTTGCGCAGCACCGATCTGGACGACCCCGACCACCTTCAGGATCTGGCGGTGGAGCCGCCCAAAACCGATTTTGGCCGTGATCTGGCAGAGTTGTACCGGCAACACATCAAAGGGATTTACAGCGACATTATCGAGTATTCGGCCCGGGCTGAAGTGACCATGAATGCCGAGCAGCAGCGCCAGATCTTTCAACTCAAAATGGCCTGCCGCCAGGCGGTCGAAGCGGTCAAGGATGTGCAGCATTTGCGCAAAAACCTGCAGCATTACCTCTTCAGCCCGCAGCCGGTGATGCGGGCAGAGTATCAGCACTTACGCCGTGTACTGGCCCAGGTGCTGGCAGAGCTGGATTCGGTGCGCAAGGAAAAACCGGTGAAAGCACTGCTGTCGATCGGACGGCTGCGGGTGATGCTGGAAAAGGAAGATGTGATTGCCAGTGGCAAGGTCGATGCCTTGCTGCGTTCGCGTCAGGTGACAGGTACAGCGGCCACCTCGCTGATCAATGATGCCACTTATGCCCGCAAGATCGCGCACAACCTGATTAATGTTATCGAAATCTGGCTGGGGGCCTCCTCGGAGGGTGCCGGAGGCGTGATGGGTGGTCTGGCGCTGGAGTCAGCCGACATTGCCGCCATGACCGCCCCGCCCGAGTCCAATGAAGCAAGCCGCCCTGCCGCGGGCTCCGACCCAACGCGCTAAAGGAAGACCGCATGTCACACAAACAACGACTAAGAAAGCTGGTTAAACGCCTGCGCCACTATGTGGATGCCAGCTACCG
>JBFHRO010000096.1:0-11634 GCA_041591635.1 Oleiphilaceae bacterium | reverse complement strand
TCGGCTTCGGCTTCGGCTTCGGCTTCGTCTTCGTCTTCGGCTTCGGCTTCGGCTTCGGCTTCGGCTTCGGCTTCGGCTTCGGCTTCGGCTTCGGCTTCGGCTTCGGCTTCGGCTTCGGCTTCGGCTTCGGCTTCGGCTTCCACATGGCCTGGCACAAAGGAGCCCGCCGTTTCAATGCCGGCACCGGCAGCTTTTGGCATGCCCGCCAGCGCATTGGCCCGGTCAATCAGGCTCGAAACATCTTTGGGGGATTGCTTGGTGTTGAAAGCCTGAATCAAACCCGGCAACACATCCATGGTGTCTTCAATCAGCGCCATGAGTTTATCGGACGGCTTGACGCTGTTGTCGATGACCCGATTGAGCAGGTTTTCGATCGACCATGAAAGTTCGGCCAGTGTCACGGCACCCACCAGGCGCCCGCTGCCCTTGATGGTATGAAAGGCACGACGAATATCCTTGAGCGCGTCACGATCCTCGTGATTGGCGCGATAAGCAGGATAGGTCTCTGCAAGGCCCTGAATGACTTCTTCGGCCTCCTCGACAAAGATTTCGAGAATCTCTTCGTCAATGAGCTCTTGATCGATGTGTTTGGTGGTGTGTGCAACGCTTGCCGCCGGCGCGGCAGTGACGGAAGGAGCACTTTGCTGTTTTGGTACCGTGATGGTTCGGCTGACGTCGATGGCACCGGTGGGATAACCCAATTCGGCGACACTCTCTTCCGCAACCTGCAGGATGATATCGTTGTCAGTGGCCCCGTCGGCCATGCGCTCAAGGTAGTACTCAATACTGGTAATGGCATCGGCCAGCGTATCGAGTTTTTGCCAATTGGGTGCGCTGTCTGGCGTGAGAAGCTGATCGCGAATGTACTTGCCACAGGAGCGCAACAGCATGGCCGCTTTCTCCAGGGGAATAATCATCAGGCTGCCGCGCAGGCTGTCGAGCAATTCCGGCACACCTGCCAGTTCCTTCTGATTCCAGTGCGAGGCGATGTAATTCACTATGCTCGATTTTGCCTGCTCCAGGCCATTGCGGGTTTCCCGCAGGACGGCATCGTGTGCGTCGTGGAGCTGTTCCGAGGGAATAAGCGATCCGGTACTGGCGCCGCGACCGATATTTTTGCCAGCGTCATCGACAATACCCGAAAGCGTCGCTTCCACGTATAGCAGGGCGCCAGCAATTTCCATCAGGTTGTGATCATCCACCGGCTCATCACTGGCAGCCAGTTGTTCGATCAGTGCGATCTGATCCAGAATGATTTTTCGTGGCGCACCCAGCGCCAGCACGGCCATGGTATTTCCGACCTGCTTGAATCCTGGCAACAATTCGGCCAGATCGGCGTTATCACGAAATTCACCGCGCACGAACAGATCCAGTTGATCCTTCAGTCGGGCCAGTTCTTCGTTGATTGCCGCCACTACCGATGCCATAGCTTCCCGGTCGGGCCCTTGCATGCGGGCCCGGTCTTCGGAAATCTCGGCTTCTGTTGGTAACGCCTGATCCAGTTTGTAGCGCTCCTTTACCTGCACCAGCAGCGGACTCGTACCCTCGCTTTTGGCAATGTAATAAAGCAGGTTGCGCAACAGATCTTCGGGGATCGGCTGTTTGAGAATGCTGACATGCTCATCAATCAGACGGCGAATTTCGTTGTCGAGATTGCGCAGCAGGGTTTTTATCGCCGAGCTGGGTTCAATGCTACCGGCTTCCAGCGCCTCGATGAGGCTGAGCGCAACCCACCACAACTGGCCGTGAGGGCTTGGCTGGCAGAGCTTGGTAAGGCGCGACAGCACCTTGTTCATATAGCCAAGGTTAGCGTTCAGCTCGCTGTTGCGAATCACGCCGGCCAAAGCGAACTGAAACATCTGACGCAATTTGCGCAGGTTTGCAATGACCTTGTCATCCTGCAAACGCGCGTTGACCTCTGCCGGGGTGGCTATTTTGGCCACCGACAGATCGGGTTTGAACATGGATGTATCGGACAACAAGGCTTCGCCCCGCGAAGCCCGAATGTCATTGAGTATCGGCAGCAGGATGACCGGCAGATCCCGTTTTCCGCTTTGCAAGTGCTCCAGATAATTGGGCAGGTGCAAAATCGCCTGCATCAGCACTTCTTGTGCTTCCTTCGGGTGCGCGACTTTCTGGTTCAGCATGGCCAGAGCCAGCTTCTCCATCTCCTCTGCCAACAGTGCGGCGCCATAGAACTCCACCATCTGCAGCGTGCCATGCACCTGATGGATGTAGTTGAGACAAAACCGCATTCTTGACGCATCGGCCGGATTCGCCACGTAGCCTTCCAGCTCATGGCGGGCCTGTGTCAGTGTTTTACCAATCTCCCCTCGAACCCAGTCGAGAGCAACATAGTCATGGTTGTTGCCCATAACTTCTCCAGTCGTTCTATTTCGTGTCTGGCCGTCTGATGAAAGCAAGAGCCTTGTCGCTGGAAACCCGTTGCAAGAGCGGATGCTTCCAGTCAACGATTTCCCCTTGGCCCAAAATTAACATGCCGCCCGGTACCAGACGTTCTGCTAACCGGTTTAAAATCTCTTTGCGCCGCCAGCGTCGAAAATAAATCAGGACATTCTGGCAAAAAATAATATTCATTCCATGAATGGGTGCGGAACTCAACTCAACGATATTTACCCTGGAAAAACAAACACGGCTCTTCAGTGCCTGACTGATTTCGTAGCGTTTGTCCTCACGCAAAGTGAAGTACTTGTCCTTTAGTTCGTTGCTCAAGGTCACCAGTTTGGCTGCGTTGTAGATGCCGGCTTTGGCTTTTTCCAATGCAGGTGTGCTGATGTCGGTGCCGGTTACGCCAAAGTACCTGTTAAGGCCAAGGGCTGACATGCACTCGCTTAGCAATATAGCCAGGGTGTAGGGTTCTTCGCCGGTTGAGCAACCAACGCTCCACGCTTCAAATGATTGTTTGACAAGGTTGTCCCTGGGCTGCGTCATCACGTACTCGGTTAAAAGCGCATACGCATCCGGATCGCGATAAAACCGGGTTTCCTGCACTGTCAACCGATCAACCAGGGTCGTCCATTCAATCATGCCACTGGTACCGGAATTTACTTTGTCAAAGTACTCCTGATAGGTGGCACAACCAATCTCGCGCATGCGAATGCCCAGATTGGTTTGCAAAAACGTTTTGCGGTTTTCCGCCAGACTCATACCGGTTCGGCTTTCAAGCAGTGTCTGCCACTGACGGAATTGTTTGTCATCCATCTCCGTCTGCGGCTTGAAAACCCAACCTTTTGCGGGTGTTCCACGGTCAGATTCAGCCATAAGATTCACTGCCAGCCTGTGCCCGGCAAGTCTTTAGATTGCCGAGCCTGATTCGCCTTCCTCTGGCAGTTTGAAGCCTGCTACAGAACTACGCAGCTGGTTCGCCATTTCTGCCAGATTACCGATAGATTTCGCGGTGGCGGTGGTACCGGCAGAGGTTTGTGATGTAATTTCCTGAATAACATTCATGGTGTTGGATATATGGCCGGCAGACGAGGATTGCTGACGGGCCGCGTTGGAAATGTTCTGGATCAAATCCGCAAGGTTCATGGATACGTTTTCGATTTCTTCCAGCGCGACACCGGCATCCTGTGCCAGACGGGCTCCCCGTACTACTTCGGCGGTAGTATGTTCCATCGAGATAACCGCTTCGTTGGTGTCTGTCTGAATGGTTTTTACGAGGGCTTCAATCTGTTTTGTTGCGGCCGACGAACGTTCCGCCAGTCGCTGTACTTCATCCGCAACCACCGCAAAGCCGCGTCCCGCGTCGCCTGCCATCGAGGCCTGGATCGCAGCATTCAGTGACAGAATGTTGGTCTGGTCGGCAATGTCGTTGATCAGCGAAACGATATCGCCGATTTCCTGGGAGGACTCACCGAGTCGCTTGATACGTTTTGCGGTTTCCTGGATCTGTTCGCGAATGGTATCCATGCCGCGAATGGTGTTTTGTACGACTTCAGCACCTTTTTTCGCGATTGCCACCGACCGCTCCGCTACCGCTGCGGACTCGGCCGCGTTGGATGATACCTGATCGATAGATACCGCCATTTCGTTCACGGCGGCAGAGGCTCCGGCGATTTCCTGCGCCTGATGTTCCGACGCATCTGCAAGGTGCATGGCCGTGGCCTGGGTTTCCTGGGCGGCGGCGGCAACCTGAACCGCTGTATCGCGGATGGCTTTTACCAGACCGCGCATCTGGTCGATCGCGAAGTTGATAGAGTCGGCAATCGCCCCGGTAAAATCTTCGGTAACCGTGGCTTCTGTTGTCAGGTCACCGTCGGCGAGATCGGCCAGTTCGTCAAGCAGTCGCAAAATCGCGTTCTGGTTTTGTTCGTTCTGTTCGGTAGTGGCACGGAGTCGGCCCTGACTTTCCCGGTACAGTGAAATACCGATAAACACGATGACACCTACGATCAATCCGAGAATGATATAGGCAAGTGTTGGCGATATGGCGCGCTGGTCACCGGCGCTTTGAATCTGGGAGGAAAGATCGGAAGTCAGTTTTTTCAGCGCTTGCGAGTTGGTAAAGATGCTGCTGGCAGCCTTTCTTACCTTGAACAGTTCGGGCGAGGTTTCAAGAATCGCATCAACGTTTTCGTTAACGAATTCGAACATCGAGGCGATTTCTTCAAGACCGTAAATCGCGTCTTCATCGGTAACCTTACTGATTCCCATGACGCTGTTGCCTTCGACCATGCCGGTGAGTACCCGGCCGAACAGTTTGGCGTCACGTCCAAAACGGTCTGCAGCCACCACCGCGTCTTCGTCACCGGTCAGCACGCTGCCAACGCTGCGCACAATCCGCTCGGCCAGCAAGGGCTGACGCTGGGCCACCGCAATTTGATCCGCAGGCGCATCCTTTTCCAGCAGGATTTGCACGATATCATCGTATTCCACCTGAAGTTTGGGAATGGTTTCAGAGAGGGTTTGCGCAATCGCGTGAAGCGACAGCACTGTCTCCTGGTTCGACAGGATCTGGTCGGCACTGTTCTTGACCTCAGACCAGGTTTCCTGAACGCCCGAGGTAGCCGCAATGGCACTGCCGGGCAAATCGGTCTGGGGATTGCCGGAGAGCGTGTAGCGCCACTTCTCTTCAAACTCGTCTCGCGACCGCTTCAGTAACTCGAAGGCCTCAGCTTTACCCGCAGCCGCTTCCGTGGCGTTCTTTGCAATTTCCTGCGACAGCACACGCAGGTCACTGGCATAGCCTGTGTACTGTCTGTCGTAATTGCTGTCCCGAATAATGATAAAGGAGACATAGGTCAGAAAGAGCAGCAGTGCTACCAACACTACACCCAACCCTAAAGTCAGGTTGTTGCCCTGGCCCGTAGTGAGCTTTCCGGTTTTGCTTTTCATGTTCTGGCTCCCGGCCTGTTCGTTGTTGTTCTGGATCTATTTTGTATGGTGGTGATTCTGTTTGCGGATCAGGCTGAAACATCGAGGAAGCGATCGTCCTCGGTCAAGGCAACAGCGCTGAACACGCTCCATGGTTCATTGTTTTTAACGTAGGCGCCCTTCACGAACGGAGCCATGCTTTCATTCTGCACAGGGATCTGTGGTCGGTAACTGTCCACGGCGAAATACTGCATGCCTTGAACGCTATCGACGATGAGACCACTCAGAATGTCCCCGTTTTCCACTACCAGTACGCGCTTGTCCCGGATCGACGTGGTGCGGGGAAGATTAAAGAAATAGCACAAGTCCAGAATGGGAAGCAGGCGGCCGCGAACGTTTGCAATACCGCACAACCAGTGTTCTACCCCTGGCACCTGTGTGTAACGCGGGACATGGAGGATTTCTATAACCTCTCCCATGGGGGCCACATACTTTTGGCCGGCAAGGGAAAACCCGATGCCGTTCCAAAGCTCAACTACCTCTTCCTGTGCAGGCAAACCGGCCGCCAGCGCCCGGCTGCGTCGGCCTATATCGGTAAGTACAAGAAAGGGAGATGTCTGTTCTGACATTGCTTTCAAGGCTCCGCCTGTTAAGAAAGAAGCTCTTTGATCGTTTTGATCAAATCGTCTTCGTTGACAGGTTTTACCAGATAGCCTTTGGCCCCCTGGCGGGTACCCCAGACGCGGTCGGTTTCCTGATCCTTGGTTGTCACAATTACCACGGGAATTTCGGCCGTTTCGGCCGTGCGTGTCAGTTGCCGGGTTGCCTGAAAACCATTGAGTCCCGGCATGACCACATCCATCAGAATCAGGTCAGGTCTTTCTGCCCGCGCGGTGGCTACCCCATCGGCGCCATTTTCGGCGGTAATGATGGTGTGATTGTGCTTTTCAAGAATGCTTGAAATCTTTCTGACTTCGGTGGGCGAGTCATCTACGATCAATATTCGAGCCATGTTTCCCCCAGTTAAATGTGTCTAATGCGACAGCTCTGAACTATGTGTGTGTTGACTGGCAAATCAACTATGGTTCATCCGGATTCCCGATAGGCAATGAATGCGTGCGATGTCCGGCAAGACTAGCCCTTGGGCATGTGTGCCTTGATCGTGCCAAGCAATTCATCTTTGCTGAACGGTTTTGTCAGGTATTGGTCGGATCCGACAATGCGTCCCTTTGCCTTGTCAAACAAACCGTCCTTGCTGGACAGCATAATGACCGGCGTCGATTTGAACGCACTGTTGTTTTTGATCAGTGCGCAGGTTTGATAGCCGTCCAGTCGGGGCATCATGATGTCGACAAAGATGATATCGGGGCGGGTGTCGGCGATTTTTGCCAGTGCGTCAAAGCCGTCTGTTGCGGTAATGACATCGCAGCCAACTTTTTTCAGCAGCGTTTCGGCGGTTCGACGAATGGTTTTGCTGTCGTCTATAACCATCACTTTCAGGTTTTCAAAATTGTCTTCCATTATCCAACTGCCCTGCTAGCTCATTGTTGTTGTGCGCACTGTGCGTTGCTTCGGCTTTGCTCGTTAACTTGCGTTGCTGGCGCCAGGTTTTGTACCAAACTATTGCGCAAATCCACCGCAAACAGATGTTGACTCGGCTTTTTAACACAGATTAGTGGTTCAATCTATAAGTGTCGAATATTTATAGTTTAAATTCGCAAGTGTCGTAAGTCTTTGTGCGCGTGCGCAGGTTTTACTCCTGCGCAGAACCTTTATCTGTCCGATAATCGAAATTCAGCTACGGCTGTTGCAACTGAATGAGGGGATTTCGCGCCTGAAACAAGCGTAGTACAAAAACAAAAAATGGCGTAGAAAGTGTCATTGTTTGGCGCAAGCGGGTTCGCGGGTGCTGCTGTTGGCAGTATAGTGCTCGCTTGGCCTGCTGTTTTCATGGTGGTCATTATCTCAATGTGCGCGGAGGACCAAGGGCGATGATCAAGCTGGGTATCCTGATGGATCCAATCGAATCCATTAATGTAGCGAAGGACAGTTCGCTGGCCATGCTGTTGGCGGCGCAGTCCCGCGGTTGGTCGATTCAGTACATGCAACAGAAAGATCTGTTTATTGATAACTCGGTGGTGCAGGCCCGGGTTCAACAACTCACAGTTCGGGATAATGCCCAAGACTGGTTTGACTATGGCGCTGCCAGCGATATTGCACTGGCCGAGCTGGATATCATTTTGATGCGCAAGGATCCGCCAGTAGACAGGGAGTTCATCTTTGCCACGCACATGCTCGAGATGGCGGAGCGTGAAGGTGTGCTGGTCGTCAATCGGCCGCAGAGTCTGCGGGACTGCAATGAAAAGCTCTTTGCGACCTGGTTTGCTGACTGCTGCCCGCCGTTGCTGGTGTCGCGCAGCAAGGAGCGGTTGCGCGCCTTTCATGCCATCCATGGCGATGTGGTAATGAAACCGCTGGACGGCATGGGCGGGAGGGCTGTTTTCAGGGTAAAAGAGGCTGATGCGAATGTGGGTGTCATTATCGAGACGCTGACGCAGCACGGGGAGCATCAGATCATGGCGCAGAAGTATTTGCCTGAAATCGTTGCCGGTGACAAGCGCATCCTGATGATTGATGGCGAACCTGTGCCCTATGCCTTGGCGCGGATTCCGGGGGCCGGTGAGCATCGGGGAAACCTTGCGGCTGGTGGTCGTGGTGAGGCCCGCCCCCTGACAGACAGGGATAGGTGGATATGCAAGCAAGTTGGCCCGATGCTGCGAGAAAAGGGGCTTTATTTTGTTGGCCTGGATGTGATTGGTGATTATCTGACAGAAATAAATGTCACCAGTCCTACCTGTATTCGCGAGCTGGACAAGGCATGCAAACTGGATATCGCCGGGCAATTGATGGATGCGCTGGAAAGGACGCTGGCCGTGCGACGCGGGTGAATATGATCTGCAAGTGATTTGTCGGCGCGTACACTGGACAATTCCAGACCTAGCATTCAGACTTTTCTCTTCGAGCGCATGGCATGGATCTGTGGCCAACGCCAAAGATGAGTCTGTTTTTTTGCGCAAGACGGAGGGTTAAAACACTTGATGGCTGTTTCCGCAGGCACCGCCAGCGACATCGATCGCCTGAGCTTTACCGTATTTGTGGCACTGGCACTGCACGCCATTTTGGTGCTCGGGCTCAGTTTCGACAAGGAAGATCCCAAGCCGGCCCCTCATACCATGGCCATTACGCTGGCACAGCATGATGACGTCGAGAAGCCGGAAAAAGCGGACTTTCTCGCGCAGGCGAATCAGAAAGGCAGTGGCACCGAGCTGGATGCGCCGGAGCTGACGGCGCTGGAGAAACCCGAATTCAAGAATCCCGAACCCTTGCCTGTCGAGGCGACGGTGACGCCCCCGCCTTTGCCCCCTGCTGATCCGCTCAAAGACAAAACCGTGGTTGTCACGGAATCAAGTTCGTCGGCTCAGGTAACCGATGTGACACCGGTCGAGAAGCAAGAGGTGCCCGAAGAGGCACCCACCCCGCCACGCAAGACCATCATGGAGCGCAGTCTCGAGATTGCCAGTCTTGAAGCCCGCTTGGCCGAGCAGGAGCAGTCCTACAGTAATCGGCCGCGAATCACGCGCCTGACCTCTTCTTCGACCATGAGCGTAGTCGACGCCTTCTACATACAGAACTGGCAAAAGAAAATCGAACGGGTGGGTAATCTCAACTATCCCGAGGAGGCCCGCCAACGTAAAATCTACGGCAAGCCGAGATTGTTGATTGCCTTGTGGCCGAACGGGACGATTAAGGATATCAGAGTGCTGGAATCCTCCGGCCACAAGTTGCTGGATGATGCGGCGGTTCGGATCGTCAGGCTGGCTTCCCCTTTTCTGCCGTTTCCGCAGGAAGTCAGAGAGGAGCGCGATATTCTCGAAATCATACGAACCTTTTCTTTCCAACCCAAGGGGCTATCAAGCAGTTGATAGCGCCATGCCGCATGCCGGGAGTCGGGTGACGCCAATGCAAAGCTTTCGAAACCAGTTCTTGATTGCCATGCCTCAAATGAAGGATCCGAATTTTGCCGGAACCCTGACCTATATATGCGAGCATTCGGATAAGGGTGCCATGGGCATTGTCATTAATCGGCCTTTGGATCTGTCTTTGAGTGAGGTGCTGGAACAGCTCGACCTGGGTTGTGACGACCTGGATGCGCCGGTATTTTCGGGTGGACCGGTGCAGCTCGACAGGGGCTTCGTGTTGCATGATGGCGACGGAAACTGGAATTCCACCATTGCCATTGCCGATGGCGTTCGCTTGACTACCTCCAAGGATATATTGGCGGCCATTGCCACCGGTGAAGGGCCGAAAGCCTTCCTGGTGGCACTTGGCTATGCGGGGTGGGGCGAGGGCCAGCTCGAACAGGAGCTGGCGGAGAATGCCTGGCTCGTTTGTCCGGCCACGCGGGACATTCTCTTTGACCTGCCCTTCCATGAACGCTTTAATGCGGCGCTTGGCTCCCTGGGGGTAGATCTGGTGCAGTTGAGTGGGCAAGTGGGACATTCATGACGCGTGCTGGCGGCCGCAAAGCCCGAACCATGAACACCCTCATGTGCTTTGATTTCGGTACCCGGCGCATCGGGGTTGCTGTGGGTCGCCAGCTTTTGGGGACGGCCTCTGAGCTTGCGCCCTTGGCAGCCAAAGACGGAATAGTGCACTGGCCCGAGCTTGAAAAGCGGGTGCAGGAGTGGCAGCCCGATGCCTTCGTTGTGGGGTTGCCGCTCAACATGGATGGCACTGCGAACGAGATGAGTCTGCGGGCACGAAAATTCGCCCGCCGTCTGGAAGGCCGGTTTGGCAAGCCCTGTTTCATGATGGACGAGCGACTGTCCAGTTTTGAAGCCAAAGGCTTGGTCATGCGTCGGGGGGGCGACCGGGATTTCGGCCGAAATTCCGTCGATGGTCTGGCGGCCTGTCTGATTCTGGAAAGCTGGTTTGCCACAGGTCGTGACGCACAATCCGAAGACGATTGCCCGGATTGTGCACCCTGAATTCATATCTGGGCCAAAGGCCCTGAGGTAGAGGCTGCAACACTATGAATGCTGAAATTGCTGTAGAGCAGGTGCTCGATGAAATGACCGGGCAATTGCGTGACCGCCTGCACGAGCGCGGAATTCAGGACCCTTGTCTGGTGGGGATTCGCACTGGCGGCGTCTGGTTGGCCCACTATATTCACCAGCGCCTGCAGCTGAAGGACGCGCTGGGCGAGCTGGATATTTCTTTTTACCGAGATGACTTTACCCAGGCGGGGTTGAATCCCACGGTCAAACCATCGCGTTTGCCTTTTGAAACGGAAGGCCGGCATCTTGTTCTGGTGGATGATGTCATTATGTCGGGCCGAACGATCAGGGCGGCCATGAACGAACTCTTTGACTACGGCCGGCCAGCCAGCATTACGCTGGTTGCGCTGATTGATCTGGCACAGCGGGAATTGCCGATTCAGCCCGACATTGTGGGGCGCACCATGAAGGTGGGTGCCGGCCAGCGTGTGAAACTGCAGGGGCCGCACCCCCTCTGTCTGGAAATTCTCCCCCGAGCCAACGCTAATGGACGATCTGTATGACTGCCTCTGTTGCCAAGTCGCTGCAACTTAACCGTTATGGCCAGCTGAAGCACTTTCTGACGCTGGATGGCCTGGATAAGACGCTGCTGACAGAAATACTGGATACCGCCGACTCTTTTATTGAAGTAGGTGAGCGAGCCATCAAGAAAGTGCCCTTGCTGCGGGGCAAGACGGTAGTGAATCTGTTTTTTGAAGCCAGCACCCGCACCCGCAGTACGTTCGAGCTTGCCGCCAAACGGCTGTCGGCCGATGTGCTGAACATCAACATCAGCACCTCGGCGACTTCCAAGGGCGAATCGCTTTCGGACATGCTGCAAAACCTGGAGGCGATGGCCAGCGACATGTTTGTGGTGCGTCACGCGCAAAGCGGCGCACCGCATTTTATTGCCAGCGCAGTGACACCCCAGGTGTCGATCGTCAACGCGGGCGACGGACGCCATGCCCATCCGACCCAGGCGATGCTGGACATGCTGACCATTCGCCAGCATAAAGGCCGTTTCGAGGGCCTGGTGGTGGCGATTGTCGGTGACATTCTGCACTCCAGGGTGGCCCGGTCCCAGATTCAGGCATTACATATTCTGGGGGCGGCCGAGGTTCGGGTCATCGCCCCGATAACCTTGTTGCCTTTTGATGCACAAGCTTTGGGTGCCCGTATTTTTACCCGGGCAGACGAAGGT
>JBFHRO010000095.1:0-11636 GCA_041591635.1 Oleiphilaceae bacterium | reverse complement strand
CATCTGCTGCTGGACATGCACCCCAACATCATGCCGAGCAAGTTCGTGAACAGCCTGAAAACCGTGACCAGCCGCTTGCTGAGAAAGGCATTTCAGGCTGAGCTGGAGCAGGTTTACCGCAAGCCGGTTTTATGGACGCGGGCTTATTGCCTGATTACTGCAGGCGGTGCCCCTTTGGAGATAGTGAAAACCTATATCCAGAAACAGGAAAGGCCGGAAATCTAACGGTCTGCGACCACCCGCTATCCATCCCGTCCCTGAACCGTCAAGGCCGGCTGCGTCGCTTTTGTTCCGTTACAGGGAGGGTATTTCGCGGGGTTTGATAACGCAAGCGCCACCCGAATGAGCGTCGCACTCCTGTGACAAGTCCTCAGCAGGCTGAAAACCGCAGCAACTGTATAAAACCAGCAGAGCATCTATGCTCTATACATTTGACTTGTTCAACGAGGCTGTCGCGCCCCCATGCAGAAATCACCGCTTTTGAATTCCGGCAACTGGCTGACGCTGTTTCGTCAGCACGAAACCCGTACGGGATTTTTTATTTTGTATGTCATGCTGCTGGTCTGGCCCTTTTTCAGCCGTACGCCCTGGAGTATTCCTCACCAGTATTTCTACTATTTCGGCGTCTGGCTGGCCCTGATTTGCGGGCTCGCGGTGCAGGGTTATCTGGTCATTCGCCAGGAGCGTCAGCGCCCTTCAGGCAGTCCTTCCACACCTAACACAAACGCCCCTGCAGCCCCGCCAACAACTACCGCTAACCCCACGGACTGACCTGCATGATTACCACTACGAGCCTTGTCAGCGCCATGCTGATTTATATGGCCATCCTCTTTTGCATTGCCCAGTGGGGCGAAAGCCGTTCCCCCCTGGCCCGCAAAGTAGGCCGTCACCCCATGACCTACAGCCTGTCGCTGGCCATTTACTGCAGCTCCTGGACCTTTTATGGACTGATCGGCATGGCCACCCAAACCGGCTTTCTGTTTCTCACCAGCTTCATTGGCCCCTGCCTGGTCATGATCTTTTCCTGGAGTGTGCTGCGCCGGCTGGTACTGTTGAAAGAGCACTTTCGCTTTGCCAGCCTGGCCGACTTTATGGCCGCACGTTACAACAAGTCCAACCTGGTCGGCGCGCTGGTCAGCGTCTTTGCCCTGCTGGGCAGCATTCCCTACATGTCGATCCAGCTTAAGGCCATCATCGAAAGCTTTAATCTGCTGCTCAAAGGTACCCCCACCTCTGCCTTCGAACGCATCATGCAACATAACTTCGATATTCTGGTGGTGGCGCTCATGGCGTTTTTCGCCATCGTCTTTGGGGTACGCCGCCAGGACCCCACCCTGCGCCACCGCGGTATGGTGATGGCACTGGCTGCCGAAAGCCTGGTGAAACTGGTGGCCTTCATCGCCGTAGGGGTTTTTGCCACCTGGGTTCTCAACGACGGTCTTTTTGACCTGCTGACTTATGCCCAGGCGCACGTGGATACCTCGCCCCAGTTTGCCGCCATGACCCGGCAAATGCCGATGGAACTCTGGATCGCCTTCTTCCTGCTGGCAACCATCAACATGCTGTTTCTGCCGCGGCAATTTCACATTGCCATTGTTGAGAACCCCAACGTCAACCATCTGCGCACTGCCCAGTGGGCCTTCCCCCTGTATCTGTTTTTGCTCACGCTCTTTGTTTTTCCCATTACCATTGCCGCGCTCAAAATCGACCTGCCGGCCGATACTGCCGATTACTTCCTGCTCCTGCTGCCCCAGGCAACCGGCCACCCGCTGCTGGCCATGCTGGTGTTTATCGGCGGTTTTTCCGCCGCCATGGGCATGACCATGGCGGCCGCCATGACGCTATCGACCATGTTCTCCAACAACCTGATCCTGCCGTTGGCACGCCGCTGCCACTTCGAATTTCCGCTGCAAAAGTACCTGCTGCAAATCCGCTGGGCGGCAGTCATTCTGATTCTGGGTTGCAGTTACGGCTTTTATCGAGCGATCGGGGAGTTTGAAATGATCGCCCAGATCGGCATTCTGGCCTTCAGCGCCACCTTGCAGTTTGCACCGGCCATTCTCGGCGGCCTGTACTGGGCGAAAGGCAACCGCTTTGGCGCGGTCTGCGGTATCAGCCTGGGGTTTGTATTCTGGTTTTTCACCCTCATCATTCCCGCCTTGGCCAAGGCCCAGATACTGCCTGCCGGCTTGCTTTATGACGGGCTCTTTGGGGTGTCATTCCTGCGCCCTACCGGCTTGTTCGGCACCGACGGTCTGCACCCGATAAGCCATGCCGTGTTCTGGTCGCTGCTCTTTAACGCCACCGCCTACGTTGTGGGTTCCTTGCTGGTGCCCGGCACGCGGGAAGAACAGGTAAATGCCCAACGCTTTACCGGTGTGCTGGAAGTAGATGAACAACTGACCCTGAGCGAAGCACTGACCATCCCTGCAGAGCCCAAGATCCGGATTCTGCGCGAGATTTTCTCCCGCTACTTCTCGCCCGAGCGCACCGAGCGAAAATTGCGGGAAATTCTGCGTGCCACGGGGATGGAGCAGATGCCGACCATCAGCATCCAGCTCTTGTCCCAACTCGCCAGCAACGCCGAAAGCGCGCTCGCCGGCTCCATCGGCGTGGCGGCGGCGCACCAGAGCATCAAGGAGTCTGGCCTGTTAACCGCTGAGGAAACCGCGGCCATGAGTCTGAGCTACGCGGATTTGCTGGCACAACTGAATATTTCGCCCAAAGAGCTGAAAGAAAAGGTCGACTTTTATCAGGCGCGGGAAACCCTCATGCACAAAACCTCCGAGGACTTGCAGCATCAGGTGGAAATGCGCACCTCGGAACTGAAGGTCACCAACGAGCATCTGCTCAAGACCCTGTCAAAACTCAACGAAACCCAGAAACACCTGGTCGAGGTCGACAAAATGGCCGCGCTGGGAGGGCTCGTGGCCGGTGTCGCCCACGAGATCAATACGCCCTTGGGCATCAGCATCACGGCGGCCAGTCATCTCTCGGACACCACCAGTGAGCTGCGCGACAAATTCGCCACCGGACAACTGACGAAAACCGACTTCACCCGATTTTTTGACAACAGCGAGGAAAGCCTGCGTATTCTGCGCAACAACACCCGGCGGGCGGCGGAGCTGATCAAGAGTTTCAAGCAGGTGGCGGTGGATCAGTCCAGCGAAGACCGGCGCCGTTTTAATCTCAAAGAGTATCTCGACGAGGTGATGCTATCCCTGCGCCCGAAGATCAAGCATACCCCCTACCAGATCCAGATCGACTGTGATCCAAACATAGTGGTAGACACCTATCCCGGCGCCTTTTCCCAGATCATTACCAATCTGGTCATGAATTCGCTGATTCATGGTTTTGAAGACCGCGATCACGGCACCATTCGCATTCAGGCTACCCGGGATCAGGACAACCTGAATCTGGTGTATGAAGACGACGGCAAGGGGCTGGATGCCAAGGCACTGGAACAGTTGTTCGAGCCCTTCTTTACCAGCAAGCGCGGCCAGGGAGGAAGCGGGCTGGGTGCCCACATTGTGTACAATCTGGTGACCCAGAAACTTGGCGGCAAGATCAGCAAGAACAGTCAGCCCGAAGCTGGCCTGCGCTACGATATCCAGATTCCGCTGACCCGCTGAGACCCTAATCCTGGTATTTCGCCCGGATCAGTTTGAAGGCTTCCACATGCTCGATGAGCAGATCGACCAGCCTGGGGTCAAACTGCTTGCCACGTTGCTCGCGAAAATAGTTCAATACCTGATCAATGGTCCAGGATTCCTTGTAGCAGCGGGTGCTGCACAAGGCATCAAAGACATCGGCAATGGCCACAATGCGCCCGGCAATATCGATGCCTTCGCCCTTGAGACGGTTGGGATAGCCTTCGCCATCCCAGCGCTCATGGTGCTGTTCGGCAATGATGGCGGCACAACGCAAAATGGGGCGCGACGAATGACGCAGCATTTCGTAGCCGATTTTCACATGCTCGCGCATGCGCTGGGTCTCTTCGGGGCTGTGGCGCCCGGGCTTGTTGAGAATGCTGTCGGCAATGCCCACCTTGCCCAGATCATGCAGGGGCGCTGCGGCCCGCAAGGTCTCGATATACTCTTCATCAAGGCCGATCAGGTGCGCCAGATAGGCAGAGATCTCGGCCACCCGCTTGACATGGTTGCCGGTTTCCAACGACCGGCTTTCCACCGCCTCACCCAAGAGGCAGACGGTTTCACGCTGGGTCTCGTCAATTTCGTGTTTCAGGCAGGCGTTCTCGAAGGCAATGGCGGCATTGGTGCAAAAAATTTCGATCAACTGGCGATCGGTTTCGCTCAGCTCGCTGAAATTCTCCACATACAGCAGGTTGCGCGTGCCAAGGCGAGACTCAAAACAGGCCACCAGATGGTGGTTGTCGAACACGTTATGGCAGGTCTGACAGGCCTGCTCAATGGCACTGCGGGCATGCGCGGGCAGACCTTCAAGCGAATGGCTGCCCACCAGATCGGCATAGGCCCCGGTTCCGGCCATCACTTCAAACTGATCCTGCTGGGTGGTGGCGGCAAAACCGGTAACCTGCTTGACGTAGGCGGCATCGGAACGCAAATCCAGCAAGGAAGTCATCTGCGACAGCACCGCCGAAAAAAACCGCGACAAGCTGGTGAGGCGGAAAATATCAATCGAGGCATCAATGACCTGCTCGAGCCCCTTGCGATTGTTGTCCAGAGCGACAATATCGCGGTAACTGCGCAAACTCGAATACATGAGGGTTTTGAGCTTGATGGCGGTGAGTTCGGTCTTGTCTTTGTAGTCGTTGATATCGTAATCGACGATGACTTTTTCTTCCGGCGCCTGACCGGGCTGGCCGGTACGCAGCACCAGGCGGATATTCTGATTGCCGATATCCTCGCGAATCGTCTTGATCAACTGCAAACCGGCGTGATCCGACTCCATCACCACATCCACCAGCGCCAGGGCCACGTCCTCATGCTGACGCAGCAGGGCTTCGGCCTCGGCTGCCGAATAGGCACTCAAGAGCTCTACCGGCCGCCCCGCAAAAACAAAATTGGAAAGCACCATTTTGGTAACGCTGTGGACTTCGGGTTCATCATCGATCACCAGTACCTTCCAGCGTGATCCTTGCAAAGCCTTCGTGGAGGCAGCATCACGCGCCGACCGGCCAGGCTCGCCAGTCTCCTCGGCAAAGGTAAAAACGTCATCATCAGACATCAGAGTTCACACCTGTTTGGTGGCATCATGCCATTGTTATTTTTTTGACCCCTCTGGCCCTGGATCCATTATAGAAGGCGATTGTCGAAGTTGCGCAACGACTACCCCCAAAGGGCCGCAACGAATTCACGAACGGGAATACACGCCAATATTGTCCAGCCCCAGGCTTTTGAGGTGTCCGGCATGCATCTGGCTCATGGTGCCCTTGTCACAGTAGAGCAGATAACGCTGTGCCGGGTCGAAATCCTTGCGCCGCGCCAGCAGTTCATAAAAGGGAATCTGCTCAATGCGGTTGTTGGTGAGATGCAAAGGAGCGCGTTCCTGCTCGTTGGGCGCGCGAATATCAATGATCACATCGGCCACCGCCGGCACCTTGATCACCTCAATGTCACCAATGGCCAGCACCGAATCCATCACCTGATCGATATTGGTAACCACCTTGCTTGCAATCGCCTGTTCCAGCACCTGCGGATCGAGCTTGCTTTCTTCGTATTCAATCCGGTCCAGCTTGGCACGGGTGGTGGGGCGATCCGAAATAACGCCGCAATATTCGGGCATGTGGGCCGCATAGCTTTCGGTGCCAATGGCACGCGCCAGGCGGATGATGTCCTGCTTGTCGGTCGTGATCAGCGGGCGAATCAGCAGCAGGGACGAGGCCTGGGAAATCACATTCAGGTTGGTCAGGGTCTGGCTTGACACCTGAGCCACGCTTTCGCCGGTCACCAGCGCCTGCACCCCCAGTTCACGCGCCACCGCCTGGGCCGCGCGCAGCATCAGCCGCTTGAGAATCACGCCCATCTGGGCGTGGTGAACCTTGGTGAGAATTTCAGCCACCACAGCTTCAAAGGGTACAGACACAAAACGCACCCGGTGAGAGGCGCCGTATTTTTGCCACAAAAACTGCGACACCTGCTTGACGCCAATTTCATGGGCCGGCCCGCCCAGATTAAAAAAGCAAAAATGGGTTTTCATTCCCCGCTTCATGGTCAGGTAGCTGGCCACGGTCGAATCAAGCCCGCCCGACATCAGCGACAGCACCGCATCCTGGGTGCCCAGCGGATAGCCCCCCAGACCCTCATAGCGCCGCTCGATCAAATAGACCTTGTCGTCACGCACCTCGATCTTCACCGTCACCTCGGGGTTATGCAAATCCACACACCGGGCCTGCGTCAGCTTCAGCAAGCCGCCGCCCAGGTAGCGCTCAAGGTCGGTCGAGGTGAAATCGTGTGTGCCCGCCCGCTTCACGCGCACCACAAAACGCTTGCCCGCAATCACGGGGCCAAATACCGGGATTGCCCGCTGCAAGATGTCGTCGAAATTGCTAAATCCGTATTCTTTAACTTCCAGAATATTGGCAATGCCCGGAATGCACTGAAGCTTCTGCGCCACCTCGACTCCAAGGGCCAGCTTTTCTTCTGGCACATCGACCTCGATCTTGTCCCACTGACCGGTCACCTTCAGTTGCTCATCCACCGCCTTGAGCAGCTTGCGGATATTCTCGCGCAACTGGCGCACCTGGCGCTGACGCACGGGCTTGCTTTTGATGGTGATTTCCGGAAACAGCTTGATAACGAACTTCATAATGCACCTGGGTAAGGGAACGTCAACGACAAAGCCGCCTAGTGTACCTGTTTGCGTGGCGCTTTTTAACGACCCGGCAATCCCGCGCTTTCCCAATACCGGAGTTAAACTAGACTTTAACAAAAGCAGGTCAGAATTCGTCAGACCTGCGCCTTCTTAAAGAGACAGCAAGCTATGACCATCACGACCGGCGTAAGCACACGCATTGCACCCGAAGGCAGCCTGGAAGTGTTATCACGCCAGGAAGTGGAGCGCCTGAAAGACAAAAGCGACGGCGGCCTTTACGACATTTTTCGCCGCTGTGCCCTTGCAGTGCTCAACTGTGGCAACGAAAGCGATGACAGCAAGACCATTCTCGAGAAGTACGCGGATTTCGACATCCACGTGGTACAGCAGCCGCGGGGTATCAAACTCGAACTCGAAAACGCCCCTCCCCGCGCCTTTGTCGAAGGTGAAATGATCAAGGGCATCCGCGAGCACCTGTTCGCCGTGTTGCGCGATATCGTGTATGCCAACAATGCGTTAAGCCGAAAGGCCGAGTTTGATCTCAAAAAATCCGACGACATTACCAATTTCATCTTCCACCTGCTGCGCAATGCTAAAACCTTTGCCAGCGGCACCCTGCCCAATACGGTGGTCTGCTGGGGCGGTCACTCTATCGGTCGCGACGAATATGAATACACCAAGGAGGTGGGCCATCAACTGGGCCTGCGTAAACTCGACGTCTGTACCGGCTGCGGCCCCGGCGCCATGAAAGGGCCAATGAAAGGCGCCGCCATTGCCCATGCCAAACAACGCATCAGCAACGGCCGGTACATAGGCATCAGCGAACCCGGCATCATCGCGGCCGAATCGCCCAACCCCATAGTGAACGAACTCATCATCATGCCCGACATCGAAAAGCGCCTGGAAGCCTTTGTGCGTACCGGTCACGCGATTGTGGTGTTTCCGGGCGGCGTGGGCACGGCCGAGGAAATCCTGTATTTACTGGGCGTACTCCTGCATCCCGGCAACAAGGATCAGCCGTTTCCGGTGATATTCACGGGTTCAAAAGACAGCGTGGATTATTTTCACATGATTGACGACTTCATTGGCGGCACCCTGGGAAAAGAAGCCCAAAGCCGCTACCGGATCATTACCGGCGATCCGGAACAAACCGCCAATGCGGTGAAAGAAGGCATAGTGAAAGTTCAGGAGTTTCGCCGCCAGCACCAGGATGCCTATTACTTCAACTGGCTGCTGCAAATCGATCCGGTATTTCAAATGCCCTTCAAACCAACCCACGACAACATGGCTCACCTGCAATTACACCGCAATCAGCCACCCCATTTACTGGCATCCAATTTGCGCAAGGCGTTTTCAGGCATAGTGGCGGGCAATGTCAAGGATGAAGGCATTCGTCGCGTCGAAAAATTCGGTCCGTTCGAAATTCATGGCGACAAATCGATTCTCAGCCCGCTGGAACAGTTGCTGGAAGCCTTTGTAAAACAGAACCGGATGAAGCTGCCAGGCAATGTCTACATGCCGAGCTATCGCATCATCAACTGATCAAACGAAAAAGGCCTCACCCCAGGGTAAGGCCTTTTGCTGCGAAAACAGCCTTGGCGCTTATTTCAGGCTGGCGTAGTAGGCTGCAAGGTTCTCGATATCCGCATCGGTGAGTGCCGCCACCTGGCCCTGCATGACGGCGGCCTGTCCGCCCGTGCGCTCCTTGTTTTTGTAGGCCTTCAACGCGCTTACAATGTAAGGTGCGTTCTGGCCGGCCAGATTGGGATAGGTAGGAATCATGGCCTTGCCGTTAACTCCGTGACAGGCGCCGCACACAGCCGCCTTAGCCTTGCCTGCTGCAGCATCGCCTGCCGCTGCGGCAGTCAAAGGCATTGTCATGGCCAGGGCAGTGGTCAGTACCAGTGCGGATTTCGTTACCAGACTCATAGTTAATCTCCTCGTTATTGTATAAAGACGGTCTTTTTGCTGCGTGAATGCTTACATCAACCATCAAGACCTAGTTAATCGAACGTTTATAACGTTAGCACAACCGGATTCAAATGACTTCCATCAAGATACTGCGCAAAAGACGCCCTGTCTGACTGCGCCGCCCCCGTAAACCAGGAACAGAAACCGGCACGACAAAGCGACGGCGCCAGCTTGCAGCAGATTTCTTGCGGCATGCTATCTTTATCAGACGGGTTTGCCATCGGTTTCGAAACGCACCCTGGTGTGTTAAATTGACGCCCTTGTCACCCGGACTTATCGCCTGACCTTGCCGTCACCCTGCTTTCCAACTACCCCAAATGATCTCTATGCCCAGCGCAGCCATCGTAATTCGAGCTATTTCCCTGTTGAGTCTGTGCTTCTGTATCACGACCCTTGAAGCCGCCGCGCCAGACACCAAGGCCGATAAAAAGCTGAAGCTGCTGCAAGCCTACGAGCTCACCTACCATGAAGCATTCGAGCCGTCCGGGCTGACTTATTGTGATGGGCGGCTACTGATGGTTTCCGACAAGCATGACAGCACCATTTTTGAAATACCCCCGACCTCCGGCACCCGTGTCGCGGTGCGACCTTACGTGCACTTACCCAAAGAGCTGGGCACGCCCCACAACCTCCCCACCAGCGACAAGCTCGAAGCGGCCGTGCGTAGCGGCTTTGGCAAACGCTACGACTGGGAGGCCATTAGCTGCGACAGTCGCAATCGACTCTGGCTGGCCAGCGAATTCATGACGGCCGTTCTGCGCTACGACCCGCGACATAAAAAGTTTCGCTGGATCACAGAGAGTTTTACCCAGGAAGCCAGAAAGCATGGCTTTGTGCAAGACGACAATGCCGGCGTTGAGGGGCTGGCACTGGGGCGTAATCTGATACTGTTTGCCTTCGAGCGCCAACCCCATGGCTTTGCCTGGCTCAAACGTGATCGCAAAGGCCGGTTTGTTCCGGTGAAATGGCAGAAAAGCGATCCGGTACTGGCGGCCAATGCCTATATTGGCGATATCAGCGATGTACTGATCGAAAAGGACCGCATGTATACCCTGGGACGATCCTTGGGACGGGTGTGCCGGCGCAGCCTCAACAATGGCAATATTCAGCGCTGCTGGTCCTACTCAGAAGTTGAAAACGACCCCAAATACCGCTACGCCGACAACTTTCCCGGCCACGCCGAGGGCTTGGCGCGACACCGGAACAAACTCTATATCGTCAGTGATCATAACGGCTCGGGCCGCGTCAGCGACAAAACCAACACCAACCCCCTGCTATTTGTCTTTCAGGTTCCCAAAGACTGGTAACCCGTCATTGCTCAAACCGCTTGCGATAATCGCCGTAACCGGCCGCCTCAAGCTCAGCGAGGGGAATGAATTTCAACGCCGCCGAGTTAATACAGTAACGCAACCCCGTGGGCGCCGGCCCATCGGTGAACACATGGCCCAGATGCGAATCGCCATGCTTGCTGCGCACCTCCACCCGCTTCATGAATAGCTTGTAGTCGGTGCGTTCGACAATGAAATCCGGGACTAACGGCCGCGTAAAACTGGGCCAACCCGTGCCCGAGTCATACTTGTCGGCAGAGGAGAACAAAGGCTCGCCCGATGCCACATCAACATAAATGCCGTCACGCTTCTCATTCCAGAAGGCATTATCAAAGGGCTTCTCTGTCGCGTCTTTTTGCGTAACCTTGTACTGCAGTTCGGTCAGCTGCTGGCGCAACTCGGCGTCACTTGGCTTGCGGTATTTTGTCTGCGCGGTGGCTGTCTCGTGCTTGCTCATGGTATCTCCTGCTGGGTTGTTTTCGCCGGTATCGGCATTGCCCCAAATGCTTTCAAGGTAGCTGTCCCGGCCCGAATTGTAACGGTAGTATTTGTATCGCAACGGATTTCGCTTGTAGTAGTCCTGATGGTAGTCCTCGGCCGGCCAGAATTTCTCCAGCGGCATGACGGCAACGTTCACCGGGCTCTTGTAGCGTCCGGTCGCATCCAGTGCTGCCAAGCTCTGCAGTGCCGTCTGTTTTTGGCTTTCATTGAGATAAAACACCACTGGCCGGTATTGGTCGCCCCGATCAACAAACTGCCCCTGGTCATCGGTCGGATTAATGGTGCGCCAGAATTTCTCCAGCAATGCCGCATAAGTGATTTGCTGCGGATCAAACTCCACCTGTACTACTTCAATGTGCCCGGTGCTCCCCGAAGACACCGCCTTGTACGACGGCTGCTCCACATGACCACCGGCATAACCCGACACCGCCAGCAACACACCGGGAATTTTCTCCAGATCGGCTTCAGTACACCAAAAACACCCGCCCCCCAGTACCGCCATCTCCGTGACACCTTTGACTGTCGCTTGTTCTGCCCCGGCCTGCGATGCCTGGGTAGCCATGCCAAGGGTCGCATAAATCACCCCCAGACAAGCACTGATCACGGCCCAAGCCGTCCATCGGCGTCTGGAAAATACAGGTGGAGTTTTCTTCAACATGGTATTCATCCTCTTTTTAGGTTCTTAGGTTCGCCTTTGTGTCGGCGATGCAAGTGTATGGTGCTACCCGTTAGTCGAAACGAACGGCGGGTTTCTTACAGTCGCGGCACAAAAACACCTGTTGTACAAAAACCAGTTTGACTACCTGTTGGGCGGGACTATAATGACTGTGGCTTTAATGGTCGGTTCAATCGTTCATGTTGTCTCTACGATGAATCTTTACGTGAAGCGGACGGCGCTGTCGTTCATCACGCAGGGGTTGATCGTTCTGTTCTGCAAATCGTTAACCGCTGCATCAAGCTACAACTATTTTTACAGAAACGCTGTGTTTTGCTAAAACACTGTAAGTTACAGGAAATTTCTTATGTCACAGACTACAACTG
>JBFHRO010000094.1:0-12153 GCA_041591635.1 Oleiphilaceae bacterium | reverse complement strand
CGGCCTTATTGGCCAACCATGCTCCATAGTCAGAAAGACGTTCATGTCGGACCGTGGGCTTCCACGCTTCAGTCATAAGATGCCGGGTCCGCAATCACCAAACGGCCGCTTCATTCTCAAGTAGAGGGCATAAACGCCCCAAAATCCAGCGCCAGGGTTTTGCCAACCGGATCAATCACCACCCGCTCGCTCCCGGCCACAAACCAGTCACCGCCATGCACCCAGGGAACGTGGAAATCACCCGAGTCATCCCGGGTGATCCAGAACGCCACTTCGGTTGTGCTGCCCGATGGCGAAGGCAAAAACCGGTAATTCCGCTGATAAGAAGAAACGTCCTGTATCGTTGGTGGTTTCCCAACGGTTGCGGGATAATCCGGGGGCGATTGCGGCCTGGGCTCACGACTGGTCATCACACAACCGGATAGCAGAACACCCAGCATCGTGGCACCCATTGCGTACTTTGTTTTGCCACAGGAATCCGCCACTCGTCCACACTCCCTTGTTTTTAGAAAAAAGTACTGAAATTAAAGCAGGACGAATTTTAGACAATGAGCCATCTCAAACTGTGTTCCAGGTCATGTTTCACGGGTTGTTACAGGTTCACAAACCGGCAGAGCGTAACTGCCCGTGACGTGAGCAACCATGTCATCGCACCCTGCCGAACCTACTTTTACCTCACAAAACACGAGCCTGGCCCCCATTCGCAGTACGATGGCATCGGCCAGCAAATCAGCCTGAGGCGGCTTTTGCAAAAAATTGATGTTTAGATTGCTGGTGACCGCCATCTCCACACGCCCCAGTGTTCCCAAAATGGCGGCATACATGGCCGCATCCGCCAAGGCCATAATAACAGGGCCGGACAAGGTGCCGCCGGGACGCACATTTCTGCCATTACAAGGCAACCTCATACGTGCACCGCCCCGCCAGACAGTTTCAACGGTCAAACCAAGGTGCTCTGCCAGGGGCGCGCCATCATGGATGATGCGCTGCACCTCGGCGGCCAAACAACCGCGCTCACCACCACTTGCATTCACGCTACCCCCTCTCGCTTTGTTCGATTGTTGGTACCAAAACCAGGAATTGAGCCGCTCGCTCATCACTGTACGATTGCGGATCATCAACTTACAATAGCCGCACAAGCCACTGGCATTGGTTTATCCTGCCACTCAACCGAGACACCATCCCTTATGCGCGCCAGCCGTTTTCTGATAGCCACATTAAAAGAGACTCCCGCCGATGCTGAAGTAATCAGCCACCAGTTGATGATGCGGGCCGGAATGATTCGAAAACTTGCCTCAGGGCTCTATACCTGGCTCCCGATGGGGTTACGGGTACTGCGCAAGGTGGAAGCCATAGTGCGGGAGGAAATGGACCGCTCCGGCGCCCAGGAAGTCCTGATGCCCGCCGTGCAGCCGGCCGAACTCTGGCAAGAGTCCGGCCGCTGGCAGCAGTACGGTGCCGAGCTGTTGCGCATCAAAGACAGGCACGAGCGTGAATTCTGCGTAGGCCCCACCCACGAAGAAGTTATTACCGATCTTGTTCGCAATGAACTCAAGAGCTACAAACAACTGCCGGCCAATTTTTATCAGATTCAAACCAAGTTCCGCGACGAGCGTCGTCCTCGCTTCGGCATCATGCGGGCACGCGAGTTTCTGATGAAAGACGCCTATTCCTTTCACCTTGACTCATCATCACTGGATGAAACCTACGAGGTCATGCGCGCCACCTATACACGCATTTTTACCCGGCTAGGGCTGGATTTCCGGGCGGTGCAGGCAGATTCGGGAAGCATTGGCGGCAACTCATCCCATGAATTCCACGTATTGGCAGCCTCGGGCGAGGACGATATTGCCTTTAGTACCGAGAGCGACTTTGCCGCCAACATCGAAATGGCAGAAGCCTGCCCGCACACCACACAAAGGCCTGACGCCACCCTGACACTCACCAAAGTAGCCACTCCCGGCCAAAAAACCATTGACGAGGTGAGCGCCTTTCTCAAGCTGTCCGCTGATCGCACTGTCAAAACCCTGGTGGTAAAAGCCGCGCCCGATGATCAGGGCAAAAGCGGCCTGGTGGCGCTGGTACTGCGCGGTGATCACAGCCTGAACGAAATAAAGGCAGGCAAACATCCGGAAATAGCATCGCCTCTGACCATGGCGACGGAAGCAGAGCTTATCGCCAGCCTTGGCTGCGGTCCAGGATCCATTGGCCCGGTCAACCTGCCCTTTCCTTGCATTGTGGATCGCAGTGCCGCCATGCTCGCCGACTTCACCTGTGGCGCCAATGAAGAGGGTTTTCATTTGTGCGGCGTAAACTGGGATCGCGATGCAAAAATTACCCGCATTGCCGATCTGCGCAATATTACCGATGGTGATCCGAGCCCCGACGGCAAGGGCCACATAGTGATCAAAAAAGGCATTGAAGTTGGCCACATATTCAAACTGGGCAAAAAATACAGCCAGGCACTCAACGCTAGCGTTCTTGACGCTACCGGTCGCGCCAGCATCATGGAGATGGGCTGCTACGGCATCGGCGTTTCACGCGTTGTTGCCTCCGCCATCGAACAGAATCACGACGACAAGGGCATTATCTGGCCAGTCAGCATTGCGCCTTTTCAGGTTGTCATTATTCCGCTGAACAGCCAAAAATCCGAACTCGTTACCCAGACCAGTGAACAGCTCTACGTTGAACTGCAGGCACAGGGCGTCGAAGTACTTCTGGATGATCGCAACGAACGACCGGGCGTGAAGTTTGCCGATATGGAACTGATTGGAATTCCCCATCGCATCGTCATCAGCGATCGGGGCCTGGCAAACAATGAAGTCGAATACAAAGGCCGCACCGACCCCGAAAGTCAGAATATGGCCGCAAACGACATCTGCGCATTCATTCTGGCACAAACTCGTTACTAGCAATCCATCCTGGCTCCTGCCCGGATCAACCAGATGCAGCATGCAAACCGCCCGGCCAGTGACGGCCGGGAGCTGCACCTGAGAGAGATTACAACGAACTGCCGCTTACTCTGGCTTAACGCAAACCCATAAACAGCATGCGTGACATTACCGTAAATCTTTTTATACCTGCAGACGAATGGCAAAAGCTCTACAGAGGCGCCAGTCGCATCGTACATGCCATCAGCGAAGACAGGCGCCGCGTTCAGTTCCCTGCCAACATCCTTCTGCCTTTCGTTACCCACACGGGAATCAACGGGCGATTTTTAATCCGTTTTGACGACCAGGGGAAATTCTGCAGTATCGATAAACTTCAATGAACCGTGGCCACCTTAAAGCCTGATCGCTGCATCTCTGAACTCAGGATCGCGATGCTAGCGTGGCAGCCAAAGAATCATGGCAAAACAAAACAGAGCCAACAGGAAAACGGCGGTTTTGAAATGCATCCTCAAGCCACGAATATAGCCATCTCGCGCCGGCGGGATACCGAGACCGCATCGATCACACAGACGCTGGGCAGACTCAACCTTGTTGTTGCAATTGGGACAGTGCAAATCAATCCACCTCAATCAAACTCGAGCGATAAAACTAGCCCAAACACGGCTGAACCGCATTGACACAGGTCAGCCGTCACCTGGCAGCATCGCAGCCATAAGCAAGAATTCCAGCCAGTACTATTTTAATCGCAAAATAATCTTACCCTTCACCAAACACCCGCTAGAATTAACAATGAAATGATATTTAGGGCTTTTCATTTCAGTACTCCTTGCTGAGAAGATGCATTTATCTCCGTGCCGCGACTGCGGCACTTTTTTTGCCTTATTTTTCAACCTCCCCCCACCCAAACAGCCATCATGGGTACGGGGACGGCATGTCGATCAGAAGCCCGACAAAACGGAGACTGTCGGCATTGCTTTTTGGTCGCAAACAAGATATCTTAGCCGCCCTCTGTGAGATCAGACGTTTGGTGAGGTGTCCGAGCGGTTGAAGGAGCACGCCTGGAAAGTGTGTATACGGCAACGTATCGAGGGTTCGAATCCCTCCCTCACCGCCAACTCTGATCTGACTTCAAAGTAGCAATACATCCCGCACACCCGCTTCGAAAAGAAAGAATCCTTCCTGCCTCCATTGCCCCCTTGGCAAAGCGATAATCTCTTGCAATGCACTAATTTCACGAAAACAAACTCCGAGAAATTTCAGTCAAAAAAAAAGACTGCCCACGGGACAGTCTTTTAAAATTAGTGGCGCGCCAGGAAGGAGTCGAACCTCCGACCGCCTGGTTCGTAGCCAGGTACTCTATCCAGCTGAGCTACTGGCGCATGAAAAACTCAACGAACAATCAAACATTCACCAACTTACTGCCTTGCAAGGCAACAAATTAATGGCGGAGAAGGAGGGATTCGAACCCTCGATGAGATTTCTCCCATACGCCCTTAGCAGGGGCGCGCCTTCAGCCTCTCGGCCACCTCTCCAACGAACGCGGCGTATATTACCACAACCAGTTAAAAATCAAAGGATAAATTGGAATTTAATTTGGTTGGTCTGACATTCACGCCATCATATCAATCCCGATCGCCTTGGCCATCGGTCTTTTCTTTCTGAATGCGCTGATAGATCTCCTCACGGTGCACCGCAACCTCCTTGGGCGCATTTACACCGATACGTACCTGATTACCTTTAACCCCCAGTACCGTTACTGTCACATCATCACCAACCATCAAGGTTTCGCCAACGCGACGGGTTAATATCAACATACCTTATCTCCTTAATTGTAAAGAACTACACTCCGATGTGGTTAAGCCCACCTTTGACGAAGCCTCTTGTATTTATGTTATCCGAAGGACATCCGGATACCTTACCTCATTTATATTGGAGCTTTTGCTCTGAATCCAATGCAAAACAGAACATCAATATCAACACAAACACGCGAACAACCTGCAGAACGGACTCTGCCAAACAGCAATCGTCACACAAACCTTAGCAAAGCTGCCGCCTTACCACTATAAGGTCATCCACTGATGGATGCTTTCTCTCCATCAAGATCAAACGCACTGTGCAAACACCTGACGGCCAGCTCAAGATACTTCTCGGCAATGACTACAGATATTTTTATTTCAGAAGTCGAGATCATCTGGATGTTTATGCCCTCTTCAGACAGTGCGGTAAACATCTTTGTCGCCACGCCGGCATGAGAGCGCATACCTACACCCACAATCGAAACCTTGCCAATCTTGTTATCGCCACGGACTTCACGAGCCCCCAGGCTTTCAGCGACCTCCGACAGAATCGCCTTGGCTTTGGTGAAGTCATTCCGATGCACAGTGAAGGTAAAGTCGGTTTGATTATCGGCCCCCACATTCTGCACAATCATATCCACTTCAATATTGGCATCACTGATCGGCTTCAATATTCTTGACGCAATGCCAGGCACATCCGGCACGCCCAGTACGGTTAGCTTTGCTTCATCCCGATTAAATGCAATTCCTGAAACCAATGGTTGTTCCATACTACCCTCATCCTCAAGCGTAATCAGTGTGCCCGGGCCATCGATGAAGCTCGACAACACGCGAAGTGGCACATTGTATTTACCGGCAAATTCCACCGAGCGAATCTGAAGCACTTTCGAGCCCAAACTCGCCATCTCAATCATTTCTTCAAATGTAATACGATCCAGTCGCCTGGCCGTGTCGACAACGCGCGGATCCGTTGTATATACGCCATCAACATCGGTATAGATCTGGCACTCATCAGCCTTCAGGGCCGCCGCCAGAGCCACCCCGGTTGTATCGGATCCACCCCGACCCAGCGTCGTGATGTTACCCTCGTCATCCACGCCCTGAAATCCAGCCACCACCACGACACGACCTTCAGCCAGATCGGCGCGCATGTTAGCCTCACCAATCGACTGAATACGCGCTTTGGTATGCGACTTGTCGGTAGTGATTCTGACCTGCCCACCCGTATAGGATCGGGCCGGGCAGCCACGCTTTATCAGCGCCATACTCAACAAGGCAATAGTGACCTGCTCTCCTGTGGAAACCAGTACATCAAGCTCACGCGGCACAGGATCTTCCATGATTCCCTTAGCCAGCGCGATCAGGCGGTTGGTTTCACCGCTC
Organism: Oleiphilaceae bacterium; assembly: GCA_041591635.1. Taxonomy (GTDB): domain Bacteria; phylum Pseudomonadota; class Gammaproteobacteria; order Pseudomonadales; family Oleiphilaceae; genus JACKOD01. Next base: position 6,083 of record JBFHRO010000094.1, on the reverse strand, counting down.
ATCGCAGACACCACTACAACGATATCGTGGCCCTCATCCCGAAAACGCTTTACCTTATCGGCAACCGCTTCAATTCGTTCGATTGTTCCAACCGACGTTCCACCAAATTTTTGAACGATCAACGCCATTGTCTTCTTTGCATCCTAAGTCACGTAACTTCAATTATCCGTCTCGATCTTCCATTCAATCTGCCACGAGAATCAACCAACACAGTGGCGTTAAAGCAACTTTTCCACCCAAGGTTTCACGCAAGCGAGCGCGGCGGAAACGTTCGCCACATCAACACCGCCACCTTGCGCCATATCGGGTCGACCACCGCCCTTTCCACCCACGGCAGCAGAGGCTTCCCGCATCAGGTCACCTGCGCGAAGCCGGTCAGTCAACGCCTTGCTCACACCGGCGATCAACACCACCTTCCCATCTTCCTCAGTAGCTAACAACACCACTGCGGCACCCAATTTATTTTTCAGCTGATCAACCATTTCCAGCAGGGCTTTACGGTCTGTTCCAGGCAGATGCTCTGCTACTATCTTGACACCCTTCACCACGACCGCCTTGTCGGCAAGGTCGCCACCAGCGGCACTCGCCAGCTTTGACTTCAGCTGATCCAGCTCACGCTCAAGCAATCTGTTGCGGTCCTGAAGCATTCGAACTTTGTCCAGCACTCCATCCTTGGCGGATTTGAGCATACCGGCCAAATCCTTCAGACACTGATCTGAAGCCTCTCGCCAGGCATCTGCGCCTGCTCCGGTAAGCGCCTCTATTCGTCGCACACCGGCGGCTACGCCCCCTTCTGCCACGATAACAAAGCTGCCGATATCGCCGGTACGCGCTGCATGGGTTCCACCGCACAATTCGACCGAAAAGGCATCGGCACCCATGGTCAGCACACGCACCGTATCGCCATACTTCTCACCAAACAGCGCCATGGCGCCACGCTTTCTGGCTGTTTCCATGTCGGTCACCTCGGTGGTTACCGGCGTATTGGTCCGAATCTGTGCATTCACCAACCGCTCCACCTCCCTGAGCTGCGCCTGTGTCGGGGCCTCAAAATGCGCAAAGTCAAACCGCAGGCGCTTGCCATTCACCTCGGAGCCCTTTTGGGCAACATGCTCACCCAGCACCTGGCGAAGCGCAGCATGCAGCAAGTGTGTTGCGGAGTGGTTCAAGGCCGTTGCATGACGCGAATCGGCATCAACCTTCGCCGTGACCGCCTGACCTGATTCAAGCATGCCTTCCAGAACCTTGCCAATATGCAGGTAGTTATCACCTTCCTTGCGTGTATCTGTCACCTCAAAGGCGCCTGACTCCCATTCCAGCCGGCCGCTATCGCCCACCTGCCCGCCCGACTCGGCATAAAAAGGTGTTTCTGACAGCACTACAACAGCCTCATCTCCTGCTTTCGCCTGTGCAGGTTTGCCGCCAACGAATACCGCTTTGACGGTTTCGCGACTACTGAGCTGTTCATAACCCACAAAACGGGTACGCCCTTCGACGGTCAGCGCCGCATTGTAGTCGACGCCAAACTTGCTCGCCGAACGGGCCCGATCGCGCTGCGCTTCCATTTCCCGCTCGTACCCTTCATAGTCGAGCGCCAGACCCCGTTCGCGCGCAATATCATTGGTCAGATCAACCGGAAAACCGTAGGTGTCATACAGGGTAAATACGGTCTTGCCCGGAATGATAGTGCCATCCAGCTCGGCGATATCCTGCTCCAGCAGCTTCAAGCCCTTATCGAGCGTACGCGCAAACTGTTCTTCTTCCTGCAACAAAACACGTTCAATCTGTTTCTGCGCCGACACCAGCTCAGGGTATGCCGCGCCCATGACATCAACCAGCGCGCCCACAAGTTTGCTGAAAAATGGCTCTCGGGCACCGAGCTTGTTGCCGTGACGCGCGGCCCGGCGAATGATGCGACGCAATACGAAGCCTCTGCCCTCATTCGACGGCATGACACCGTCAGCAATCAGGAAGGAGCAAGAACGAATATGATCTGCAATCACCCGCAAAGACGCGGTGGTAACAGGAACCTGACCCAACAATGCCGAAGCTGCTTCAAGCAGCTTGGCGAACAGGTCAATTTCGTAATTGCTGTGCACGTGCTGCATAACGGCCGAGATGCGCTCCAGCCCCATGCCGGTATCTACCGATGGCTTGGGAAGCGGGTGCAACTGTCCGTCTGCCGTGCGATTGAACTGCATGAAGACCACGTTCCAGATCTCAATATAACGGTCGCCGTCTTCTTCCGGGCTCCCTGGGGGTCCACCCGCAACGTCAGGCCCGTGGTCGTAAAATATTTCTGTGCAAGGGCCGCAGGGTCCGGTATCTCCCATCTGCCAGAAGTTATCGGAAGCATAGGGGGCGCCCTTGTTATCTCCAATACGAACAATGCGCTCGACAGGAACGCCCATGACATTGGACCAGATATCAAAGGCCTCATCATCGGAAGCGTATACCGTAATCCAGAGCCGGTCGGAAGGAATGGCAAGCCAATCAGGCGAGGTCAGAAATTCCCAGGCGTAACGGATAGCATCCTGCTTGAAATAATCGCCAAAACTGAAATTGCCCAGCATTTCAAAAAAGGTGTGGTGCCGCGCTGTATAGCCTACGTTTTCAAGGTCGTTGTGCTTGCCTCCGGCCCGCACACACTTCTGGGAGCTTGCCGCGCGACTGCAGGCGCGCGTTTCGCGCCCCAGGAAGGCATCCTTGAACTGGTTCATGCCCGCATTGGTAAACAGCAGACTATTGTCATCGACCGGCACCAGCGAACTGCTGGCCACGACCTCGTGCCCCTGCCGGCGAAAATAATCTAGAAACGCACTTCGGATTTCTGCAGTTTTCATGCTCAACCAACCACTCACCAGCAACTCAAGGCTCGCCTCGAACTTGTTATTATGGACACTTTTAAAAGATGCTACCTCTTTGCAGACAGCGCAAAGCCCGCCAGTCTGCATCACTGCAATGACCGCGGAATTTGACTGCGTACTCTAGCACAGAAGTTTAGCCCTAAGAACGGGTTACAGTGGCTTTTTACCCCGATTATTGATCTCGACGGGATAAAATTCCGACCGCGCCAGCGGGCCTAGGAATGCTTCGGATGATTCTTTGCGAAAGTGGCGAGCTGGTCTTGCGTGGCTGCGGTCTGATGCTGCTTTTTCCAGTCATCGTATGGCATACCGTAGACTCGCTCTCGCGCACTTTCATAATCGATCATCTGCCCCTGCTCTGCCGCCGCTGCCACATACCACTTGGCCAGACAATTACGGCAGAAACCGGCAAGATTCATAAGGTCAATGTTCTGCACCTGGCGGTGTTCGTCCAGGTGCTGCAACAGACGCCGAAAGACGGCCGCTTCTACGGCATCCTGATTATCGAGTTTTTCCACCTGCACCCCCCGGGCCTTACTCTGCGCCCATAAACCTGCGACCATAAAAAAAGCCCGACATGTCGAGCTTGCGTTTTTTAGAACTTTTGCCCTCCAAAGTCAAACAAGGAGGGGCGATTTCACCGGCAACTCACGCCAGTTTTTCAATCAGACGACTGAAAAAGTCCCGGTGCGCGTCGTGCTTTCTACTTGCGCCGATAACCGATTCCTCTGGTGAAAAGCGCTGCAACAGATCTTCCATCAGGCGTGCAGGCTCCTGGAACTTGCCTGCCTGTGCCAGCCCTCTACCCATACCGCTGGCAAAACTTGCCAAGGGCTTGAACCGGTTGCCGGCAGCCGCCGTGTCTGACTCGCCAAAGCGAGACACTTTTTCATAAGCTGAAACCTGCTGTACCTGTGTTTGCGACAAATTCAGGGAAAAATCGGCAATTTCATTACCATCGTATCCCAACTGCATTGCCCGCTCGAACGCCCCCTGGAAATCACCGGAGAAAAACTGATCGGATAACTCCTGAACCTGCGCCAGCAAATCCTGCAACGCGGTCAGCTCTCCTTCATCAAGCTCACCCTCTACCGACAAACCAAACGAGGCCGATTCGATCTGGCCGGCCGACAACCGGGTCGCTGTGCTGCCACTGGATTCCCGGTGGCGCAATTCGGCAAAACTGGCTGACAGGGTTGAAGCCTGAATCTTGATTTTGTCACCGTCCCGGGTGGTGATTTCAATCGCCGAGCTGGACGACTGGCCCGAGAACGCACTCACACCAAAGCGGTAGGCCCCCGGCAACGGCTGCCCCTTCGTTTTCGCAGTCTGCCCCTCAGCCGGTGCAGAAGCCGCTGTTTCTGCCGATGCGTTGGCAGAGGGCGCCAGATTTGCTGGAGACGGCATTACCTGTGTGGCCGAACCCTCTGCAAGATATTTTTCCTTAAACCCCTCCAGACCCTTGCCGATCAGTTCGTAGCTTTTGTCGATTTCACTGCCGAGCTCCTCATTCATCAATCCCAGACTCTTGATCTGCTCTCTGGCCTCACCAAAGCCCTGATCCACGCCCTTTTGTGCCTGTTTCAGCAAGTCTGCCAAACGCTCCTGACTGGCACCACTTTCGGCTTCTGCTTTCAATCGACCCTCGACAAAGCCCAACACCTTGCCCGCCACCTCTTCCGGGCTTGGTGGCTCAAAAGCGGGCAACTGGGGTGTTTTTTCAGCGCGAACCAGGCTGGCGCCTTCAAATCTGGCCTCTAACTCCCGCCCCAGAATCTTGAAACTTTGGCCTTTTACCTTGATGGATGCTTCGGACAGACTCAGCGACACGCTCGTCTGGCTGGCACGCAACGCTTGATCGGATGACTTCATTTGCCCAAGATGCAAGCCCTTATCGCGCCCCTTCCCCAAAAAGGCATTGAGTAAACCTGCACCTTGTTGATGAACGTTCGCCGCGATATTCATAACCATCACCCGTCGCTTAATGAATTGCTTGCCGATCTCGAAGGCAAAACCACCTGCTCTGACAGGGTTAGCGGCAAACACGGCGAAATCTTTAGCGGGCAGCGAGGTTTTGTTGTCTTTTTGTTACCCGGCGACAACTCCCGCATGGGCCTTCGAAGAAATACACATGAATATCAGTATGCTATAGTGTCGGCGCCAAGACATTCTTGGCAAAATTCATAGCAACGGACGTTGAATATCGAGCCCGGAATCCGCATGCCAAGACAATTTCCCGAAAAACCAGACAGCCTGAGTCATGCATCTTTAGTCAGGCGCCTCGTCGCCACCTTGTACGACGCTCTTATTTGCGTGGCCCTGCTGCTGGTGACCACCGGCGTCTACATGGCGGTTCATGCAGCCATCATTGGTACCGAACGTTATGAGCAACTAAGCGCCTCTGGTGCGACACTTCACGATCCACTCCTGTCATCCGTGCTTTTTATTGTTCTGTATCTGTTTTTTGGCTATTTCTGGACGCGCACCGGGCAAACCCTGGGCATGCAGGTATGGCACATCCGGATTCAAAACACCGATGGCACTTCGATCAGCTGGCTGCAAGCACTGATGCGGTTTTTCATGGCCGGCATCTCGTGGGGATGCGTGGGAATCGGTCATTTATGGATGCTGGTCGACAAGGAAAAACTCACCTGGCAGGATCGCTTCTCCGATACCCGAACGGTGAGAATTCCCAGGCGCAATCACTGAGCGCCGGCAACAACCCATCTACCTTGCCCGCCTCAGCAGGTACAAGCCGGCCACAAGGCAAATCAGGATTGGCGCAAGTGTTGCCAGGACAGGGTTAAAGCCGAACACCTGACTCATAGGCCCGAGCAGGTCCTGCATGTACTTGAATAACAGCCCGACCACAATACCGCTGAACACGCGAAACCCCATGGTGACCGAGCGCAGCGGGCCAAACACAAAGGAAATGGCCACCAGCACCAGCACCGCCGTGGCAACCGGCTGCAGGACTTTTTTCCAGAACGCCATCAAATAATTGTTGGCATTCAAGCCCTGATCGAGCAAATACATGGCATAGGTGAAAAGCCCGGAGATCGACAGGTTGTCGGGCTTGATGATGAGTGTGCTCAGCACGCTCGGCGTCAGTTCTGTTTTCCAGGGCAAGGCGCGAAGGGTTTCGACCTGGGTCTGCTCGCGCGTGATGGTGGTTTGCGAGACATCTTCCAGCATCCACTCATCGCGCTGAAAAAT
>JBFHRO010000093.1:0-12181 GCA_041591635.1 Oleiphilaceae bacterium | reverse complement strand
GTAACTTTGGGCTTTCGTGCATAAATCGACAGTGCTAAAGTCCTGCTTCCTGTTTTGTGTGATTTTGTAATTCTGCGGAAAGGCTATGGATTTGTGATCAAAAGAATTTTTGGCTATAGCCTGTTGTTGATTCTGTCTTACACCGCTTTTCTGGTAGCCACACTGCCTGCGTCTCTTGTATGGCGGCAGGTAAGTTCAGCGTTGCCCTTGCATCAGCTGCCGGTGCAGATAAATGCGGTGGCCGGATCGATCTGGAACGGGCAGGTGCTAACCAGTATCGAGAGTTTGTCGGTTCTGGTGGAGTGGCGAGTGCGATTGGGTGAAATTTTTGCCGGTGGTTTGCCTGTTGACCTTAAAGTGCGGTCCGCTCCTGGCGAAATAAAAGGCGTGCTCCTGGTTTCCCCGAATCTGGTGGCAGTCAAACAGGTTAAAGGCGTTGTGCGTCTTGATCCGATCAACCCGATATTGGCGAAGCAGCGGATACGTGTTTCGGGTGATTTGGCGATTCGTGATTTTTCTTTGAATGTAAAAAATGGCAGGTTGATAGACGCTGAAGCGAATCTGGCATGGTCGGGCGGCAACATCAGCTATCCCGCGGGAAGAAATCAGCGTGACAGGACGATGCCCATGTTTAATGCGGCACTGCGTACCGATAACGGCCTGATAAAACTGGCGATTCGTGATAGCGAATCAACCTTTGACGTGATTTCAGGAACGATTGAAACCGACGGAACGGCGCTGCTCGAGGTCCGGCGCAGAGTGCTGGATTTGACCCAAGAGCCCTGGCCTGCCAATTCGAGCGAGCAAGACGTGGTGTTTAAGATCAAGCGCAAGCTGTATGCGCATCCTGCGCAAGGGTGATTTGGAAGATCTATGGTCACAGTAACATTGATGAGTTCACAATTCTGGGACAAGCTGGCGAACCGGCTTGCCAGCATTTTACTGGCTGTCCTGGTGATTTATGTGGGCAAACTCCTGGCGAGCGTTACCTGGTTTGCGCAAGGGTACATGGTGGATGAAAAAGTCAGTTTGATCGCCGATGACCCAAATCGCCTGGCCAAAAACCGTGGGGCCACTATGGCCTTGCCATTGGACTTGTTTGGCCGTATGGAGGTCAAGCCCGTTGCGCCAAGTGTGCAGGTTCAGCCGGCCGATGCCCCAAAAACCATGTTGCGCCTGGAGCTCAATGGTGTTTTTCTGGCGGCTGAGCCCAGGCAATCAGCGGCGATTATTGCCGAGCGTGGGCAGGATTCTGAATATTATCGCGTTGGCGATACGTTGCCAGGCGGCGTTGTGTTGGAGTCGGTTTATCCGAATCATGTCATTCTCAATCGTGCAGGAAAATTTGAAAAACTGGTATTTGACGAAACTAAAGACCCGGGTTCGTCAATTCAGCCAACCCAGCGAACAACGACGGAAGCTGTTGCTCCCATGCAACCCGAACAGATTCACACCCCGGAACAATTTGTTGAAGAAGCGACCCGACGCCTGGGCGAAAACCCCATCGGAGCCCTGGCAAGTGTTGGATTGCGACCTGCAGCCAATGGTCAGGCTGCGGGTTATGTATTTGATGGAAACAATCCAATGCTGACACGGCTGAACTTAAAGCCCGGCGATGTGATTCGCTCCGTCAACGGAAATCGACTCGGTGCCTTGGAACGAGACAAAGAATTACTTCAGGAGCTGTCGTCACAAAGCAGCCTTGAAGTCGAGGTAGAGCGGAACGGCACGAGCTTTTTTATCAATTATCCGCTGCATCAATAACGCGCTGACAGGAAAATAATAAATAATGAAAGGGCTGTATAATTTCTTTCGTGGACTATTACTGGTGTGTTTTCTGGTGACGAGTACCCTTGCTCGTGCGCAGGAGCAAACCTGGACTGTCAATCTTAAAGATGCGGACATTCGGGCATTCGTGTCGCAGGTGTCGGATATTACTGGGTACAGTTTTGTCATTGATCCCCGTATCAAGGGAAAGGTGACGGTGATTTCGAACGTGCCGATGAATCGTGACGCCGTATACGAAATGTTTCTTTCCGTGTTGCAGGTCCATGATTTTGTCGCTGTTCCAGGCGATGGCGTGATCAAGATAGTGCGCAACAACGATGCCAAGCAAATCGCAGAAGTACTTGATACCTTGCATAAAGTACCTTCTGAACAACTGGTGACCCGTGTCATACAGGTTAACAATGCCAACGCCTTGGAGCTTGTGCCTATTTTGCGGCCGATGGTGGCCAAGTACGGGCATCTTGCGGGAGTTGCTGCCGCGAATGCGCTGATTATCAGCGATCACATTGCGAACATTGAACGAATATCCAAAATTGTGTCGGAACTGGATAGCCCCAACAGCTACGCGCTGGAAGTGATCCAGCTTAAGGATGCGTGGGTGGGCGACATGGTGAAGTTGCTTGAAGAGCTGGCGCCTGCAGAGTTGGGCAAGGCTGCCAAGGCGAACGCCCAGAACAAGTTTAGCGTGGTGGCAGATCAGCGTAGCAACCGGTTGATACTAAAGGGCGATGAGAACTTCCGCGAGAAGATTCGTGAATTGATTCATAAGCTTGATCAGCCGGCAGCAACCACCGGAACCACGAGAGTCGTACGGTTAAAACACGCCGATGCCAAAGAAATGGCCGAGTTGCTCAAGGGGTTGATGGGGGCCATTACCGCTGAGGCCAAAGAACCCGGAGGGGACAAGAGTCGTGGCGAGGCGTCCGTTTACGCCGATGAAGGATTGAATGCCCTGGTCATACGGGCCGAGCCCTCTGTCATCAAGGAAACCGAAGAAATCATTGCGCAACTGGATGTGCGCAGAGCACAAGTGCTGATTGAGGCGGCCATCGTCGAGGTTGGCGATGAGGCCAACAAGGCACTGGGTGTGCAGTGGGCGTTGTTTGATGCCAATTCATCTGTTCCGGGCGCATTGACGAACTTCGGTGAAGTGGGGATGTCGGCGGCCAGTGTCCTCGGTGCCTGGGCAAAGTCCAAAAATGATGATTCGGTGCCAGCGGTTGCACCCGCCCAAGGCGGATTGACCCTTGGAGCAGGAAATGTCGATAAAAAAGGGGTGAGCTGGGGCGCGCTTATTCAGGCCTTGAATTCGACCAATGACGTTAACCTCCTTTCAACCCCCAAAGTCATTACGATGGATAATCATGAATCCTCGATTCATGTGGGTCAGAACATTCCCATTAAAACCGGTCAGTCGACAACCACAGGCGATGGCACAGCGAATCCTTTTACTACCATCACCCGTGAAGATATAGGTGTGAAGTTGAAGGTGACGCCGAGCATCAGTGAAGGGGATCTGGTGCGGCTGGAGATTGAGCAGGAAATATCATCCATTGAAAAAAGCGTCGAGACCGCCGCTGATATCGTTACCAACAAGCGCCTGATAAAGACCAATGTACTGGCGGATGATGAAGAAACCATTGTTCTCGGGGGACTGATCTCGGATAACTACACGCTTAAGGAAAGCAAGGTGCCACTGCTGGGAGATATTCCTTACCTCGGGGTGTTATTCAAAAGCACCGACAAGGCGCGCAGCAAACGCAATCTGTTGGTATTTTTAAAGCCCACGATTTTGCGAAACCGACAGCAATCGGCAGAAGTCAGCAAGGACAAATTCGAAACGCTCTGGCAGTTGAATCTTGAGAAGCGATCTTCCAGTGATGACCTTCCTGATGGAGGCTTGGTTAAGCCGTCGATTAATAGTCTGTACCTTGAAAACAGTTTGGGTAAATAGTTCTTTTCCATTGGTACGGTATCGCTTGGATATCGTGCTTCCTGTTCCGGCAACTGGCACTACTTAGCGAATTGATGCCTGTTGCCGTTCTTTCATGTCAAGGCCGGCATCGGACAGTCGAGTATGTCGGCGATGACCCGGAGCAGTTCGTACTCGACAGTTTGAATCTTGCCATCACTCATGATGCATTCGACGCAAGCCGCAAGTACCTGTGCCTTGAGAAAAGGTGTTGTCAGTCGTAACCTCTTAATCGCCAGATGAAATGCTTTTGCTGTATTTTGTTCGATTTTCGGCCATTGCGCTGCAGGTGAGAAGGGCGTAATGATGCGTTCATACAGCGCGCGTTGCCCCTCGGGGGTGTTGGCATTAAAGCGACACAAAATCGCTATCAGTATTTCGACCTCATGCGTTACTGCGTCCAGTTTGTGATGCTTGATCCGGACGGAATGCCCAGCTTTGGGATGCAGGTGTACATTCAGCAATGCCAGCAGGGCATACTCGGATAACCCGGTGTTGCCAGTGCCCTGGACAATCTGACGAATGTCCTCCAGCAGCCCCCGTCGATTCTGGTCAGGTAAACGCTTTAAAACGGGCAGCGCCAATTCAATCAACGGGAAGTGATATCCACAACCCAGGCGCGCTAACTGGTCTAGCAGCTGTTTGGGTACCCTGGGTTCGAGTCCTGCTTCGGGGATACCAATACTGGCGTGATCCTCTTGTTGAGTGAGAGCTTGACCTTGTTGCAGCAAACAGATTGCTTTGACCAGCCATGCTGCTTGATCGGGCTGATGTGCATATTCACGTATATTCATGGGTATATCATGCAGTAACCGCTGACTGTAGGCGAGATCGGCCGGCTGAAAGCGCCCAACGTGACTGCGGACAAAACGCTCAGACGTGGTCGAACCTATATCTGCGAACTGACTTGTGGTCGCGGTCCGATCATGGACGGGCGCCTCTTGAGGGGAAGTGGAGGTTACCGCCGTTTGCGTGTTCTCCAGTGCGGCTTTGTAGTCCCTTGATCGCAGTCGCGCCAACAGGGATCGATCAATCGCCTGAATCCGGCGTTCAATCGGTGGATGGGATGCCATCAGCGATTGCCAACGAATACGGACAGACTCTCCGAAACACAGGTGATTCAGGGTCTCGGCGTACATTGAATGTTGTAGAAAGGCCTGCTGGCGATTTTTTGCGATTTTGTAAAGCGCGCCGCCAATGCCGCTGGTATCGCGCGTAAACTGCACCGCCGAGGCATCCGCAAGATATTCGCGTTGGCGCACAATCGCCGCTTTCACCATTCTGCCTGTAAGCAATCCTGCATAACCGATAATGCTCAGAACAGATCCGGCGAGAAAGGTTGTGCTGGCGCCCCTTAGTGAGTTCGTGTGACGGGCTGAGCGCATGAGAAAGCGCCCTGCATCGCCCAGAAGCATAAGACCGCCCAATACAGCAACAAGATGCAGATTGATCTTCATGTCGCCATTGAGAATATGGCTGAATTCGTGGGCGATAACACCCTGGACTTCGGCTCGTGATAGCTGCTCAAGAAGACCACTGGTTACGGCCAGGGTTGCCTCATTGACCTCATGCCCGGCGACAAAGGCGTTAATTCCCGCTTCGTTGGGCAGCAGGTAGATATCCGGAACCTGAATTCCTGCTGCCAGCGCCATTTCCTCAACGATATTTATCAGTTGTTTCTGTGCCGGGTCGCTCGTATCCATAGGCACTGCAATGCCCCCTGCCATCCGTGCAACCTGCTGCCCCCCTTGGCGCAGTTCTAGCCACTGACGCAGCATTCCAAATATGATGACAGCCAGCAGTGTGAGGTTGACGATGTGACTGGGCGGGCTGGCCAGCCAGCGTTGAAACGAAAGCGGCTGTTGCTGCTGCAAATGAGGTGCATGGTTTGCGACAGCAACCAGCAGGTAGCAAGCCAGGTTTACCAGCAGCAGTGTTGCAAGGATTGCCAGAACAAAAAGTGCCAGCAGCAGTAAGGTTTTTCGGCGTGCCTGCTCCTGGCTTTCAAAGAAATTCACGGCGGCCTGGATTAGTTAAAGCTGACTTTAACCGGTTTTCGAACTTCTTCGCTGTCGAGCTCAAGCAGAGAGGTTTCCTTGAAGGAGAAAAAACCGGCCAGCAAATTGTTGGGGAACTGTTCGCGATAAGTATGATAGGACATGACCGCATCGTTATAAGCCTGGCGTGAAAAGGCAACCCGGTTTTCGGTCGTAGTCAATTCCTCCATCAGTTGGCTGATGGTTTGGTTGGCTTTGAGATCAGGATAGTTTTCCGCAACCGCGTAAAAACTGCCGAGTGCCCGGTTGAGCAGTGATTCCGCTCCGGCCAGTTTACGAATCGCAGCCCCATCTTCGGGATGGCTGGCCGCCGCTTTGGTCGCTGTGGCGGCTTGATTACGCGCTTCCATCACCCGAGTGAGCGTTTCCTGTTCGTGTTTCATATAAACTTTCGACGACTCAACCAGATTAGGTATCAAGTCATGCCGGCGCTGTAACTGCACATCAATCTGTGCGAAGGCATTCTTGAAGCGGTTTTTGAGGGAGACCAGCTTGTTGTATATGGCGATCACATAAAACAGAAATACAGCGATAACCGCAATACCAATCAGGGTATTAGATGACATTGGAATCGTCCTTTCTTGTTGCTTTGCTAAGTTTGTAATGGGTCTGTAAAAAAGCTGAAAACTCTTTTGGTTTCATTGGCTTGGCGTACAAATAACCCTGTGCGATATCACAGTTCCGAAGCTTGAGGTCTTCGTGTTGTTGCTTGGTTTCCACGCCCTCGGCCACCACCTTGTAATTCAGGTTGTGGCCCAGTTGTATCATGGCGTTGACAATGGTCGCGTTCTCCTTGTCTGACAGCAGGTCGTCGATAAACTGCTTGTCAATTTTGAGTGTACTGATGGGAAGCTTCTTGAGGTAGCTTAATGAGGAATAACCGGTTCCAAAATCATCCACTGAAATATGAATGCCGAATTGCTGGAGCTTTCTCAGGGTCTCAGTTGCGCGATCCGGGTTGAGCATCACACCGGTTTCTGTTACCTCGACTTCAATCGCATCGGGTTTGATTCTTGCCGTGGTCATGGCGCTGACGATTTCACCCGCAAGAAGGGGGTTGTTGAGCTGAATGGCAGACACATTAATAGCAATTCTGACTTCAAGCCCCTGAGATTGCCATTGCTTGACTTGCTTGCAAACAGCATCAATAACCCACTTGCCGATTTCAGCAATCTGGCCGTTGTTTTCGGCCAGAGCGATAAAAATATCAGGCCGAATCAAGCCTTTTTCCGGGTGATTCCAGCGCAGCAGTGCCTCTGCACCTATGATTTCGTTGGTTTTCAAATCAATTTGGGGTTGGTAGACGAGGTGCAACTCCTGATTAGTGATCGCAGTCGACAAGTCGCGCTCCAGTTGTTTGCGCTCTCGTAGCAGTGTGTCGACGGATTCTTCGTAAAAGCAGTAATGATTTCGCTTCACCGACTTGCCGAGCATCATGGTGTGTTCGGCTTTTTGCAGTAACTTGTCACAATCGGTGCCGTCGGCCGGATAGCGACTGATCCCTATGGTGGAGCGTACTGCAATGCGTTGATCACCCACAACATAGGGCTGGCTCAGTGCGGCCAGGAGTTTTTCGGCTTCTACTATTAGCGCTGATTCGTCGGATACTTGCAAAACCAGCACAAATTGATCGCCGCTTAATCGGGATGCAATAAACAGGTTTTGGTGTTGGGCTGACATGCGCTGGGCATAAGCCCGTAACAGCTTGTCGCCGGTATTGTAGCTGAATTGATCGTTGATCGATTTGAAGTCGTCCAGGCCGCAACAGAAGATGGCGAGCAGTTTGGGCTTGTTTTCCTGTGCGTGCAGAACTTTCTGCAGCAGCACGCGTAGCTGCCGGCGATTAGGCAGGCCCGTTAGCGCATCGTTTTGCGACAGCTGAAGCGCGCGCGCCTCCGCGGCCTGTCGTCGGGATTGGCTTTCCGATATCTCGGACAACAACAGGTTGGCGCTATTGACCCAAACGCCAAGCTCATCTTGTTCATGTCCTTTGGGAACCGGAATGGTATTTTTCCCGGGAGTGCGCGGATCAACGGTGAGCAACGAGGATATCAGTTCGGAGATAGGGCGGGTGAGTATGTAAGAGTAAACCACGTACAGAATGCAGCCAAGAATAAGAGCTTTGGCAAGCCCGGTAAGAAAAACAATCAGAGATCGTTCGAGAAAGCTTTCTGCTGTCACGGACGTGTCTATATTCAAGGTGATATCGCCGAAGTGCTCCGGCAGCTTGGTGCGCATTTTTTCGAGCGGAAGGCTGTACTGGCGTGTTTGATCGAAAACCGCATCTGTCAACCAGCGCCACTGATAATCGATCAGTGGTCGCTGTTTTTCTACCAGAGTACTGCCATCTGAGTGAGAAATCACCGCTCCACGCACCAAACGCTGCTTAAACAGGCCTTCAATAACTTGAGCTCCGAGGCTGGCGTCAATACTGTAAACGGCTTGCGTTGCGGGTTCCTTGACTACTTCCAATAGAGCAAGCGCCTGGGTATCCAATTCTCGACCTGCCCGGCGCGCATCAAGCAGAATTTGCAGCACGCTCAATACGCAGCCGGCGATAATGGCGGTCAGCATAACCCACCGGAATAATCGCAGGGAAAGGGATTGTTTGACGGGTATGGTTGCGTTTTTTCCCATTCGATCCGGGTCCACTGATCGGCATTTAATGAAGATAGTTTAGACGGAAAGAGCAGAAGTAAAAGCCCGCACCAAATAGGGCTGTATTCTTGTGAAGATGGGGCGATGGAAACGAGAAGGGGTTTTGATTGGCTATCACAGTATCGAAGCAAAAACACCGGTATTTACCACCCGGTGTTTTTGTTGGTTTGATTCAAGAACGATCAGCTGTTCAGATTTTCTTCAACGAATTTCCAGTTGACCAGTTTCCAGAAGGCTTCCAGATAGTTCGGGCGTACATTGCGGTAATCAATGTAGTAGGCGTGTTCCCACAGATCGACGGTCAGCAGGGCCGTGTGCCCCGCTGTCATTGGGGTGCCCGCATTGCTGGTGTTGACAATTTCCAGCTGCCCGCTGGCGTTTTTCACCAGCCATGTCCAGCTTGAGCCAAAATTGTTGACGGCTTTGTCGTTGAACTGCTTTTTGAACTCTTCAAAGGATCCAAAGGCAGTATTGATAGCATCGGCCACGGCGCCTGTGGGGGCATTGCCACCTTCGGGCGACAGGCAGTGCCAGTAAAAGGTATGGTTCCATACTTGCGCTGCATTATTGAATACGGGGCCGCTTGAGGACTTGATGATATCCTCCAGGCTTTTGCCTTCAAATTCAGTACCCGGGATCAAGCCATTCAGTTTGTCAACATAGGTCTTGTGGTGCTTGCCATAATGAAACTCAATGGTTTCCTCTGAAATATGAGGCGCCAGAGCGTTCTTGGCGTAAGGAAGTGCTGGAAGTTCAAAAGCCATAGTGAGAGTCTCCATTATGATTCATCAGATAATTCACGCGCGCATCACCATGAAATAAGCAGGAAGGCACATGTTTTTTTGATCGAGATCAATAATAGCACTGCTTTCCATGCATATCTATTCTTAGCAGAATCTGAGTTATTCCGTTTCGTGCGAGTCTATGGATCTGTTGATGCGGTTGTGCACCAGTGTGGACCGAAATCCCTTCTGGTGCAAATTGCCGATAGCAAAGGGTCAGCGATTCTCGGAGGGATTGTACTCAGGGCACTCGGGAAGCAAGGAGGCAACGTTTCTTATGCGCCAAGTCAGTTCTTTATAGTTATCGGCCTGAACGGTAATGTGCCCCAGCTTTCTGCCTGCGCGCTCCTCTTTGTCGTAAAGATGAAGGTGAACGTAGGGAAGGCGCAATAATGCTTCTGTCTTGCCCTTTTTGCCGATGATGTTGATCATGCAGGTGGGCGAGATTGCTTGACAGTCTCCCAGTGGCAGATCGCAAATGGCACGCAAGTGATTCTCGAACTGACTGCAGGCGGCGCCTTCAATCGACCAGTGACCAGAGTTGTGTACTCTGGGCGCCATTTCGTTGGCGAGCAGTCCGTGCTCGGTTTCAAACAGCTCAAGCGTTAAAACGCCAACGTGACCAAGCGCCTCGAGCAATTCACAGGCATAGCTCTGAGCCTGTTTTTCAATATCCGGACTAATGCGCGGCGCAGGTGCCACAGAAAATCTTAAAATGCCGCCCTGGTGCGTGTTCTCGGCCAAGGGGTAAAAGGCAATCTGGCCCGATCGGGATCGTACGGCGATGATTGATAATTCACGTGAGAAATTGATGAATTTTTCAACAATGAGTGCGGTATTTCCGATGCTGCTCCATGCTGAGGCAATGTCTGCGGTATCGCGGATAATCGCCTGCCCCTTGCCGTCATATCCTTCTGTAATCGTTTTAGCGATGACCGGACAGCCCAAGGCTTCCACGGCCAGCTCAAGCTCACTGATAGAGGTTGCGACTCTGTACTGAGGCGTCGGAATACCAAGCTTGTTGAACAGGGATTTCTCTTCTGCCCGATTCTGGCAAACACGCGTCGATTCCGAAGAGGGGAGTAGCGGTTTCTTGCGCTCTATGGTTTGTGCCAGTGCAAGCGGGATGTGTTCAAACTCTGATGTGACAATGTCGACCGTGGCGAGAAACTGTTCCAGCTCGCTCCCCTTGCCGCCACGGTCAACAAAGATCTCCCCTATGCCGACGCTGGGTGATCCCGATGTATCGTAAAAGCTGAACTGCATTTCCAGCGGGAGTCCGGCCAGTGCAAGCATGCGGCCAAGCTGACCGGCACCCAATACGCCAATCTTCATATCTCGCTTCTCGGGTCGGGGTGATTTAGTACGTTATTAGTTTGTTGGGCTCGAAAGTTGGCCACAGCTTCCTGGATTACCGGGTCGGTAATTCCAAGGATTTGCGCGGCCAGCAAGCCGGCGTTTGTCGCGCCGGCCTTGCCTATGGCAAGTGTGCCGACCGCCACGCCGCCAGGCATCTGGACGATAGACAAGAGTGAATCAAGCCCTTTGAGGTGGCGGGATTCGACGGGAACCCCAAGTACGGGCAATTCGGTTTGCGCCGCCACCATGCCAGGCAGATGTGCCGCCCCCCCTGCGCCCGCGATTATGACTTTCAGTCCACGGGTTTTGGCTGTTTTGGCGTAATCAAAAAGCAAATCGGGTGTACGGTGTGCAGATACAACCTTTGCTTCGTAAGCAATGCCAAGCGAATCCAGCATTTTTGCGGCGTATTCCATGGTGGGCCAATCTGATTTGGAGCCCATTATCAGGCCAACTAGAGGTTGCATTCAAAGCTTCCGACGGCACAAAATGAGTGAAAAAAGATCGCATATCTTAGTGATTAGCACATACCCTTGCAAATACAATAGCGACTCATCCTGGTCATCGTTGCTTGTGCGTTGCCATCGGGAGTAATAAAAATCATTGAAAGAATCTGTAGCGCGAGAGTGACGGAATGGATGGCCTAAGAGCTGAACGAGATGATGTTGTGACCTCGGCAAAGATCGCAGCCGATGATGCAATGGGAAGACGAAAAGAAACCACCGTTGCGGCGTCAAGAAACGTAAAACAACCGCTGGTTGCAGGAACACCAAAATCGGCGAAGGATAATGCGGCGAAAGGCCGGTTTTCGGTGGCTTACCTTGTATTGGTGATCATGGTTGCCGCGCTTGCTGGATGGGGGCTGTATGAGCAGGCTCAGGAAATTGGCGAGCTCAAGGCGGAGTCCCGCGAAGCCGTGGAATTGATCAAGCAAAGTAAATTGCTCATGGCCCGGTTTGAAGGGCAATTGCTTGAGGCAGATGCGGCTCAGGTGCAAACCGGGACAGAGGTTGACAAACAGTTGCGTTTTCTGGACTCGGAAATGCGCAAGCTTTGGGCGGTTTCGAATGACAGAAACAAGAAAGCCATTGCCGAGAATAAAGAAGAGCTCGCTGTTTTGAGTAAGTCGGTTGATGGTTTGAAGGTGGCTCTCGAAGGAACGGGTAAAACGCTTGCGGCGTTCGAATCGCGCCACGAACAGGGGGTCAAGCGCGAAGCAGAGCTGGCTGCGCAGCTGAATGTTGCGCAGAAAGAGCTGGCAGGGGTAGTGGCGTCGTTGGCCAAGCTGGAAGCGGGTGTCGCAGATCTTGTGTCGCAGGCAAAGCAGGCGACAGAGCAGTTGGCCGTGGTGAAATCCGGGCAGGCTGCCTTGCAAAAGCAGGTGTCTGCCGTAGATCTGGGGCCAAAAGTGCGTGACATTGAAAAGACGATTGAATCGGTGGACGCAAGCCGGCTACAGGTGAATCAGCGCCTGGTTTCGCTTGAGAAGCGTGTTAATGATGTACAGCTGGAACTGTCGACAATCAATGTGCAGAAAAAATAAAACAACGCCGGAAGCATAGCCC
>JBFHRO010000092.1:0-12237 GCA_041591635.1 Oleiphilaceae bacterium | reverse complement strand
CGGCAAAACCACCCTGATGCAGCGCATTGCCGCCACCTGGAACGAAACCCCGGTGCATACCATCAACATCGAACGCAAAACGCCGGCCACCAAAGCCTGGTTCGAAATGCTCTCGGGGGTGCTGGGGGAGCCGGCGGTACAGTCACTGCACGGCCTGACCGAGCGCGATGCCAGCCTTGAGCCGCAACTCATCCTGATCGACAACGCTCACAACCTGTTCTTGTCAGAAGTGGGGCTGTTCGATGCCTACCGGGCCATGATCGATTGTCTGAATCTGAGCCTCAGCAACATTTTCTGGATCATTTCCATGCATGCGCCGGCCCGCCAGTACCTCAACGCGGCGTTTCCGCGTGAGCAGTACACGGGATCGCTGTTCAAGGTCGCCAAGTGGTCGCCCGCCGACATTCGCAAAATGCTGCTGGCACGCCACAAAGGCGGCCGCTACCGCCTCTCTTATAACGAACTGCTGTTATCGGCCACCGCCAGCAGCGAATCCAGCAGCATGCGCGCCACCGACTCGCGGATATTCAACATCCTCTGGGAGCAAAGTGGCGGCAATCCGGGCCATGCCATCGAACTCTGGCTCAGTGCCGGCAAAATCAACGGGCGCAATATCGAGATCGGCGTGCCGCACAAGCCTTCGGCCACCCAGCTCAGCGAGCTCAGCGACGATGCCTATTTCATCTACGCCGCCATCATTCGCCACCGGGCGATGACGGCTCATCAGGTCAGTCTGGTGACCCGGATTCCCGCGCCGGCGGTACGGCATACGCTCAAGCATGGCTATGGGCTGGGCACCCTGGAAACCCTCGATGGCCAGCGCTTCAATGTACGTCTGGTATGGCTGCCGGTGTTTTTTCAGGTACTGCAACAGAAGAATCTGCTGTAACAGACAGCGCGTAACAGCTAACGACAGGGTAAGAGAATGGATCAGAAAACGCTCGAAGGCCTTGCGGCACTGGGAACACTGCTGGATCTTGGAAAGATTTTTACCCTGTTGGCTACCCTCTTTGCCCTGTGGGGCGTGAATCATCTGGTGCGGGAATTCTGCAACTCCCTGATGACCCGCATGCCGGCGCGCCGCTTTGCCATTTTGCAAACCGGCACCATGTTCACCTTCATCTGGTACTTTGCCGGCACTTACTGGGTGATCGTTGGCATCATCGACCCGCCCCGGGAAATGCTGCTGGCGATTGGCGGCAGCGCGGCGGTGGCCGTGGGTATTGCTCTCAAGGACGTCGCCGCCTCCATCATTGCTGGCGTGATTCTGTTATTTGACCGCCCGTTTCAGGTGGGCGACCGGGTCAGCTTTAATGGTACTTACGGTGAAATCAAGCGCATTGGTTTGCGCTCGGTCAAACTCAACACGCTCGACGATAATCTGGTCACCATTCCCAATGCCCGCTTTATTACCGAAGTGGTGTCCAGCGGCAATGCCGGTGCGCTGGACATGATGATAGTGTGCGATTTTCATGTAGCACTGGATGCCGACATTCGCCATGCCCAAACCATCATTCATGAAGCCATAGTCACCAGCCGGTACGCCTATTTGCGTAAGCCCGTCGCTTTCGCTATCAATGAAGTGCAATTACCCGACCGGCTGGCCATGCAGATTCGGGCCAAGGCCTACGTGATGGATGTGCGCTATGAAAAAGCCTTTCAAAGTGACGTGGTAACACGGGTGGCCGAGCTGTTCAGCCGTTACAATATTCCGCGCCCGCCCCGGGAAGGCTATGCTAAAGACAGCAAGACCAAACCGGAAATACGCCTTCCCGCAGCGGTACCAGAGGCAGGCAGCGGGCTGCCTGCCACGACACCACCGTCGGCCAGCTAACAGATTGACCGGATAGCCCGCGACTTCATTCATCATCACGACGCAAGGATAACGCCATGCAAAAATTCGCTCAGATCGCCCTCATTTCCGCCCTCGGGCTCGGGTCTGTAGCCTGTAGCACCAAGCCGCCCGTCATGACCGAAGAAGCCATGTACATCAAGTACCCGCAGGTGCAACAGCTGGAACGCAAACTCCAGTCCAGCCAGAGCAGCGAACTGGCCCGCCTGGCGCCAGCCCTCTATGAAGGGGCGCGCAAAAACTACGACGAAGCGCTCAAGTGGGCCAAGGCCGATCACACCCGTGGCAGCGAACTGGCCCAGGAAGGGCTAGCGCGTTACGATGCGGCCGTGCGCCAGAGCACCCGCGCCAAAGATGTGTTCGAAGACGTGCTGATTGCCCGTGACCGGGCCATTCAGGCAGGCGCCAACGCGGCCTCGGATCGCACCTACCGCCAGGCCGAGGAAAGCCTGCAGAAACTGGCCCGCCAGCTGGAACTGGGCCGCGAAGACAAGGCCAGAGCCGAGCTGACCGCCCTCAAGCGACTGTACGAAGACAGCGAACTGAGCAATCTCAAGCGCGACACCGTTGATCGTGCCAAGCAGACACTGGCATTGGCGCTCAAGGATGACATTGATGATGTCGCCCCCCGCACCCTGAAAATCGCCCGCGACGAACTGGAGCTGGCGCTCTCGACCCTCGATGCCAACCGTAACGATCGCGAAAAGGCAGAGAATCACGCCAAGCGCAGCCTCTGGTATACCCAGCGGGCCATGACAATTGCCCAGATTCACAAGCATTTCGAGGCTTCGGACTTCGATGAGGAAGAGAAAATTCTCTGGTACCAGGATCAACTCAGCACCGTGCTGCAGCCATTGGGCACACTGACTGAGCTGAACGAACCCAACAAAGTGATGATCAAACAGGCGCAGGCCCGCATTGCCACCCTGGTGCAAGACAAGATTGCACTGACCACCAGCCTGAAACAGGCGCGGGTCAGCGCCGCCGAACTCAAGCGGCAGAAAGAAGCCGAAATGGAAGCCAATCGCCTGATGACCGAAGAAGCCCGGCGCAAACAGGCCGAAGATGAAGCCCGGTTTGCCTATGTGCAGGCGTTGTTTGACAGAGACGAGGCCGAGGTCTATCGCCAGGGCGATAACGTGCTGATTCGCGCCCACGGCTTTTATTTTCCCAGCGGGCAAAGCGAAATCCAGTCATCCAACTTTGCCCTGCTGAACAAGATCATCCAGACCATTGGCAAGTTTGGCCAGGCCAGCATCATAGTGGCGGGACACACCGACAACCGGGGTGACGACATGAAAAACCAGCGTTTGTCCGAAGACCGGGCCACCAAGGTGGTGCGTTTTCTTACCGATGTCGGCCAGATCAGCCCGCAACGCCTGTCGTCCGTGGGTTACGGCAAAGACCGACCCGTTGCCAGCAATGACACCGAGGCGGGGCGCACGGCCAATCGGCGGGTTGAGATCCTGATCGTCAACCAGAACGCGAAATAGGTTTTGGATCAGCCCGTTTTATGGGTGAGGCCGGATAAAGGAGACTTGCGTGGAATTCCTCAGCAGTTTGTACGAGTTCATGCTGAACTTCGGCTCCCGGCCCTGGTTTACCATTGGCTCCAACGAGTTCACCCTGTTTCGCCTCACCGGGCTGATCGTCATTCTGGGGTTTGTCTGGTGGTTCGCACGCGTGCTCGAATCATCGCTGCACCGGGCCGCAAAGAAAAACAATGACGGCTCGCTGAAAAACTCCAACTTCTACGCGCTGTCGCGCATCGTCCGCTACACGGTCTGGATCACCGGCTCCTTTGTGGGTCTTAATTATCTGGGTTTTGATCTCACCACCATCTCGCTCCTGGGCGGGGCCATTGGGGTGGGCATCGGATTTGGCCTGCAAACCATTGTCAGCAACTTTATCTGCGGCATCATTCTGTTGATCGAGAAAACCCTCAAGGTGGGGGATTTTGTCGAACTCGAATCCGGCGTCATGGGGCGTGTCAACGAAATCAGCATGCGCTACACCCGTGTCACCACCAATGATCTGGTGGATGTGATAGTTCCCAATGCCGAATTCATTAACGGCCGGGTGACCAACTGGAGCTTCGACGAGCGCATGCGGCGCATGCACATTCCCTTTGGCGTGGCCTACGGCAGTGACAAGTCACTGGTACGGGAGGCCGCCCTGGCGGCCGCGCGCAGCATTGCGGGAACCATCGAAGACAGCCGGCGCACCACCGATGTGTGGCTGGTCAACTTTGGCGAGAGCAGCCTGGATTTCGAGCTGGTGGTATGGGTATCCCACGATCTGATGTATTCACCCGCCCGCACCCGGGCACGTTATTTGTGGGCGCTCGAAGATGAACTGCGCGCACGCCACATTCAAATCCCCTTCCCCCAGCGGGATATCCATATCCGCTCCGACGAGGCGCACCGGCCCGCGCAGATCATAGTGCCAGATCAAGCCTGATCCGGTGCCACAGCGGAAGGCACCGACACAGCCTCCAGCGCCGCCTCCAGGGTGGGAAAAAACCGCAGCCGCTCCCCTTGTGGCGCAATGCCTGCCCGCTTGAGGGCCCGCAATGGCTGGAACTGCAAATCGGAAATCCACAAGCAGGTTTGCTGCTTCTGGCAGCTGGCGAAAAACTTTTGCATGGCCGCCAGGCCGCCGGCATCCATGATGGAAACACCATCCATATAGAGCACTACCCCTTTGGCCGAGGTACTGAGTAAGGCCAGCTCACCAAACACCCGATCGGCCGCGGCAAAAAACAAAGGGCCGCTGATTTTGTACACCTGCCACCCCGGTGGCAGCGTCTGGGGTACATGCTTGCGCTGCGAGCTGATGTCGGTCACTTTGGTCATGGCCGCAATTTCCTTCATAAACAGCAAAGACGCCATAATCACGCCCACAGAAATCGCAATGACCATGTCAAACAGCACGGTAAGGAGAAAGCAGGCGAAAAACACCAGCACATCGCTGCCCGGGGCGGTTTTGACCAGATGCACCGCCTTGGGGGCCTCGCTCATGTTCCAGGCCACCATGATCAGCAGGGCGGCCATGCCTGCCATCGGCAACCAGGACAACAGCGGCGCCAGCCCCACCAGGGCCAGGAGCACGACCAGCGCATGAATCATCCCGGCCACCGGCGATTGCGCCCCGGCCCGCACGTTGGCTGCCGAACGGGCCAGCGCCGCCGTGGCCGTGAAACCGCCAAAAAAGGGCGCCACCAGATTGCCCAGGCCCTGACCCAATAATTCACTGTTGGCACTGTGGCGCCGCCCGGTCATGCCATCGAGCACTACCGCACAGAGCAAGGACTCGATGGCCCCCAGCATGGCAATGGCAAAGGCGGCGGGCAACAGACCTTCAATGGTCTTCCAGCTCCAGACCATGGGCGCACCGCCGGGGCCGGCCTGCTGCCAGGGCCAGTCAAATGCCGGCAGTACGGGTGGAATCCCGTGCCCAATCGACCCATCCGGCAAGAGATAGGTAAAGCGGGTGCCGATGGTATCGACGGCAAAGCCTGCGACCCCCAGGCCCCAGGCGAGCACACAACTCACCACCACCGCCGGCAAATGGGGCGGAATCCGGGTATTCAGGCGCGGCCACAGCAACAGGGTAGCCAATGTTACCAGCCCCACACACAGACTCGCGCCCGAAAAGGCCGGCAAGGTCTGGCCAAGCAGCTCGACTTTTTCGATGTAGGTTTCGGGCAGTACCTCAATGGGCAAGGCAAAAAAGTCTTTGATCTGCAACGTGGCAATGACCACCGCAATGCCTGCGGTAAAGCCCAGGGTGACCGACTCGGGGATGTACTCGATCAGACGCCCCAGACGCAACAGCGCCATGCCAATCAGAATCACGCCTGCCATCAGGGTGGCCACCATCAGGCCCGCCAGCCCGTATTGCTGGGCCACCGGAAACAGCAACACCACAAAGGCCGCCGTGGGCCCGGAAATGCTGAACCGGGAGCCGCCGGTCAGCGCAATCACAAAGCCCGCCACAATGGCAGTGTACAAACCGTTTTGCGGCGAAACACCACTGGCAATCCCCAAGGCCATCGACAGCGGAATGGCAATAATGCCTACCGTCAGTCCGGCGAGCAGATCGCGATACAGGCGCGAGACGCTGTAGGGCTCCTGAATACAGCTTTCGCGCAGGGCATTGCCAAGGCGCAGTGAAAACAGGTGATGGCGATGGGGCATGAAACGACCTCCCGGCTCGTTGTGCAAGCACGACATACTACAACAAAGGCCGGTACCGGCGTAACGAACAAGACCGTGCTGGCACGGACGACGACTGTGGACAGCAACGGGTTGACCCGGGATCGGCTCTCAGGTTATATGATCTTGGGCAATTCATCCGGAGACCCGCACCATGAGCGAGCACTGCTGCCACACCCCTGCCCCCGCCAAGGATTCCTGCGCGACTGACCATTGCGGCGGAGCCTCGTGCGCGCCCCAGGCTGCCGCCAAAATACTCTGGGTGGCGCTGGTGATCAATTTCAGCATGTTCGTGGTGGAGATGATCGCTGGCCTGCAAGCCGACTCGGCGGCACTCCTGGCCGATGCGCTGGATTTCTTCGGTGACTCGTTTAACTACGCCCTGTCGCTGGCGGCGCTGGGCCTGCTGCCGGTATGGCGCTCCCGGGCGGCGCTGGTCAAGGGCTTTACCATGCTGGGTTATGGCGTTTTTGTACTGGCGCAGGCCGGCTGGATCCTGTTCAGTGGCGCCCAGCCAGAAGCCATGACCATGGGTGCGGTGGGGTTTCTGGCCCTGCTGGCCAATCTGAGCGTACTGTTTTTGCTCTACCGCTTTCGTGATGGCGACGCCAACATGCGCTCGGTGTGGCTCTGCAGCCGTAACGATGTGATCGGCAACACCCTGGTGATGCTGGCGGCGCTGGGCGTGTGGGGCACGGCCACCGCCTTTCCTGACATTGCGGTAGCCGTTATCATGGCCGGCCTCAATCTCAGCTCGGCCCGGGTGATCATCCGCCAGGCCCGCAGCGAGTTGAATGCCCGATAAACCCGAGCCACACCACTTCATGGATGACCACTTGACATGGCCAACTTCAATACGCACCTAAGCGGTGCCGCCGCCGTTTCCGGCCTGCTTTCCTCAACGTTTTTACTCACCGGCCTGTTCACCCCGACGCAAGGCATGCTGCTGTGGGGCGCCGGGACGCTCGGCGGGCTGTTGCCGGATCTGGACGCCGACAACACACCTACCCTGCGCGGGCTCTTCACTGCCCTGGGTGTGCTGGGCGCCTTTTTGTGCCTTTTCAGCATCAAACAGCAACCCTTGCTGGTGATGTGGGGCATCATGCTGGGGGTGTTTCTGGCGATTCGTGTGGGCCTGATGAGTTTATTCGCGCGGCTGACCGAGCATCGCGGGGCCTTTCACTCCCTGCTGGCCGCCATCACCTTTGGTCTGGGAACCGTGTACCTGTGCCTGCTGTTACTCCCCTTTACCCCTGATCTGGCCTGGGCTACCGGCATCATGGTTGGCTGCGGCTACCTGACCCATCTGGTGCTCGATGAGTGTTTTGCCGTTGATCTTTCAAACCTGGAGGTAAAACGCTCCTTTGGTTCGGCACTTAAACCCCTGAGCCTGTCGAGCTGGTGGGCGAGTTTACTGTTTCTGGGTTTCGCGCTTTACTTTGCATGGGCGACCCCCTTGCCACCACGGCTGGACAGCGCGCTGAAAATCCTGCTGGATCAACCCCGGCTCCTGGTCAGCAAGCCGCTCTTTACCCGCACCTAGAAAGGTCGCTGGCCGGAGCCAGTGGCCCGACGATTGGCGCTCTCCCCCACTTTGTGATTCACAAGAAGGTGCCATGAAACGCATACTGCTGATTATCAACGTCAAAACCCTGATCATTACCCTGCTGGCGATACTCTCGACCTGGCTGTGCATTACCTGGGACATCAAGGCCGAATACCCGCTGACCCTGATTGCCACGGCGGTGATCTTTCCCATCGTGTTTTCGATCAACGGTGCTTACAAGCGCCGCGAAACCGCGCTGAGTCATTACGGCTCGCTCAAATCCCACTGTCATGCGCTGTTTCTGGTCGCCCGCGACTGGCTCGACAACCCTTCGCCCGCCAGCCTTGACAATGCCCGCGCCCAAACCCTCGCGCTGCTCAGTGCCTGCCGCAACTTCTTTACCGGTACTTTTGCCCAGGGGCGCCAAAACGAAGCCCAGGTTTACCTGGCGTTTTCGAACCTGTCGCGCTTCATCAAGGAGGATCTGCGCGGCCAGGGGCTGCCCAGTGGCGAAGTCTCCCGCTGCAATCAGTATCTGAGCAAAATGCTCATCGCCTTCGAAGAGGCCAAGCATATCTATCAATACCGCACACCGCGCACCCTGCGCACCTTCAGCTCGGTATTCATCTCGTTAGTGCCCATTTTGTACGGGCCCTATTTTGCCCATCAGGCCGCCGAGTATTCACCGCATGTAACCTATGTGATGCCGGTGTTGTTTTCGCTGGTACTGGTAAGCCTGTCAAACATTCAGGATCACCTTGAGAATCCGTTCGATGGCATAGGGGAAGACGACATCACCATCAATGTCGAACATTTCGCCAAACGCCTGCTTGATTGATGGGCACCAGGACACCGCCCCGGCTCACAGGCCGGTGTCCTGGGCGGCGGGAAACTGCGCCATAAACCGGCGGTCGATGTAATCCTTCAAATGCCAAACCCAGGGCCCGGCCAGCGAAACTGCGCCGCGTGCGCCAACGGCGTCTTTGTCGCCGGTGGCCAGCAGGCTCAAAAACTGCGATTGCGGCTGATAACTTTGCAATCGCTCGTTGCCTTGCAACCGGGCCTGAAGGTTTGCGTACAGCACCGGCGCCTGGCGCACCGCATACACCCCCGCCCGGGGCAGGTTTTCGCCTTCAATCCAGGCACAGTCACCGGCCGCAAACACCCGGTTATCGCCTAACGACTGCAGGCAGGAGGACACCCGCAAGAATCCCCTCGGCGTCACCGGCAGCCCCGAAGCCGCAAGCCAGCGGGCGCCCCGGGCCTGGGTACACCAGAACACATGGTCGGCGGCAATCCGGGCACCGGTGCCGGTCACCAGTCCTTGCAAGCCCACCCGCGTCACCTCTGCCGCACAGCTGACGACCACGCCATGGCGGATAAGGCGTTTGGCGAGCCATCGGCGCATCGGCAGCGGATAGTCTTCAAGCAACACAGGGCCACGGGTCACAATACGAATGTGATGGCGCAGGGGTAACGGGCGCAAACTCTGAGCCATTGCCAGCGCCAGCTCGACACTGCCGGCTCCGCCGCCGACCACCGCCAGCGAATGCGCACGCTCGGCCCTGGCCAGCGCCTCCCGCACCTTAAGCCAGCGCGGCCAAAAAGTGGCTATCGGCTTGACCGCAATGGCATGCTCGCCCGCGCCTTCCACCTCCAGATCGGGCGTTGCGCCACTGTTAATGCTCAGCAGGTCGTAATCGAGGCTTTCTCCCGATTCGAGCTGAACCTGCTGATACATCGCATTCACCGCCACCACCCGCCCTACAAGCAAGCGCACCTTCGCCAACGCACAGAGCGGGCGCAAGGCAATGTGGGCCTCGGCAGGCGCATAGTGGCCGGCAACCATGCCCGGCAACATGCCTGAATAGGGGCTGGTATCGGCCTCGGAGATCAGGGTGACACGGGTATCGGGGTAAGGTCGCTGCGCCAGCTGCAGCAACACCAGCGCATGCGTGTGACCACCCCCAATCAGCACCAGATGCCTGGCACCGGGTACGGTTGCGTAGTCTGGATGGGTATTCACTGGCAGTCCTCGTGGTCGTGGTTATAAAGCGTCGCCGCCTTTGCCGGTTACAGACTTTCCGGCTGACTCGACAAATGCAGGCGACGGCGCAGGTGGCGCGCAAGCGCATCCACCAGCAGGTTCAGCATAGCCGTAATCAGCAGCAACACCATGGCACGATCAAAACGGAACTCGCTGAAGGCCGAATCAATGTAAAAGCCAAGGGTGGGAACACCAATCATGCCCAGCAAAGCGGTTTCGCGCATCAGAATTTCAAAGCGGTAAAGCGTAAAGGCCATAAAGGGCCGATAAATGCGCGGCAGAACTTCATAAAAATAACGGTTAATCCCCGTGGCCGCATCGTCACGCAGGCCGATACCGGCACTGTAGCGCCCGACCAGATGGGCGATGATGGCCCCATTATGCAAGGCCAGCGCTACCATCGCCGGTAACATGCTGGGCCCCCACAGCAGCAAACCGGCAAAGGCAAGCAGGTATTCAGGGGCGCAGCGCATCCACACCAGAAACAGATGCCCGCCTGCCCGGCGCAGGCGCCCGCCAAACAGCGGCGAAATCAGCGGAAACCACAGCAAGGTGACGACACTGGTAGCGATCAGCGCCAGAATGGCCAGCACCAGAGTGTTTACCAGACCATGGGCGACTTGCTGTGTCCACAGCCTCTGCAGCCAGGGGCCAAGCACTTCAAGCGATTGCCAGAAATCCGCATCGGCACCCAGGCTGCGCCATGGCTGGGGCACCACATCCTCGGTGAAAAACCGCACCAGCACTGCCCAGTCCAGCGTTGCGACCGGAGGCAACCAGAACAAAGCCGCCGCCGCATACAAGGGTAAAAGCACCCCTTTAAGCCAAAAGCGCAGGGTCGCAATCACCACCACCAGCGCGTAAAACAATGCCGCCGCTTCACTGTACATCCCCTGGCGCAAGGCGGTTTCAAGATGAAAGCCAAGCGTTGGCAGCCCAATAAAACCCAACACCGCCGAAGCACGAATACCGCACTCCAGACGATAGCTGGTGTAGATGCGCATGGGACGCAGCGCCTGGGGCAGACAGGTGTAAAAAAAACGCGAAAGAAAGCCCGCACCGGCGGGCAGCGCCTGGGCCGAGGCCGGGTCGACCTCTTCGTAGAGTTCGCCGTAGATTTTGGCAAAGGTACCGGCATAGGGAATGGCCAGCGCCAGCACCCCGGCCAGCGGAGAAAGCCCCACCAGCTGAATAAACAGCAAGGCCCAGAACAGTTCGTGAATACCACGAATAAAGGCAGCGAAGGCGCGCACCGGCGCCAGTGTATAACCCAGTGACAGCACAAAGCCGCCGGCCACGCCCAGAATCACTCCTTGCAACGCAAAGGCCAGGGTATTGGCCAGGGCGACCAGAATGTCACCCGGGCGGGAGAAGTCCGGCGTCAGCAGCCCCCACCCCATGCGCCCAAGTATCTGCCAGGGGTCGGAGGTGCTGATGGCAAAATCGGCCCAGGGCAAGGCCACTAAGGCCAGCAGCACAAACAGGCCACTGGTGCGGACAATCGCCGTGGCGGAACTTTGCCCCGTCACTGGCGGCTGACCAAGACCGGCCTGCGCGTTTGGACTCATGCGATCCCCCGCCGACCGTCTTTAGTGTGCGTAAAAGGCAAGCAGGGCCTGCTCCGACAGCCGTTCGCTGGCGCAATCCAGCACCAGTTCGCCGCCCTGCAACCCGACTATGCGGGTACAGTGGCGCAGCGCCAGCGCTACGTCGTGCAGGGCCACCACGGCGGTCTCGTGGCGTGCCAGCACCAGCCCCAGCAACTGATCGGCCTGGGATTCATCCAGGGCACTGACAGGTTCATCCCCCATGAACACCGGCCGATGCTGGTACAGCGCCCGCCCCAGACTCACCCGCGACTGCTGCCCGCCCGAAAGCCGGTCCACCGAGGTAAACAGCTTGTCACCAAGGCCCAGCTCGGTGGCCAGGGCACGGATTTGGGCGCGCGGCCCCGGCAGCGGCCAGGCGAGATTGGCGAGGTTACGCCACCAGGGCCAGGCATCGAGTTGCCCCATGTAGATGTTGTGAAACACCGACAGCATGGGCACCAGTCCCGGTTGCTGCGGGCACCAGGCGACCTTGGCCGCCTGCTGGTGACGCAACTGGCGCAACAGGGTCGTCTTGCCGGCTCCGGAGGGCCCGAGCAGGGCGATTTTCTCGCCCGGCATCACGCGCAAGTCAATATCGCGCAGCACCCGCTCCCCGCCGTAGGCCAGCGATCCCTGCTGCAGCTCAAACAGCGCGGCTACCGACATCAGGGCGCATCCATCAGGCCAATTTCGATGGCGGTTTGCTCGATGGGCGCATAGTCCTCGTTACTGGCCGGCACGAAAGCCGAACGCGGAAAGGCCTCTAACAGCTCAGGCGCCTTCATTTCCAACAGTGCAGTACGCACCCGGGCCTTGAAGCCGGCGCCATAACGGGTATCGACATCGCCGCGAATCGACCACTGATAATCAGGATACGCCGGCGTGGTCCAGATCACCCGGACTTTGGCGGTATCGATCAGACCCCGTGCCAGTTCGTCTTCCCAGACGCTGTAGTTGACCGCCCCGGCATCCCAGGTGCCCGCCTG